>NZ_JBSHIT010000007.1:113995-267804 GCF_053619115.1 Arthrobacter sp. NPDC055585
GCCGGGGCCCAGGTGCCGGGTGTGGCGGTGAGGGTGGAGCCGACGGTGGTGGTGCCCTTGATGGTGGGCACCGGTGCGGCGGTGAACTGCTCAGTCACTGCAGCAGTGACATCGAGCAGCTTCGGACCACAGAAGGGGTCACAGCCGTTAGGGAGTTCCCGTGCGGTCTCTTTGAGGCGTGCTTCCACCTGAGCCGGAGACAGATTGGGGGACACTGCAAGCATCAGCGCGGCAGCGCCTGCCACGTGAGGTGCTGCCATGGAGGTGCCCTGGTAGAACGCGTAGGACTCAAGAGCGGGGTCCGTCTGTCCGAAGTTCAGGGTGGAGAGGACACCGGCCTGCTCGCCGAGCCGCATGTTTCCACCCGGGGCCATGATGTCCACGCCCGGACCGTAATTGGAGTAATAGGCCCATCGTCCGTCGGGACCGGTTGCACCAACGGCGATGACGCCCTCGCAGTTTGCAGGAGTCGCATCCGCCACAGGGCGGCTATCGTTCATGGCCGACGCCACCACAACCGCATTCCGGCTGTTGGCGTAGTCAACCGCTGCCTGCATAGTCCGCGAGCAGGTTGCCACGCCGCCAAGACTCAGGTTCAGCACCTGAGCGGGGTTTGCGTTGACTGGAATGCCGGGCAGCTCGCCTCCGGCAGCCCAGATAATCGCGTCAGCAATGTCGGAGAGGTACCCGCCGCACTCACCGAGGACACGGACCGGGACGATCATGGCCTCGGGCGCTACGCCGCTGATCCCATTAACGTTGTTTGCCGTGGCCGCCACTGTGCCTGCGACGTGGGTCCCGTGCCAGCTGGATGTCCGGTATGAGCAGTTGACACCCCATGACCAGTCACCTTCGTCCTGCGGATTGTCGTCGCGTCCATCACCGTCGCGTGCGGTGTCAGCATTGCTGATGAGGTCATAGCCCGGGAGCATTCTGTCATTGAGGTCCGAGTGATCCGTGGAGCCGGTGTCGATGACAGCAACCACCTGCCCCTTGCCCCGGGTGGTGTCCCAGACGGATGGCACGTTCGCCCCGCCCAGGGGGTCGAAGAGGTTCCACTGCAAGTCGTAATACTCATCATTTGGCGGCAGGGATGCAGGCGCGAGCAGGATGTCCGGCTCAACGTTTTCCACCGCAGGACTTTCAGCGATGGAAGCCATCAGGGCCTCGGACTCCGCTTCAGTCAGTTCCTTGTCTACTGTCACCACGGAAGCGCCGGTACCGGTCTCGAAAAGAACTGTGGCGTCGGCGCCCAGCTCCTCCGCCGCGGACTCGTACGCTTCGGACCGGTCCAGGGAACCGATGCCTGCCGTGTCACGGTAGGTGATGATGAACCGGTCCGTCACGGCGCCGCTGGATTCTGAGCCACGCACCTCCGCAGATGATTCCGGCAGCCCGTCAGTTGTCGCGAAGGCCGGAACGGCAGTGACACCGCTTCCTACGAGAGCTGCGACGGCAATCGCAGCCGCCTTTTGGCGCACGTTAAAGAACGTACTTTCCCCCATTTAGTTTTCCTGTCAAGAATGCTGGCAGCGGTTGGCTGTGACGGCAAACCGGGCCGGCGTCAATAACCCGCCGAATGACGGGACATCGAAACTGTAACGCACAGCGCGGGCACCGGTCGCCGGCCGGGCTTCCAGCCAGCGGGTTCACCTGCCTAAAGCGACCAGCGGGCGGCCCGTCAGCGGGTGTTTCAGCATGACAGCCTGCACGCCGTAGACCGCACGGAGCAGCTCCGGTGTCAGCACGGACTGCACTGGACCGGATGCCACGACCTTCCCGCCAAGAAGCGCGATCAGGTGGGTACACGACGCCGCCGCATGATTGATGTCATGCAGGGCCGCTGCCACTGCGGTACCGCCAGCGGCCAGGTCCTCCAGCAGCTCCAGGGTCTCCAGCTGGGCGGATGCGTCAAGATGGTTGGTGGGCTCATCCAGCAGCAGTACGGCTGGTTCCTGCGCCAGTGCACGCGCCAACTGCACCCGCTGCTGCTCCCCACCGGACAGGGTTGAGTATGTGCGCTCCGCCAGACCAAGGACGCCCGCCACTGCCAGGGACTGCTCAACGATCTCCTGGTCCCGCCGGCTGTTCCCGGCCAGCAGGCTGCGGTGCGGAGTACGGCCAAGGGCCGTCACTTCTCGCACGGACTGACCCGTGTCTGCAGGCAGGGATTGTTCCACCAGGGCGATGCTGCGGGCCCGATCCCGCGCCCGCGTTGCCGAAAGCGCCCGGTCCCGAAGCCGCACCGTTCCATCGTCGGGTCCCAGAACGCCGGCCAGCAGGTGGAGCAGGGTGGACTTTCCGGCGCCGTTGGGACCCAGCAGCCCGGTGAACGTTCCCGGTTCCAGCGAGCAGTCCACCCCGTCAACAAGCACCCGCCCGCCCCGGACCACCTGCACCCGGTCCGCGGAGAGTACGGCTCCGGACATATTCGCGCTCATGCACCGCTCCGGCGGCGGAGGAGCAGGAGGATAAAGAAAGGAGCGCCGATCAGGGCGGTCACAATCCCCACAGGTATCTCGCGCGGATCAAAGACCGTCCGGGCGGCAGTGTCTGCCAGCACCAGGAACAGCGCACCGGCCAGTGCGGAGAGCGGGAGGAGCGCACGGTTCGAGGCACCGGCCAGCATCCTCACGGCATGCGGCAGGACCAGGCCCACAAAACCGATGGAACCGCTCACCGAAACCATGGCACCGGTCAGCAGCGCGGTCGCCCCCAGCAGTGTCCAGCGCACGGCTGGCACCGGCACGCCAAGCGCCGAAGCGGCGGAGTCTCCGAAGGAGAATGCATCCAGCAGCCGGCCACAGAATATCAGCGGAATACCGACGACGGCGAGGGCCGGCAGCGCGATCCCCGTGCTGGCCCAGGTGGCGCCGGCCAGGGAGCCCATCAGCCAGCCGAGCACTTCGCGGTAGGAATCGCCCTGCGCGGTCCAGAACACCACAAACGACGCCGCCGCTGCAGCCAGCGACGAGACAGCCAGACCGGCCAGGACGGTCCGCGTGGGAGTGATGGAACCCAAGGCCCCGGCCAGCGTCAGGGTTGCGGCCATCGCCAGCATCGCTCCGGCGAAGGCAGCCACCGGAAGAACGACGGCGGCGCCCAGCAGGAGAACCGTGACGGCACCCAGGCTGGCACCGGAGCTGAGCCCCAGCAGATACGGGTCGGCGAGCGGGTTCCGGGTCAGTGCCTGGATGACCGCGCCGCTCAGCGCGAGGCCGGCGCCGACTGCCGCGGCAGTCAGCACCCGCGGCAGGCGCAGGTCCCGCACGATCGCTTCCTGCAGCGGGCTGAGGGACCCGCTGCCCGGTGCCGTCAGCGCAAGCCAGGCCTCCCGTATGCCCAGGCCCGCCGGCCCGACGGTCAGGGCCCACAGGCTGGAGGCGCACAGTGCAATGCAGAGAGCGGCGGCCACCAGCCATGGTCGGGGGGACCTCTGGCCGTGGTTGCGGGAGCGGCGGTGATGGGGAACCCCGGTGGTGGGTGCCGCCTTCCGCGGGAGAGTCTCAGTCAAGGGCAGCCAGCTGTCCGGTCAGGGAGCGGACTGTCTCCACGTTCCGCACTCCGGCTTCCGATGCGGCGAAAGGGACCACCAGATAGCGGCCTTCCTTGACCGCGCTGAGCTGGGAGATCACCGGATGGGATTCCAGCACCGATTTCTTCTTCTCGATGCTGCCCCAGGCAGAATCAACCAGCACAATGACGTCCGGATCCGCAGCGGCAACGGACTCCCAGGAGTACGGGCTCCACCCGGCATCGATATCGGCGGCAATGTTCTCCAGTCCGGCGGCCTCCATCAGCAGGGCCGGGGCACCGCTGCCCGCCCCCACATACGGGGTGTCCGATCCCGAGCTGTACCAGAGGGCACTGTAACCCTTGTCCGAGGGGCGAATCTCTTCCAAGTCCGCCTCTTGCGCGGCCACCAGCTCGTCCGCCGCGTCCTCTGCCCCAAAAATCTGCCCGGCCTCCCGGATGGAGGCGAAGACATCGTCGAAGGTCAGGGGATCCGGCCGGTAGCCGTCCTGCTGGCAGGCCGCGGGTGAGACGTAGCTGGCCACGCCCATCTTTTCCAGCTGGCTGCGTTCCCCGGCGCCGTCGGCGGAGAAATTCGATTCCCAGCCGGCGAACACCAGGTCCGGAGCCAGGCCGAGGACGGCCTCGCGGGACGGAACCTTCTCCGCCAGGACCGGGGGAACCGGTGATCCCGCCCAGGCATCGGGCACCGGGCCGTCGGCGAACGCCGTGCCCACAATTCTCTCGCCCAGGCCCAGGGCCAGCAGCATTTCAGTGGACGTGGACTTGATGGTCACTACACGGTCCGGGGGAGCTTCAAGGGAGAGCTCGGTTCCGCAGTTATCGAGCACCACCGGGAAGGCATCGGTTTTGCCTGCTGCGGAGACTGCCGTCTCCGGCCTGTTCGCCTGACCGGAACCTCCGGCCGAACCGGCGCAGCCGGAGAGCAGCACGGCAGCGCACACTGCTGCTGCCGCGGCGACGCGGAACGAGTGAGGGGATAGGGGAGTCAAGGAACCTCGCAGGAGTGATCTGGGTGGCGGTTCCGCGGGAAAACTTCACCCGCGGAAAGAGGGTGCGGCGGGGCCCAAATCAAGGCCTGCTGACCTTCGGCCAATCCGGCCGGAGATCTGCTGCCGCCTGCCGGGATGAAAGCGTACCGGCGGCGATTTCTACACTCTTGCAGAACTCGTCCGGGTAGCCAAGGATGGCGGGCACGGAGAACGGGGCTGCACCGCAGCTTTAATGCCTCCGAAACGCAGGAGAAATGTTTAGCCCAAATGATGATGAAAAGCCCAAGCGGCCTTTTTGCGAAACGGGCGGCCCAGCCGCCGGATTGTGGAGGATGTTTTGACGATCGTTCGAACCGCACTGACGCAGACCACCTGGACCGGGGACGAAGAGTCCATGGTTGCCAAGCATGAGGAGTTTGTCCGTCGGGCAGCAGCAGAAGGTGCGCAGGTTATTTGCTTCCAGGAACTCTTCCACGGGCCGTATTTCGGAATTGTCCAGGACAGCAAGTACTACGAGTACGCCCAGGCTGTGCCGGGGCCGCTGACGGAGCGGTTCTCCAAACTGGCCGCCGAGCACAACATGGTGATCATTCTTCCCG
The DNA here is from genome assembly GCF_053619115.1 of Arthrobacter sp. NPDC055585. Classification (NCBI taxonomy): domain Bacteria; kingdom Bacillati; phylum Actinomycetota; class Actinomycetes; order Micrococcales; family Micrococcaceae; genus Arthrobacter; species Arthrobacter sp. NPDC055585. The sequence goes on from NZ_JBSHIT010000007.1 coordinate 119,121, forward strand.
TCTATGAGGAAGAACAGCCCGGCGTCTACTACAACACGGCGGCGGTAATCGACGCTGACGGAACGTACCTGGGTAAATACCGGAAGAACCATATTCCGCATGTGGAGAAGTTCTGGGAGAAGTTCTATTTCCGTCCGGGAAACCTTGGCTGGCCCGTTTTCGACACGGCAGTCGGAAAAGTCGGCGTCACTATCTGCTATGACCGGCATTTCCCCGAAGGATGGCGGGTCCTGGGCCTGAACGGTGCCCAGCTGGTCTTTAACCCCAACGCTTCCAAGCCCGGTCTTTCAAACCGGCTGTGGGAACTGGAGCAGCCCACCGCGGCAGCGGCCAACGGCTACTTCGTAGTGGTCCCCAACCGGGTGGGTGAGGAAACCAGCGAGTTCGGCGAGGAGGCTGTGGACTTCTACGGCACGTCCTACATCGCCGATCCGCAGGGCAACTACGTGGGGGAGGTGGGGGCACGGGACGGTGAGGAGCTGATGATCCGTGACCTGGATATGGATCTGGTCCGCACTGCAAGGAACAACTGGCAGTTCTACCGGGACCGCCGGCCGGACGCCTATGACCCCATCACCGCACCGTAGCCCCGGACAGCAAAGAGGAAGGTAAGGAAACGCTTAATGGCAACAACACTTATCTCCGGTGGCACCGTCGTCACCGCCACCGGCCGCAGCGCTGCGGATGTCCTGGTGGACGGAGAGAAAATCGCCGCCGTCCTGGCACCCGGATCCACACTCCTGGGACACGACCTGGCCGGGTCCGTGGATACCGTCCTGGATGCCACGGGCAAGTACGTAATCCCAGGCGGAATCGACGCACACACCCACATGCAGATGCCCTTCGGCGGCACCGAAGCCTCCGACACCTTCGAGACCGGAACCCGGGCAGCAGCCTGGGGCGGAACCACCACCATTGTGGACTTCGCCATCCAGCGCTACGGCGAACGCGTGATGGATGGCCTCGCCGCCTGGCATGAGAAGGCCGCCGGACAGTGCGCCATTGACTACGGCTTTCACCAGATCATCGGCGACGTCAATGATGACTCGCTGAAGGCGATGGAAACCCTGCCGGACGAAGGCGTATCCAGCTACAAGCTCTTTATGGCCTACCCCGGGGTCTTCTACAGCGACGACGCGCAGATCTACAAGGCCATGCGCGTCGGTGCTGAGACCGGGCTGATGACCATGATGCACGCGGAGAACGGTCCGGCGATCGATGCCATGGTCACCGAGCTGCTCGCCCAGGGCAAAACCGACCCCTACTATCACGGCGTCGCACGCGCCTGGCAGATGGAGGAGGAAGCCACCCACCGGGCCATCATGCTCGCCAACCTCACCGGAGCCCCGCTCTACGTGGTCCATGTCTCTGCCAAGCAGGCGGTGGAGCAGCTGGCCGCCGCGCGGGACAACGGGCAGAACGTGTTCGGTGAAACATGTCCGCAGTACCTCTATCTCTCCCTTGAGGACCAGCTTGGTGCCGAGGGATTCGAGGGCGCCAAATGGGTCTGCTCCACGCCGCTGCGGTCCAAACACGAACACCACCAGGACCACATGTGGCAGTCGCTGCGCACCAATGACATCCAGATGGTCGCCACGGACCACTGCCCGTTCTGCATGAAGGGGCAAAAGGATATGGGGGTGGGGGACTTCTCCAAGATTCCCAACGGCATCGGGTCGGTGGAACACCGCATGGACCTGATGTACCAGGGCGTCGTGGACGGAAAGATCAGCCTCGAACGCTGGGTGGAAATCACCAGTACGACGCCGGCACGGATGTTCGGCATGTACGGCACCAAGGGTGTGATCGCCCCGGGAGCTGATGCCGACGTCGTTATTTACGACCCGAACGGCCACACCTCCATCGGTGTGGAGAAGACCCACCACATGAACATGGACTACTCGGCCTGGGAGGGCTACGAGATTGAAGGGCATGTGGACACGGTGATGTCCCGCGGCCGGGTGGTCGTCAACAACAACGAGTACATGGGCAGCAAGGGCCACGGGCAGTATGTCCGCCGCGCAACCAGCCAGTACCTGGTCTAGGGGGAAACATGGAATTTGGAGCTGTTCTGCAGTGTGATCCTCCCGCCCAGCGGACGGTGGCACTGGCCAAGTTAGCCGAGGAACACGGGTTCGACTACGTGTGGACCTTCGATTCGCACCTGCTCTGGCAGGAGCCCTACGTGATCTACAGCCAGATCCTGGCGGAGACCCGGTCCATCAAGGTGGGGCCAATGGTCACCAACCCGGCTACCCGGGACTGGACCGTGACGGCGTCCACTTACGCCACGCTGAACCAGATGTACGGCAACCGGACGGTCTGCGGGATCGGCCGCGGGGATTCGGCGGTGCGGGTGACCAATGGGGCTCCCACCACGCTGAAGACCCTGCGGGAATCGATCCACGTGATACGCGAGCTGGCCAATTCCCGCCCGGTTGCATACAACGGTGCCACCCTGCAGTTCCCCTGGAGCAAAGGCTCCGAACTGGAGGTCTGGGTGGCCGCCTATGGTCCGCTGGCGCTGAAACTAGCCGGTGAGGTGGGGGACGGTTTTATCCTGCAGCTGGCGGACGTGGACATCGCCGAATGGATGATCCGCACCGTCCGGCAGGCAGCCGCCGACGCCGGCCGGGACCCGGACAGCATTTCCTTCTGCGTGGCAGCACCCATGTACATCGGTACGGACCGGGAGCACATGCGCAACCAGTGCCGCTGGTTCGGCGGCATGGTGGGCAACCACGTGGCGGACATCGTGTCCAAGTACGGGTCGGATTCCTCCGTTCCGCAGGCGCTGACCGATTACATTGCCGGACGCCAGGGCTACGACTACAACGAGCACGGGCGGGCGGGGAACACCCATGCCGACTTTGTGCCGGATGAAATCGTGGACCGGTTCTGCATCCTGGGCACCGCCGAAGAGCACATGGAGAAGCTCGAAAAGCTCAAGGCCCTGGGGGTGACCCAGTTCGCCGGTTACCTCCAGCATGACAACAAGGAGGAAACCCTCCGTGTCTACGGGGAGACGGTGATTCCTGCGCTGCGGGATCACGTGGCTGCGAAGGCATGAAAACGGACGTACGACGGCGGCGGCGCCCTTCCGCGGTCGCGTGGGGGATCGGCGGGGTGCTGCTGCCGGTCCTTCTCTGGGAGGCGTACAAGGCTACAGGCCCTGCGTCCGGGGTTAGCGTCGGCGGCGTGCCGCTGCTGCCGCGGACCACGGACCTGGCCATGCCGCATGTCTGGACCATGATTCAGCGTCTGTTCGCACCGGAATCATCGGCCTCGGGTGCTGATCCCATGTGGGTGTCAGTGCTGCAGGCTGCCGGCTTCACCTTGGGTATTGCCGGCGCCGGCTGGCTCCTGGGCGTAGCGGTGGGGCTGGGACTGGCCATCCTGATGCAGCGGTTCCGCAGCGCCAATTCAGCGATGCTGCCCTGGATCATCCTCAGCCAGACCGTGCCGCTGATTGCGATTGCACCGCTGGTGCGGCGCTGGGGATCGCAGCTTGAATTCGGTCCGTTCACTTGGGAGAACTGGATGTCCGTGGCCGTGATTGCCGCCTATCTGGCGTTCTTCCCTGTGGCTATCGGCGCCCTGCGCGGTTTCAGTGCTCCGGAGAAGGCCCACGTGGACCTGATGCATACCTACGCCCTGGGCTGGTGGCAGACCTTCGTTCGCCTTCGGCTTCCGGCGAGTGTGCCCTACCTGCTTCCGGCGCTCCGGCTCGCTGCGGCGAACGCGGTGATCGGGGCGGTGGTGGCGGAAGTGTCAATCGGGCTCCGCGGCGGTATTGGCCGCATGATCGTCGAATTCGCCGCCGCCGCGGGAGGTGATCCGGGCAAGCCCTGGGCACCGATCTTCGGCGCCGTGGTGCTGGGCCTGGCCGCGGTGGGATTCGTTGCTTTGATCGGTGCACTGCTGCGCCGTTACCGCAGAGGAGAGCAGGCAGCATGAACGGCAGAACGGATTCAGGAATTACGACGCCGGGGGGCGGGGGAGCGGTGCCGGTCCCCGCGGTGCACGTGGCCGGCGTCGGCCGCATCTTCGGTTCCGGGCGCAGTCCCGTCCAGGCCCTTCGGGATGTCAGCCTGAGCGTCGCCGAAGGTGAGTTTGTCTCCCTGATCGGGCCTTCGGGCTGCGGCAAAAGCACCCTGATGCGTCTGGTTGCTGACCTCGATTCGCCCAGCTCCGGCACCATCAGCGTGTTTGGGAAGAGCGCACGGCAGGCACGGTTGGACCAGGACTACGGCATAGCGTTCCAGCAGGCCGGGCTGCTGCCCTGGCGGACCGTCCGCGGGAACATCGAGCTGCCGCTGCAGACCCACGGCGCAGCTCCTGCAGCCCGGCGGGCGCGAACCGATGAGCTGCTGGACATGGTGGGGCTCTCCGACTTTGGCGGGCACTACCCGGACCAGCTCTCCGGCGGTATGCAGCAGCGCGTGGCAATCGCCAGGTCTCTCGCAGAGTCCCCGAAGCTGCTGCTGATGGACGAACCGTTCGGGGCGCTGGATGAGATGACCCGGGAGCGGATGCAAAACGAGCTGATTCGTATCTGCGCCGAGACCGGCTGCGCCGTCGTTTTCGTCACGCACTCGATTCCGGAAGCAGTTTTCCTTTCCGACCGCGTGGTGGTGATGTCTCCGAGGCCAGGAGAAATCCGGGAGATCGTGGACATCACCCTGGGCACAGCCGGTGGCCGCGGGGCGGGGTTGCGGGAGGAGGCCTCCTTCTACGAGGCGATCCGTTCAGTGCGCGAGGCCCTGCACGGCGCAGAGCCTGCGGCGGTCCGGGGAGCGGAGACGCGATGAGCGGGGTTGTCCAGGATCCTCCGGCCGTTCCGGCAGCGGGGGCGCCGCCGGAAGCGAGGGGAGCGGCGGGCATCGACCCCGGCCGGCTGTCCGGGCTGGGACACCATCTCGGTGCCCCGCTGCTGCTGGGGGCCGCGGCGCTCCTGCTCTGGCAGGGAGCGGTCTGGATCCTGCAGATTGAACCCTTTATTGTTCCGGGGCCGCTGGCCATAGCCGAGTCTTTCTTTGAAAATCTGTCGAACGTGGTGGTCGCCGCTGCCGTAACCGGAATGAACGCCGCGGCCGGACTGGTGGCAGGAGCGCTACTGGGAGTTGCGGCTGCCGTGGCGTCCGCGGCGTTGCCGGCGCTGGACCGGCTGGCGGCCCCGCTGGTGGTGGCGCTGTCCGTGATACCAATCGTGGCGCTGGCGCCGGTCCTCTACACGATGTTCGGTGCGGACCAGCAGGCTACCCGGCAGATCATCGCCGGCATCGCCGTCTTCATTCCCGTCTACGTCAACTCGCTGCGCGGTTTCCGTCAGGTGGCGCCCGTGCACCGTGATCTGATGCGTTCCTACGCCGCCGGGAAGTGGCAGATCACCCGCAGTGTCATGTTGCCCAGTGCCGTGCCGTACATGTTCACCGGTCTGCGGATCGCGTCGTCGCTGGCCGTTGTGTCGGCCCTGATTGCCGAATACTTCGGCGGGCCGGTCGGAGGGCTGGGCAAATCGGTGACCTCAGCGGCGTCGAGCAGCAATTACACCCTGGCCTGGGCCTACGTGCTGGGCGCCGTCCTGCTGGGACTGCTGTTCTACGCGGTCACCGCCGCACTGGAGAAGTACTTTTCCCGGCACTCCGGCGGCTCCTGAGTTCGGCGCCGCTCCCTAGATGTTCCACCCGCACCACTCCGTCCGCACTAAAAGTCCGTATGAGGGGAAGCAACATGAACACACGAAGGAAACCGCTCACAATCTTGGCCTCGGGCCTGGCCGTCACTGCCCTGGCGCTGGCCGGCTGCGGCGGGGACTCCGGGGACGGCTCCGCCGCCGCCGACGAGCTCACCCCGGTCAAACTGCAGCTGCAGTGGTTTGCCCAGGCCCAGTTCGCCGGTTACTACGCGGCACTGGACCAGGGCTTCTTCGAGGAGGAGGGACTCGACGTCGAAATCCTGGAAGGCGGTGCGGACATTGTGCCGCAGGACGTCCTGGCCTCCGGCGACGCCGACTACGCGATCTCCTGGGTGCCCAAGGTCCTCGGCTCGATCGAACAGGGCGCTGCCATCACCAACGTGGCGCAGATCTTCGAACGCAGCGCCACCCTGCAGGTCGCCATGGCGGACTCCGGCATTGACGGGCCGGAGGATTTGGCCGGGAAGAAGGTAGGTTCCTGGGGCTACGGCAATGAATGGGAACTGTTTGCCGGAATGCAGCAGGCCGGCGTTGAAATCGATGACATTGAACTGATTCAGCAGGCCTTCGACATGAACGGTTTCCTGGCCGGGGACATCGATGCCGCCCAGGCCATGACGTACAACGAGTACGCACAGGTGCTGGAGACGGAGAATCCTGACACGGGCGAGCTCTACCAGCCGGAAGACCTTTCCGTCATCGACTGGAACGAAGAGGGCACCGCGATGCTCCAGGATGCCATCTGGGCTGACACCCAGCGGCTCGAAGACGACGAGGAGTACCAGGAAACCACTGTCGCGTTCATCAAGGCAGCCATCAAGGGCTGGGCGTATGCGAAGGACAACCCCGAGGAGGCGGCGGAGATCGTCACCGGGGCCGGGTCCACGCTGGGCAAGAGCCACCAGCTCTGGATGACCAACGAAACGTCCAAGCTGATCTGGCCGTCAACGAACGGTGTTGGCCTGATTGATGAGGCCGCGTGGGAACAGACGGTTGATATTGCGCTGGGCACCAAGAACGAGACCGGGGCGACGATCATCAGCGAGGAGCCGCCGGCATCGGCCTGGACCAACGAGTACGTGGAGAAGGCTCTGGCTGAGCTGGAAGAGGAAGGCGTGGATACCAAGGGATCGGACTTCGCACCCATTGAGGTTGAGCTCCAGCCCGGAGGTAACTGACCTGGTTTGATCTCGTTCCGGCCTGGCTGGCGCACCGCTGCATTGGATTCCGGGATCCGCCCGCTGGGTGGTCCAGGCTCCGGTCGACGGCGGTGTGCCGGCCAGGCTTTTTTGTTGCCGTGCGGTTTGGGTGGCCCTGGGATTTCATTGGGCAAAAGGTGTCGCGTTTGGGCTACCCTCACCGCGAATCAATGCGGGCGGGGTATATGCGACTCAGGGTTCCCGGGATTGCCGGGGGCCGTGTGCTTCCGAAGCGGCGTTGCGGTGGGGGACCGGCTTACGGGACGCTGTCAGGAACTAACAGAGGTCCTGATGTGCGCTGATGAGTCGCAGGAAAGTTGACCGACTTATTGCCTGGCTCCTCTCTTACCCTTCCGGTCAAGGTCGTGGCGAAGAGAGGAAGACTACTGGGGAGTGCTGTCGTCCGCGGCATTCTCAAGCCAGCTCCTAACACCGTTTCGAACAACGAAAACGCAGGCAAACAGAGCGAGGGAAACTAGAAATCCGAAAAAGACTGCTGGAGATCCAAACTCTGTCCAGAACAGCGTGTGCGCACACACGCAAGCAAAGACCGCTGCCATGAAACCAAGTGAAGCCGCCGTAACGTTGGTCCATCGTACTGTCCGGCTGTTCAACGCTCTGTCCGTCTGGACAGCGGAGACGAGTTGCCACGCTGCCAGCAACGCCACTTCAAAACCGATGAACCCAACCGCAATTGCTGTCGTGTAGGGGAAAGCGAGATACGCAGCTTCGGGAAATCTGTCGGCATAGCTGTCACCAGCCTGAGGAATGAGGAGGATCTGAAGCACTAGTGCTCCGAAAGCCAGGACTGCGATCAAAATGCGCAAAGGCAGAGCTTCCTGCTTCGTCATAGCAACATCATTTTCCTCTCTGATTGTTGTTTCATCTGCTTTGGCAGGAGCGGCTCTTCAAAATGTTCAGCAGCACCGATCAGTCTTCTTCCCAAATCAAGATGTCTCCTGGCTGGCATTCGAGCACTCGGCAAATGGCATCCAGAGTCGAGAATCTAACGGCCCTGGCCCGTCCGTTCTTAAGAACTGCCACGTTCGCTGGGGTGATCCCAATTTGGTCAGCAAACTCGCCCACAGAGAGCCCTCGCTCGTTTAGCAGTGCCTCGATTGCTACCCGGATGGCCATTATTAGACAACCTCATCGAGTTCTGCGCGCATAAACGCGGCTCTATGGAGCAGTGACCGAAGCACCAGGACAACTAGCGTCACCGTGACCCCGACAAGTACGCCGCCTACCAGTATGAGTCCAAGGGCTGGCGGCCCAGGAATGAGGAAGAGAGTGAAGGCTACGGTAGCGGATCCTGCCGCGAGGCCCGCCGCCATGATGTCGACGAGCCTTAACGACGACGACCCGAAAATGCGTCCGTCGCGAATGTATCCGACAAGAATCCCGGTGATTACGAGGACCAGCTCGACACATATGCCAAAGACGATTCCGGCTGCGACTAGAGGAAAATGAATATCCCCAAATTCGGGATAGGTGTTGACCATCGACTGTGCACCTTTGATGACAAGAATCTGCGCACCAACAACAGTGAGGAAGAGTAGTACAAGGGATGTTCTCGTGAGAACGACCAGTGTGGGGCCAACGGGGCGTTGGGGCAGTATTTCCATAAACTGAATTATCGACAGTCGATCGATTGATTGTCAATAGATACTCTGCTGTCCTCCGCGGAAGGCCGTGAGCGGTCGCTTCCAGCTGGGAACCCTTGATCTTGCAGGAAGTGGTCGAGACGGCTGGCAGGAGGATGCGGGCGCCATTAAACCAGTCACTCACCGCGGTGCCTGGGGGAGATGGGCGATGGAGCTATGTGTCCCGCTCAAGGATCCCTCAGCGCGACACCTTCAGCACCCCCTACTATGGAAATGCGCCGTCCGGATACTGGCCGCAGCTGTCATTGGTCGGCGGAGCCTGTTGTCAACGTCGCATACGTGAGCCCTGTGCCCTCTAAATCAACTAAAACTGGGCCGGTCGGCATTTCGCCCGGGCACTGCGTAAGCATTTCGTACAAGCCGTGGGACTGCACTAACTCGACACTCCCGCTTTGGTCCGAAGTACCAGAGGAAGCCGTTACCGTTGCTGGTTCACCGAACGACGGTTCCAGCTTTACCAGGCAGCCCGGCACAGCAGATCCGCTGTTCTGCTGAACGACAACTGTCAGAAAAACATGTCCGTCCGGCGGCATGGGAGCACTCTCCACCGCACATCCAGATAAGGCAACAATAGGGAGCAGGACAGTCGAATATGGGAGCTTGTTAAAAGAACTCCTACCGACTCCCCACTTAGCACCTTTCCCGGTCGACATAGCGACAGTCTAACCATCGGTCACGGGGATCTCCGTCTAGGTGCGCGATAGCCCCGTCCCATAGAGATCCCTTACTGGGCTGGAACTTCCCGGACGCTCGGAGCGCCGTCAGCGTTCCAGCTAAAGAGCGTCAGATGCCAGAGGTGCGGCTGCTTACGTGACGGGTCGATCAACCCGCGGGCGCCAAAACTCTCCAGAGCCTCCCGGACCTTCCAAGAGGACGGTGAACGGCCAGCGGCAACAAGTTCCTGCCAGTCCGCCGCAGCGTCCGCAGGATCAATGCCCAGCGATTTCAATGCCTCGTGATCACGAAGATCGACGATTCGCTCGGCCTCCACATCGAACTGCAGCACTTCGAGATTTGGTGTGCGATTGTCCGCATGGGCGATCATTGCAGCGGCTACACCCTCGCGTGACGAGCTGAGGTACAACGTTGGTACATCCGGCGGTGAATACCGGCCGGCAGATCTGGACCCCTCGAGAGCTGTGGCTCGGTAGGCGGGGTCAACAGCCCGAAAGAACGATCCTGTCACGGTGCACATCACAGAACCGTCCCGACTGACCTTTGGTTCGTCGCTCTGCATATGAATGGCCCCCTCTATTACTGCGGCTCAACTCAGACTGCCAGCATGCCATGTGCCGTAAGCCGATCCTCAACCGGACGGTGACGACCTATCAGCGTTCCTCACTTCCCGGGGGCCTATGCGTACCTCCGGGCACCGTTTGAGTAAAACCAGCTCTAGAAGTTCAGCAGCGCGGGCCGAGTTCTGCCGCATATCTGCTGATTGCGCGCCGATAGAGGGGAAGGGTCTTTGACAGGGCCTCAAGCGCAACACGGAGGGCTTGATCGGGGCGGCCGGCATCATAAAGTGCCAGAGCGAGGAAGGCGCGCTGCGCATCTCCAGCGACGTCGCTTTCCTCTACATCTTCGAGGACCTCAACAGCAGCCTCGAACTCGCCTACATTGCGCAGCGAGCTGCCGAGTTGAATGAGTGCCTGGGTCCGTCTTCCATTATCTAGACCGGCATCGAGTGCACGGCGATATAGAGGAATCGCTTCCGTTTCTTTGCCCAGGAAATCGTGAACGGAAGCCCATTCATACAAAGCCGCACCATGCCCGTCAGCGTGCTCGTCGACGAGCATTTTCATTTTCCGGAAGGCTTCAGCGGGGTCGGTGTCATCAGCCAGGGCCCAGAAGTCCTGCACACGGCTTTCCCAATCGTCTAGCATGGGCCGATTCTTCCACGGTGCCATCTGGCGTGGCCGCAAGGTACATCCTCAGCGGGGACGGTGCGCATCGGTGGTGAAGCCTTTCCTGGCAGTCCGTGTTTCCAGGGTTTCAAGTTCTTGGAAGAAGGTCACTTGCCAGCCGGCAGGACCCTGCACTCTTCCGTTGATCGTTTCGAACGGAGTTCTGGTTGGGGGCGCGAGCACCTGGGCCCCATACTCTTCGGCGGCAGACATCGCAGCTTCGGTGCTCTCCACCTCGAGGGCCATTCGCAGCACGGGGCCTTCGGACGCGGGGGCGTTTTCGATAGCGTCAATGTTCCGGATGTGTGTGGGCGTGGCGAGTTCAATCGTCGATGCATCCACAGTCAGTATTGACACTCGATCCTCGCCATCAGTTGCGAACGCCGGCTGTTCTGTCAGGCCGAGGACGTCGCGGTAGAAGCGTAGTGCCTTATCGAAGTCGTCTGGTTCGATGATCAAACGCAATTGCTTGGGCTGCCGTGAAGGAGTCATGACGATCATCTTGGGGCGTGACATGCGTGTCAGATGCAAGCCCATATCGTTCTCCGAGCCGCTTGAGTTTCTGAAGTTCGGCTTCGACGGATTCCTTCTCGCTCTCCAGCCGCGCCTGGGCGGCGTTTAGAGTGGCGCGGAGCAGACCCCGATTTGTTCGGGGATCCGTTAGGGCAGGAAGCAAAGTACGTATGACGGAGCTGCAGAAGCCAGCCTCAAACAGGTCTTGGATTTGAAGCACACGACGCTCATCCTCCATTGTGTAGAAGCGGTGACCCGCTGGTGTGCGTCGGGGTTCAAGCAGCTCTTGCTGCTCGTAATAGCGCAGCGATCTCACGCTGACCCCGGTCTTAGCCGATAGTTCCCCAATTCTCATGGGTCCATCCTTACGGATTCGCCTGTCCGCTGACCGATTCCGTCAGAAGATGAGCGGTCGTTTCCGGCAGGGCTATGACTGCGTCGATCTGGACCTTCGCACCAAGCGGCAGAGCCGCTACCTGAACTGTTGTACGGGCGGGGAAGGGTTCATCCATATAACTGGCGTATACAGCGTTGATCGTTGCAAAGTCGCTGTAGTCAGTTAGATAGACTGTTGCTCGCACCAGATCCGAAAGGCTCAAATCGAGCTCTTCCAGCAGCGTTCTCAGGTTGTTCATCATCGCCTTGCATTGCTCCGCAACGTCTTCCGAGACGAGCGATCCATCATCGGGCCGTTGGCCAATGATGCCAGCGGTATAGCCAGTCGAGCCGTGCTGAACGAAGTGCGAGAAGGGCGCCGTGGACTGGTGGAGGTGTGGACTGAAATGATGCGCTGGCATGGGGGTTCACTAAGCTTTCTGTAGGCAGGCATGGCACCGCCAACCCTAGACGATCCACTCGCTCAGCTGCGTCGCAGTGAGGGATCGCCTAATAGGACCCCTCTAGTGCTTACCTTCGGAGTGAATCCTGCACCGTCCGCTAGGCTGGGGCCGTTGCATCGATGGGGTGTGGCAGCGGGTCAGGGGGACCACCATTAACAGGAAACCGTCAGTAAGAATGATCGTCGTACTAGCGATCTTGGGTGGCTTTGTCCTTGGAATAGGAACCACGCCCATATCTGCGCCTGATGAATCCGCTGGTGAGACCGGCCCAGTTGCAATGGCAACCATTGCGTCGATGGGGTCTTCGAGGCTGACGGATGATCCTGCGACAGCGGTCTACGAACCGTTCATCGCGTGTTCCGCTGATTATTCCAACGGTCCCGGCGCGGCCCTGGACCGGAGCAACCTGATCGGGCCGGAGAACAGCGTGATGGTTTCACCCGAGCAGCTGAGAGCCATGGGCCTGCCGGAATCAGAGGTCACAGCCCAGGCACACGCGTGGGATGAGTTGAGCCCTGAAATGCGCGAAGAGCAGTTGTGTCGTGCTGCTCAGCAGGACGATGTCACCGAGGAATCCCGTTGAGCGGCCATTCTGCTTTTGATGAGCTGGGTTGTCACTGGAGAGATCACGGCCTTTCGAATAACCCTGCAAGCTTGCAGAACCAAGGAACTCGCTGATGATGGATCACGGGGCCCGGTTTAGAACCCGTCAACGACGAAGGCGCACCGTGAAGCTCGCTATCGGTCTCTTTCTCGCTGCCTGGGTGGGATCTGTTGCCTTCAGCGCTGTAAACGAAGGTGCCGTTCCTCCCGTCTCGGAGTTCGGGACTATTCCAGCGCCCAGCACGGCAGGAGAAATTTCACAATTCTGTGGCTCTGGAGGCTGCTGGTGGGAAATGGACGTTGAAATCGAATCCCCGCAGACTGCAAGGTCTTTAGTTGCCGATCTGGGGCTGGCATCGGAACGTTGCGAGCCGATGAACTTGTGGACGTTGCGCAAGACATGCACCGGCCGTGCTGAAGGCGATGGGGGTCTTAGGATCTACCTGCGGTCTGACTTCTTGCTGTCCAAGTATTAGACGCGTCCCGCTTTAGCTGGCGAAAAGCGGAGTGTCGCGGTGGGGGATCCCCTGTGGGCTATTGATGTTAACCCCGTGGTTTGTAGTCTGCATGTCGCTACGGACCTGCTACGGACGAACTCGGAAACCCAAAACTGATCGATTGCGGCCGCTTGCTTCGCTATCCCATGGACCACGGGTGGACAGTGCTACGAGAGCAAGTCCGAGCAGCACAAACCAGATATACCCCCACGAGGCCGCCGTCGCGATTCGGAGAATTCCACCCATAGCAACGAAACTGCCGGTGGAGAAGAGGAAGCGTGTCATTTTCCAGCTGAACATTCCGCGTTTGGCTCGCATCCGTCAACAGTACGCGAGCGGATTTTTCAACGCAGTCCACCCTCGTGGCCCGCGCTTAATCGCAGACTGCCTCGGGTTAGGGTGACTCACTCTCCCGTTCAGCATTCCGCTTGCGGATCACTGAACGGAAGTCGCCTCGGCGTGCTGCCCATGCCGAGCGTCGCAGTGAAGGATCCCTCATCGGGACGCCGTCCCTCTAGTTGACCGGTCCTGGCCTACGAGTAAAAGGGCAGTTTCTGATGAGTCTCAACGGGAACGACCTGTCAAAGTCGCCCGCTTTGCGTCAAATCAGTTCCAATATCCTAGGAGTGCTCCCTGACCAAGCGGCCGGGAGCACCCCTAGGAGTCTTTATTTTCTTGTGTCAGCCTGCGATCACTGAACACACATTTGATGACCCTCCCATAGCATCAGCATCATCAAATGCAGGTGCTCAATAAATGCCGCAGGTGGCAGAGTAGTTGTATCCGGCAGTCCAGAGCCCGGCGACTCGACCACAAGGCTGGTTTGTCAGCACATCCCAACCCCCCGTTCCCAGGACAAACTTCTGCTGGGTGTATGAGCGGCCTTGATTGCTGATAACCCCGCTGCTCTGGCCGATACGCCCGTCGCGACGCCAACCTATAGTGTGTGTCTGCCCGCCGGAGTCTGCAGTCCAGGCCGAGGTGACGGATGTACCACTTACGCACCAACCGCCTACGTGGTAATAGGTGTAGAGCGTGTTTCCAGCCGTCGCTCGTATAGTCCAGTCGACCCGTCCGGTCCAGCAACCGTTGGCCATCGGGGAGATGGTGTCGCCTCGCAACTGAGCAGAATTGGCATTCTTTTTGGCGACAGCATCAAGGGGAACAGGTGCTGCTGTAGTCATGGTTTCCGTCGCCGGCAGCATCGAGGCCACAAAGCTCTCTTTGTCCGCAGAGGGGAGCGTTGCCAAATGGTCCTTAAGGTCAGGGGAAAGCTTGGATTCCACCGTCCTCACCTGAGTGTGTGCCTGTGTGGAGGAATCGGACGTTGCTGGGGCGGCGTTCGCCGTGCCCATCGAGCCGATCAGTCCCAGCAGGGACAATCCGACCCCCAATATCAACCTTCGTGTTCGCATTTTTTTCCCTTCGAGTGATGAAAGAGGCGACCCCCAATGCGTCGCCATGTACGCATCAAAACATGGTTCATTGCAGAGCGCTCTATCTGGCGATACACGATAGTTAGCCGTATAGTGAGGACTGTGGAACTAAACCAGGAAGCGATACTCGTTCAGCTGCGTAAGGGCGTGCTTGAATACTGCGTGATGGCGCAGCTCCAACGCGCACCATCGTATGGGCTGCAGATTGCTGCTGATCTGTCGCAGTTCCCTGCCTTGTTTGCAAGCGAGGGTACCCTCTACCCGCTTTTGGCAAGGCTGCGCAAACAAGGGCTGGTGGAGACGACTTGGCAGGAATCGACCTCAGGTCCGCCTCGTCGGTATTACAAACTCACAAAACAGGGTGAGGTAGCTCTGGCGTCCTTCAAAGATGCCTGGGGTCCCTTCACAGCCGGAGTGACAAAAGCCCTAAAGGAGACCGCATTGTGAATGCTGATGCTGTGAACAAAAAGTTGCCGGAATCGTCGCTTATTTCTGCCTATCTGACGAGTCTTGAGAGGGCGCTTGCGCAGTCGGAGGACCGTGATGAAATCGTAGCTTCGGTACGAGAACATATCGCTGACGCACTGAGCGCTGAGGAAGATGTCCCTGATCCGAGAGCAGTTCGCTTGGTCCTGGATGAACTGGGTCCGGTTGAGCGAATCGCAAACCTCAGCACCGAGATCAGTCCATCAGCAGAAGCCCTGCCCGCCTCCCGGCCGTGGGGAACCGTGATTGCGAGTATTGCCGCAGGTCTTAGTCTGATTTTGGTTTTTATAGTGCCCTTGGTCGCTGTTCCTCTCGCTGTAGTAACGTTGATCTCCGGGATTTTGTTACTGAATAAAGGTCGGCGCCGCAGCCCCGCCGCATGGTTGCCCATCATCGTCAGCACAGTTACTTTACTCGCCGCCCTCATCGGTGCGGCATTCTTTCTTCCGAAGGGGGAAGCGGTGCCGGGTCCTGCACATCCGGCTCAGTCAGTTCCCCCGCCTGGCGAAACGACACCATTGGATAAGTAAAGGCGTCCAACACGCTACGGAGCATCCTCTCCCGAGTTGGCAGATATGTGTGGATACATGCCCCTCCACGGCGCAGTGGCGCGTAGCTCAAAGTACCGCTGGTTGTGATCAAGGGCAGTAATAGCGCAGCACAGAACCACATAGACCGTTTTCGGGACGCATCATGTTGTGCATGGCATGCCCCGACGATGTGGAGCGGCACCGGGCTCATAGCGATGGAAAGTTTGGCCGTCCGAAGGCGGCCGCGACTAGCTTTCCCAGTGCCAGCAGCCCTGCCATCAGTACGACCACGGCGGCTCCAAACAGTGCATTGCCGACAGATACGACCCAGATATCCATCCCATCCAGTCCGGTGCCCCTTTTGGTGCGGTCCCCGTACCCGTCATGCGGCTGCGCTAAGGCTCCGAGCACTCCCATCAGGAAATATGCTCCGACAGGGATCACTACACAAGTCGAAAGACCCCCCACCAAGTATCGTTGCTGTGCGGACTCTGCAACGCTGGCAGCTCGGATTGAGACGGGTCAGCTCGCGAGAGCACCTCGCCGCGATAAGGGATCGAAGCGCACTGCCGCCGAACTGGCAACTGTTGTGATTGGAGAAACGATGCGAAAACTCACTTACTACGTCGCCGTCAGCATGGACGGGTTCATCGCGGGGCCTTCCGGTGAATTCGACCGGTTCGTCTCCGAGGGAGACCACGCTGCGGGGATATGGCAGAAGTACCGCGGTACCGCGCCGACCGACCTCGCCGAGGCGGCGGGTCTCTCCGTCGAGCGCGGCCCTTTCGATACGGTACTCATGGGCTGGAACACGTACGCAGTCGGCCTGCCAGACCTCCCTAGTCCTTACCGCCACCTCCGCCAGATCGTGTTCACCCGCGGACACGAGTCACCAGAAGGCGCTGCCGGCGTCGAATTCACCGATCGTGATCCTGTCGAGGTCGTTCGTGAATTGAAGGCCGAGGACGGCGCAGGCATCTGGCTGTGCGGGGGCGGGATCCTCGCCGCGGCGCTGGCCGATGAAATCGACCGTCTCGCACTCAAACTCAACCCGGTCCTCTTCGGCCACGGCATTCGCCTGTTCGGCGACCGGCGCTACGATCCGGCATCCTTGCGACCGCTCGCCATCACTCCATACGAATCGGGTGTCGTACTGGCCGAATACACGCAGGAACGATGACGCCGCAGCACATTGAGCGGAACCGGTTGCGGGCGATTTCTCTCCCATACACCCGCCAGGTTGGGCGAGCCGCGCCGCAATCTCTCTCCCCCCACACACACAACTCCGCACGGGTGTCGCTGTCAGCAGACTGCGGCGGCATAGTTCTGAATTAGAGAGAGAAGAGGTCCTCACCGTCTGTGTAGAACTTCACCGCTTCGTGATCCAGCTCCAGTCCCAGCCCGGGATTCGCTGGGATGGCGAGGCATCCCTCGCTGTCGAGAAACCACCGGGTCGCCACGGGGTAAGTGCGGGCGGCTGATTACGTTTTGCCCGCTACCGGGTCCACTGGATACCGCTGTCCCGGTGAAGGATCCCTGATCGCGACACCACGCGCGCCAACGGGGAGGGGTAGGGTGCAGCCATGGACACGCCTTTTGGACGCAAAGAGTCCCTCAACCCCAATCCGGGTGTCATCGTGGAATTCATCCAAGCCGTCGTTGAGACTCCTTGGCCCTTAGGAACAGAGCAGTCCCGCAACTACTTTGAGCGCCTTGGATGCGAGCTTGGGCCTTCCGGCGGTTCTGATGATGAGACGCTACTAGGCGTGACCGGAGGGGCCTTCGTGATAACCCGTATCGCGACCATTAATGCTCTATGGGCGGCCATAGACGGATCCCTCTTCAGCCTCAACTTTTTCACCTACGCGAATGCCCGGGACGTGATTACAGCTGTTGATGCCGGATACGATGCAGTGAAGAACGGACTCATAGGCTTGTACGGACAGCCGCTTACAGAGCAGAAAGGCCCATCAGCTTATCGATCCGCTGACTGGGCGATACAAGACACCCTTATCGAGCTGTACCCGCACGTCCTGCAGGCTCCCATGCTGCAAATTGGGCTCTGCCACCGGGAGCGCAATGCAGCCTACGAACACCGCATCGCGCAGAGTGCAGATAGACCGAGAGCTTAAGCACCATCAGCAGCCATCGGCTGCGCCCGGTTAGGGATCCCTAAATGGAACGTCGCTCCACGCGTTGCCTGCGATCGTCGCATTCAACTCGGCATTGCGCGCGAATAGTCCCTCTTGAGGCTCCCGTGCAAAGAGAGCCGCCCGACTTCTTCGAAAAATCTCTGAAGAGAATTCCTGATGCCCACAGAGCTAAGATTTCAGGATGAACAAGGGGAGCACAGGTCTGGAAGAGTCAGGCTCGGCCACTCGCGCGTGCGCTTTTATCCCGTCAACGCATCGTGGCCTACCGATACTGCGCCTATTCCTTCCTTTTCGAGACCCCTCTCTCGATGAGAGCGAAAACACTGTGCGATGGTCCCGATACGTCTCCCTAGAAGATCATTCTGCTTCGCTGGATTGGTTTGAAGCGACCGCGGAGATAGCCGAGGAAGAACCGTCCATTCGCGCACTCGTCTCCTGCATGGGCGAGCTGGATGAGGAAACTGCGAACGCCCTTCGGGATGCGATTGGCACTCTCAAGCTGCAATGCCTCCGGTGGATGGGCTACGCGGAAGCACCACGGACCAATTCGCCAAGGCGAGTATTCGGGGATGAATACTTCGAGGCACACCTCAGTCCTGACGATGTGACGGCCGGACGAAGGGTCCCGGAGTTCGCGTGGGATGCCGACCAGCGTTTTGCATGGGGTGGCAGGCTGTACCCGGACTCTTTGATCGTGGCCGCCGAGCCATCCATCTTTCGGCAACTGATGAATGACTCCCGCGTCGACACTGTGTCGGTGAGGGCAGATCGAGATTTGCTGCCCTGGAGCGCCGGCGACTGACCTCTCGCCCGCTACCGGGTCTAATGGACACGGATGTCCCGGTGAAGGATCGGTATACGGACCATGGGCCATGGAAGTTGACCCTGACGTAGCGTCAGGCTTTACGTTCGGTCTCATGACTATTACGACCTTGGATACAAGAGCTGGGATGGACGCCGTACTACGGGCTTCCGAAACAGATCGCAGGGACGTGCTTCGCGGTGTGTTGGCTCCTATGGAGGGAATGTTCAAATATTTCCCTGGCGAGGTCGATCTGCTGACGATGCACGAAATGAGTTTCGGATTTCCCCCTGACCGGCTTAGTGCCGAAATTCATCAGGCCCTCGAGCTTCTTCGCAAGAATGATGTGTGGGTCCGAGTTGAAAGGGCAATGGCCGAGGCACTGGACGAGCAACTCGCCGCAACCCCGGGCATCCACGTCCCAGACATCACCGTCTTCATTGTTCTGGGAAACCCGTACGATGAGTACTTCATGGGCCCGTTAGGCGGGTTCAGCGGGAACGGCAGTTTAACCGGGTACATTTCACTGACCCTGTGGCCGACTCAGGAGAATCTCAACCGGATTGAAGCGGCAGCGGTCCACGAGCTGAACCACAACCTCCGCTACGCGCCCGGAGGGGTTGTCTGGGATCCCGCCCAGGTCGAGGTGGGAGAGCAAATCATTTCCGAAGGTTTGGCCGATGCCTTCGCACGGCAGTCTTACGGCCATGCCGGGTACACACCGATCGGGGCCCCGCACCTCCACGATGACAGAGTCTTCGAGAAGGTCGTTACTGGTCTTCAGATTCAGGGTATGCAGAATTTCACCGCCTGGGTGCACGGCGATGAATCCGCCAAGAGATTCGGCGGTGAACCTGTTGGATTGCCGACTGGGGCCGGATACGCGGCAGGAAACCGCCTGGTCGACGCTTATCTCGAAACCACCGGGTTAACAGCCGCACAAGCGCTGCATGTTCCGAGCCAAGAAATCATCAAAGTGGCTCTTGGTACCGTTCGCTGATCCGCTACTCCCAGGCAGCCGTGTCCGGATCTACCCCTGCGGAGCGCGCATTGGCGTCAATGACCTGCTTCAACCAAACTGCTAAACCAGGTTCGACCTGCTCATAAAACTCCCGAAACCCGGCTTCGGCTACATACCGTCTCGCAATGACCGCATGCATAGAGTGGGTGCAGTGGAAGTACTCGCTCATCACTTCACGGTGTTCTTCCGCCAAAGCGTTAGCCCGCTCATCTCCGGGAAAAACGCTGTCACGGAACGCTTCAGCCAAGCGTTCCGTGACGGACTGCATAGCGGCAGTAATTAGGCGCCAGCCCTCGGTGGTCCGGTTGGCGGAACGCTCCGTGTACTCTCCCCACTGCGGAGAGTCCGCCCAACGCTCACGCGCAGCGACGACTAAGGATTTGTCCCAATCCCCACCGAAAACCTGCACCTCCTCAGCCGCCGACAACAAAACTCCCTGCTCATCAGCTGCCAGCAGACGTTGAACTTCCCGGTCAACCTCCTGGAGGTGAAGGATCTTTGCCGCGAGCTCTGCCCGCCGGCCTTCCAACTCCTTCCTACGTGCGGTGGCCCCAGCCTCCAATAGTCCCGGAATTCTTTGCAACGGCACGCCGAGATCACGAAAAAGAAGCACCCGCCGCAGACGGGCGACATCAGCTGGCGAATACACCCGATACCCAGCCGCGCTGCGACAGGAAGGAACTGCTACCCCAGACTGGTGCCAATGATGCAACGTCCGCACACTCACGCCGAGTAAACGCGCGACTGCCCCCACACCACTAAAATCATTCACTTCCACAGCATCACAGTCAGAAACCCTGAACCGCACATCCTGTGCGCTGAGGGATCGGCTTTTGGACACCCTTGAAGGTGCAGGCCATCTCAGTAAGCTCAGTTGATATAGTGCAGGTGTGATTCGGTGACTCTAATCCTTCCTCCTACGTCCGCGGCCATCGCCCGGTGGGAGATCGATCGACTCCGAGGACACCTGTGCCCACTGCTGCTTCTTCCACCTCTTCGCGCGATGCTGCCCATCTGCGGGTGGACGGCATGTCAATCTCATTCGCAGACCGTCGCGTACTCACCGACGTCTCGTTCGCCGTCCCTGCCGGAGAGCGGACGGGACTGATCGGTGAGAACGGGTCTGGAAAAACCACGTTGCTACGCATCGTTGCCGGCCTAGAAAGTCCGGACACCGGGATCGCGCGCGCCACCGCGCCGGGCGGCCGTGCACCGTGCATGGGTCTGTTGCATCAAGAGCCCCCGTTTCGGGCGACGGCATCGATTGCCGAAGTGCTGGAGTCCGCGGTCGCTCCGGTCCGCGCTGCCGCCGACGCTGTCGGCACAGCAGCCCACGCCCTCGCCGATGCACCAGAGGACCGAGAAGCGGCGCGCAGTTATGCCGACGCTCTGGAAACCGCCGAGTGCATTGGTGCCTGGGACGTCGATGCGCGTATCGGTGCGATGGTCACAGGGCTGGGGCTTGATGATCTACCGCGCCAACGCGAGACCGGACGCCTATCCGGCGGCCAACGGTCGCGGCTGGCCTTGGCGTGGCTGCTGCTGTCCGCCCCGGATGTGCTCCTACTCGACGAGCCGACCAATCACCTTGACGACGCCGCCACCGAACACCTGTGCCGCGTCCTCACCTCCTGGGTGGGGCCGGTGCTTATCGCCAGCCATGATCGGTCGTTCCTAGACGAGGCGGTGACCTCCCTCGTGGACCTAGACCCGGTTCCGGTACCGCACACCGTGGCTGGGCCGCTCATTGGGGATGGGGAAGGCTCCGGTATCGGCATCACCCGCTTTACCGGCACCTACACCGACTACCTCCACGCCCGGCTGGCCGCACGAGGGCGGTGGGAACGCCAATACCGCGACGAACAAGCACAGTTGAAGCGCCTAGGTGCCGCCGTTCGTCAGAACCAGAGCGTTGGGCACCAGGATTGGACACTTAGGTCCGAGGTGCGCATGGCACAGAAATATTACGCTGACCGCAACGACAAAGTGATTTCCCGGCGGGTCAACGATGCCCGAGCCCGGATGGCAGACCTTCAGGAACGGCAAGTACGCAAACCACCTAATGATTTGCAGTTCCGAGGCCTCACCGCCGACGACACCGCGCTGGCGCCCCGCCGGTCCTGGCCCGGCCCTGTACTCACGGCCTCCCACGCTACAGTTGCCGGCCGGCTCAAACCGACCTCGCTGACGGTTGGCGCGGGTGAGAAGTGGCTGGTCACCGGGCCCAATGGGTCCGGTAAGTCCACGTTGCTGCACCTGCTCGCCGGAGACCTCGCTCCGACGTCCGGCACCATCAATCGACCAACAGGGCTGAGTGTCGGCCACCTGACCCAAGAAGTCCAACTGCTCAATCCGCAGTACCGCGGGTCGGGTCGGACGGTGCGTCAGGTTTACGAAGACCTTATCGGGATGGAACGCGCCGAGCAGGTGCCTCTAGCAACGTTCGGGCTGATTGCAGGCCGAGATGAGAACCGGCCCTTCAGGGTCCTCAGTATTGGCCAACAACGACGAGTGGCTCTCGCTGGGCTCCTCGCTAACCCGCCCGATGTGCTGTTGCTCGACGAACCGACTAACCACCTCTCGCTGCTGTTGGTTACCCAGCTCGAAGCAGCCATCCCCGACTACCCGGGAAGCGTCGTCATCGCCTCCCACGACCGATGGCTTCGTCGTACCTGGACCGGCCAACACCTTGATCTCAACGGCACCTAACTTCGATCTCGGATGCACTAGACAGGACGCCCGTGTGGTCCGGTCATTAGATGGAAACACCGCGTGTACATGAGTATGGAAAAGCCGTGCAGACCACCTCGGAAATTGACACTTATATTGCTCTGCCCCTGATTCGCGTCGGTGCATATGGCCCGCCCGAGATAGTGTCCGCTGAAGGATCCTTCTACGGGACATCCGTGGTGTCGGGGCCGCTACCCGTCGTATTCCTCGTCAGCGAAGGCTTTGACCTTTGATCGAAGTTGCTGGGCGATGCTGGCACCCTCAGCCTTCCAGGCCCGTTCCTTGGCGTGCGAACTCCAACCGATTCGTAGAGGTTCTCGGCATCCCAAGCGTCGTACCAGGCGCGAAGTCGGTCAGTTAGGGCTTCCGACAGCCCGAAATCTGCCTGCTCCATTGTTTGCCTGCGAGTCGATACTCAATCGGGACGGCTCATCGCATTGGTCGCCGCTGAGCTTCGCGGTCAGGGACCGGCGTATGGGGCACTGTGAGGACGGGCATCGTACGGGTGATCGAAGGGCGTCATTAGCGGCGCTTGCCAGAAGGAACGCCGCTAAGTGCTTAGTCGAGGACGGCTGCTGTCGCTTCTATCTCGACTAGCTGGTTCTCGTAACCAAGCACCGTGACACCTAAAAGGGTGCTCGGAACGTCGTGGTCCCCAAAAGCTGACCGGATCACGTTCCACGCCTCCACTAGGTCAGTCCGCTCCGTCGTTGCCACGAGAACGCGTGTGAAAATCACGTCTTGGAGACTAGCTCCGGCAGCGTCAAGGGCAAGAAGCATGTTCTCCATCGCTTTGGCCGCTTGAGCCGAATAGTCTCCGATGCCCGCGGTCGTACCATCAACGTTCAAGGGACAAGCGCCGGCCAGAAAGATCAGACGAGAATTGTTAGGAGCTGTCGCTGCGTAAGCGTATTGCGCCGCATCGCTGAGGGAGCTTGAACGAATCAGGGATATTGCGCGCGGCATGGACGCCCCTTTCAACGAATGAGTCTGACTGAGACACAGTAACGGAGCCCGGACCGCTGAGAGCGTGGCACTTGGCCTTAGTAACGGGAACGAATCCGATCTCGAACGGCTCGAGCTCCACGGACCAGCGGCGTCGGCGTCGCGCGTCGTGCAGTACGACCTCTCCCGCGGGCAGAGTACGCAAATCGAGAGTAGTCGTTCCGCCATGCTCCCATCGAAGCAAGCAGGAATGCCGTCTCGCGGTAGCCGATCCACTTTTCGGACGTAGGGGTGTGTGGTCGTTAGCTCCGGGTGGTAAACCGGACCTGGATCCGATTGAGTTCAGCGCGTGGAAGTACTGCGGTCACGACGCCGCCGCTAGCGAGGCGGGCTCCGATCCCGTACACGAACGGGTCAGTATCGACCTCTGCTCCAGGTACGTCGACTCCGTTGACGACGGTTCTGGCCTGGCCGTTGACCATCCGGCCGGTTACTACGGGTGCATGCTGCTCCAAGGGTCTACCGTCGGGCCAGAGCTGCTGCTGGTACTGGTTAATTAAGATGTGGTTGACGTGGTCAGCCAGGAGGCTTTGAAGCGAAGAGTGCGGCTCGCGGTGCCACGTGGTTCGCACGGCCTCCCAAAGCTGCGGATAGCGCATTCGCTCCACTTGTTCGATCAGCCAAGGGGGCCGGGGCCATGGCGGAACTTCCTCGATCCCCCTGCGGGTCTCCTCGTCGAGGTCCGCAAAGTTAACCGGGTCTGAGCGATCATCCGGGTTTCGCCAGAGAGTGTAGGTGATGCTCGCTGTCATTTCGCTGTACCCATGATCATCCAGGCTGTAGTTCAGGCTGACGGAGTCCGTGTCCTCCAGCGATGGCTGGGGCATAAGCCCCAGCACCGGAATAGGCATGCGCTTGAGGTTCTCGACCCATTCAGCACGGGGGTCGGGGGCGTCTTCGGGAATAAAGCCAACCAGTCTCATGCCTAGACTATTAATCAAACGAGGGTGCCTGTAAATGGAATGAGTTTCAGGCCCCAAAATTCCCGGCTAGGGATCCGCTGCGGGACGGCTCGTTGAAGATCCTTCCTCAATGACTCCGGGAAGCTTGATGCGGGGTGGCGGAAGCTGGCTACGGAACCTTCAGAATCGTTAGTCTCGGCCCATGAGCGTATTCCCTCAGGTGCTTCAGACGGTTCTCGACACTAGTGATGTGCGAGGACTGGCGGAGTTTTACCGTCACCTGCTCGGACTCCAATATCGGCCAGGAGATGAGCCCGTGGAAGAGGGCATGCCTGACGATGCGGATTGGCTCGTTCTCACAGACGGACAGGGCAACCGCAGGCTCGCTTTTCAGCAGGTTGACCATTTGAAAAGGACAACATGGCCGCTGTCTGATGTGCCGATGCAGATGCACCTCGACTTAACAGTTCCTGACCTAGAGACACTCCAGCATCAGCACTCCAGGGCATTGGCGTTGGGGGCAGAGCTCCGTTTCGATCGTACGGACGACCCGAACGAGCCGTTGTACGTTTACGTCGATCCGGCCGGTCATCCGTTCTGCATCTTCGTAGCCTGAAGCGAGCATGACCCCCGCTGGATACGACGCTATGAGTCGGCGCTTAGGGCGTTCGACGGCCAGGCAGTACGCGGCCGAAGGCCCGGGGGAGCAGTTCCGCTTCCGCCAGTCCGTAACCGACACGGCTGGCCATGACCATAAACAGCAGGGCCCCATTTGCAATCGCGATCAGGGCGATGATGCTGAAGAGTCCGGGCGGGATATTGACGCCGCTGGCGGCAACGACGTCGAGCAAAGGCCCGTGGACTCAGCCAGGTCCTCCGGGGGCATCACGATGACCGCGCCAAGGGCAATCAGCAGGTAGACAACCCCGGCGGTGCAGATGGCGCCGAACAGTGCGCGGGGGTAGGCCTTGGACGGGTTGCGCACTTCCTCGGCCATGTTTGCCGCCGCCTCGAAGCCAAGGAAAGAGAAGAAAGCGACGATTGAGGCGGCGGACGCGCCTTCGAGGGGCGGTACGTCTGGCGCGAACTCAAGAAGCCTGGCTGGCTCCCCGTTGCCGGAGGCAAGGACGATGGCGGCGACGACGATGACGATGACGAGACCGGTCACTTCGATGACTGAGGCGATGAGGTTCGCGGCGAGGGACTCCCGGACCCCGCGAAGATTGATCAGGGTCAGCAGAATGATGAACACGACCGCTGCGGGGACCGCAGGCACGTCGATCAGCGCTGTCAGGTAATCGCCGGCGAAGGCGTTCGCGAGGGCAGCGGCTGTGGTAATTCCAGATCGCGCCGCCCACATCGGCGGCCATGGTGCCCACCAGCGTGTAGATGCCGGCACCGAGTGTGTCGCCGACGATAAACGCGAACAGCAGCGGCACACCGATTGCCCGCTTTAGCCCGGTTTGTGTATTTGGTGTGGTCCCGCCGGGATCCTTTGTCATTGGGCTATTGGATTCTGTTTGCCGTCCCAGCACAACTACTTCGACGAAATTCAGGCACCGGGAGGTGTTGAGGCAGGTAGCCGTCCGTGCCGACTCCGCCGGCGACATGCGATTCGACGCTATGGTCGTCGGCGGTATTCCGCGGCGAAAGTATCCTGCTTGAGGGCTGCGAACAGCTCGGTTATGTAGATGGCAACACCCGCATACTGCGCAATCAGGTCCGCGCCGTTCCCGAGTGCCGCCCGAACCGGAGCGAGTGCTGGGGTCGATGCGTCGGCCGCGGCAGCACGGAGCAGTCCGAGGCGTTCATCCCCGGACTTGTAGCCGAGTTCGTACAACGTCCAGTGGAACAGGTGCATCAGGGCGGAATCACGGTCAAAGCCAACATGCTCGGGCATGCCCTCTTTCTCCTCCGCGGTAAGTTCAAAATCACGGTGAAGGGCCAGACCGAAGTCCGTGTAGAGCAGCCTGCCATCCCGGATGAGGATGTTCCCGGGGTGGACATCGAAATGCAGGAATCCGTGGCTGTTCATCCACTCTGTGGCTTCCAGCACCTGGTCGACAACGTCTGGGAAGACTTCCGGGGCGGTGCCCTGATCGAGGCTCAGGCGGATCAGGGCACCCAGGGTCTGTGGCACGTACTCGAGGAACAACACCATGCTTTTGGACGCGGTCTTCATTGCCGCGAGTTTGTCCTGCAGGATCGGCCAGTGTGATCCCCATTGGCGGGTGAGGGCATCGCCGTCGAACTCGCTGAGGTCTGCTTCGCTTTTTACATCCACGACTCGCCAGCCGAGCAGGAGCGGGAAGAAATCCGCCACTCCCGCCTGAACCCATTTGTTGGTCGCCTGATGTGCTGCCAGTTCCCGGCTGACTGCGTTGGTGGGGCAGCCAATCCCGTAATGGGCAACAAAGGGAAGCTGCAGCCGGCTGGCTGTGGAGGTCGGAGCGGCTTCTTCAATGCCCGTTAGCGGCAGCTGCTTCACGAAAACAGTTGCTCCACCAACGTGCACCGTTTTCGTTTCTCCGCCAATGCCGACGCCCACGCGTTCCGCATTTTCGATGAGCCGCCGGACTCGGGTATCGTCCATGCCGTCAAGGGCAGCCGTCACGGCAAGGGCTGCATCTAAACGCTCGGTCATGACCACACCCTAGGACCCATCTGCCCGAACTGTATCGCTTTAACCGGATAAAACGCCGGTGCGGACACGCGCACAGGATAGTCAAACACCCTTTACAGTACAGTCTGCTTTACAGTACAGTTTCCTTGACATAAATCTTGGAACTGCGGGGAGGCTGGACAGTGAGCGTTGAGAATGCACGGAGCAAATGGGGCAGAGCGAAGTTTGGCGGCAGCAGTGCACAACTGATGACCGCCTCCCTGGCCGCCGCGGTGCTTCTGTCAGCCGCGCTGGGTTGGCTCTTTATGCTGCTGCGGAACGGAGACCGTCCGATGCTTGCCTTCGCCGTCATGGCAGTCTTCACCCTGCCCGTATCAGCTGTGCTCGCCTGGGCAGGGCTTGTTGACCGCTCAACCCTCGCCGGGGCCATCGAAAAACCCGAGGACTCCGTAGAATCGGCCTGGTACGAAAAAGCGGCCAGCGGTGCGTTTACGGACATTCTGCTGGTCGGGGGACTGGGCTGTGCGGCCGTTTCTTTCCTGGGAACCGAGGGAACCGTCGGTCTTGTCCTGGGAAGCGTGATCGCGTTCGCCATGCTCGACTTCGGTGCGCGCTACCTGTGGCTGAAGAAAGCCGCTGCCTGATGGAGAACACTCTCACCGACCGCCGCTCTGAACTTGGCTGGTCGCAGCAGCGCCTCGCCGACGAACTTGGGGTCTCGCGGCAGACCATCATTTCGATTGAAAAAGGCCGCTATGATCCGTCACTGCCGCTGGCTTTCCGGCTGGCTGCAGTTTTCCACTGTCGGATCGAAGACCTGTTTACCCCAGGGCAGGAATCTGATGAATGATCAGCCGCAGAAGACAGAAAGGCACCGCGATGACTAACCCTCTGCTGCCCTCCCGCTTGCCGATCGCCGCTGCGCCCATGGCCGGAGGACCGATGACGACGGCGCTGGCCACCGCAGTTGCCGAAGCCGGCGGTTTCCCGTTCCTGGCGGGCGGCTACAAGACGCCGGACGCGCTGGCCGATGAAATCAGCGCGCTCCGCGCCGGCGGGCGGCCGTTCGGCGTGAACCTCTTCGTTCCGGTTGACGGGCCCGTCGATGAAGCCGCATTCCGAACCTACGCACACCAGCTGCGGCCCGAAGCAGATCGCTACGGGCTGACCCTCAATGAGCAGCCGGTGGCAGATAGCGACTCCTGGGAGGAGAAGCTCGGGCTTCTTCTCCGCGACCCGGTGCCGGTGGTTTCGCTGACCTTCGCCCTGCCGGCGGCGTCGGACATCGCCGCCCTGCAGTCTGCAGGAAGCCGGGTCCTCGCCTCGGTCACCACCCCCGCGGAAGCACGCCAGGCACAGGCGGCCGGCGTCGACGGCCTGGTGGTCCAGGGACCGCAGGCCGGCGGGCACAGCGCCACCCTTGACCCGACCCGCCAGATCGATCCGGTCTCCACCGCAGACCTTGTCCGTGCCGTCCGAGCAGCAGCCGGCCTCCCGGTGATCGCTGCCGGCGGCGTCGACAGCCCGGCAGCAGTTCAGGCCCTGCTGGGTGCCGGTGCCGAAGCCGTAGCGGTCGGCACCCTGCTGCTTCTCGCAGACGAAGCAGGAACCTCGCCAACCCACCGTGCAGCACTGATCGGCGGCACGTTCTCCGAGACCGTCCTGACGCGTGCGTTCACCGGCCGTCCGGCACGGGCGCTGCGAAACGGGTTCGCCGACCGGTACGGGCAGCACGCACCAAGCGCCTATCCTGCCGTCCACCACCTCACCCGGGAACTGCGCCAGGCTGCAGGCAAAGCGGGCGACGCCGACACCCTCCATCTGTGGGCGGGAACCGGCTGGCAGAGCGCGCCGCAGCGTCCGGCAGCGGACATCATCACCTGGCTGGCGGGCCACAAACACGCCGATAGGTAGCGTCACGCGCACGCAGGACCCCTCCGGAATGGTTTGGACAGTCCGGGCATCCTAGGCTGAAAGGAAGGAAGCGGCACGCCGCGCCCGCCCATAGAAATCTTGAGAGGACCGACTTGAGCAAGCTGCCCTGCGCCGAACTCCACCTGCACATTGAAGGAACATTGGAGCCGGAGCTGATCTTTGAACTGGCTGCCCGCAACGGCATTGAGCTGCCCTATGCCGACTTGGACGAACTGCGCGCCCGCTACGAGTTCACCGACCTGCAGTCCTTCCTTGACCTCTACTACGCCAACATGGACGTGCTCCGCACCGAAGCGGACTTCGCGGACATGACGCGGGCCTACCTCGCCCGGGCAGCGGCAGCCGGAGTGCGGCACGTTGAAATGATGGTGGACCCGCAGGCGCACCTGGCCCGCGGCGTCACGCTTGAAACCTGCATTGGGGGAGTGGCTTCCGTCTTGGAGACGTCCGAGGCGGAGTTCGGCGTGTCGACGGCGCTGATCGCGGCGTTCCTGCGTGACCGCCCGCAGGAAGAGGCATCGGCGGTCTTCGCCGACCTGCTGGCCATGAACGCACCGATCATCGGCATCGGACTCGACTCCGCGGAGCTGGGCAACCCGCCGGAGAACTTTGTGCCGCTGTACGAACAGGCCCGGGCCGCCGGCCTCAAGCTCGTGGCACATGCGGGGGAAGAGGGCCCCTCGCATTACATTGAGCAGGCCCTGGACCTGCTGCTGGTGGACCGGATCGACCACGGCATCCGCTGTATGGATGACCCGGAGCTGGTGGCTCGGCTGGAACGCGACCAGATTCCGCTGACCATCTGCCCGCTCTCCAACGTGCGGCTCCAAGCCGTCGATTCGCTGGAGAGCCACCCGCTGCCGCTGCTGCTGGAACAGGGGTTGAACGTTTCCGTGAACTCGGACGACCCGGCGTACTTCGGGGGCTACGTTGACGACAACTTCGCCGTCCTGCGCGAGACGTTCGACCTGAACCCGGCACAACTGGCAAGGCTCGCTGAAAACTCAATTACGGCATCGTTCGCGTCCCCCGAACGCAAGGCCGAGCTGCTGGCCGAGGTGGAGGCCTGGCTGCTGGCGGAG
This sequence comes from Arthrobacter sp. NPDC055585, assembly GCF_053619115.1. Lineage (NCBI taxonomy): Bacteria > Bacillati > Actinomycetota > Actinomycetes > Micrococcales > Micrococcaceae > Arthrobacter > Arthrobacter sp. NPDC055585. The sequence goes on from NZ_JBSHIT010000007.1 coordinate 148,743, forward strand.
GGAATCGCTTAGTCGGTCCGGTGCCTGCGGGACATCCACACAGAGGTAGCCGTGAGGAGGAATGCGAGGGCCAGCAGGGCCGTGGCGGTCCAGACCAGCACGCTCTTTTCCGCGATGGACAGGTTCAGGATTAAAGCCACTGAAAGCAGGAAAAGCTGCGTGACGAGCAGTTTTTTACCCTTGGCCGAATCGGACTTCTTCTGCATCTTTACCCCCATACCGGTGCTTTCCTCCAGGGGCCAACGATACAGGCCGGCTACCGTCCCCGGCGGAACGTCAGCCGCACCACGGCACCGGCAACAATGGCCATCAGCCCCAGGGAGATGTCCAGCAGCGGCAGGGACAATGCCAGGAGCAGGGCGCCGGCGATCCCCAGCACGTTGAGAACCCGCGGCGTGTACCACCGGCGTGAGTGCAGGGTGAAGGCGATCACGGCAGTGCCGCCGGCGTAGAGCAGGCCAGTGAAGGCGGCAACGCCCAGCAGAGTGGTCAGCGGGAATGCCAGCACCAGGACACTAACGACGGCGGCGCCCGCGGCCACGCCCACCCACGGGGTTTCGGGCCGGCCGCGCAGCAGGGAACGTTTCCTGCCGAAGACCGCCGGCAGCTCACCTTCGATGGCCATGGACGCCCCGATTCGGGCGCAGCCCGCATTCACCGCGGACAACGCTCCCAGTCCGGCAGCAGCCGCAGCAACCAGGACGACGCCGGTACCCACCCCGCCGCTGACATCAGCCACGGGCACCACCATCGGCGCGGATTCGGCGGCGAGGCCTGCCGGACCGAAATAACTCAGCAGGGACTGGCCCAGCACCAGATAGAGTGCCAGCACGACGGCGATGGCCGCCGGAAGCGCCAGCGGAATGTTGCGCCCGGGGGAGCGGACGTGCGGCCCCAGAGACGCCAGATACCCGTAGCCAATAAAGGCAAAGTAGAGCAGCGCCGAGGATTCAAGGATGCCGGAGAAATCGGGTTCGGGCAGGGTGGCGAGCTTGGGATTGTCCGCGGGCAGTTCGGAGTTGACGGCTACTACGGCAACGAACGCGAGGACGGCAATGACGAACGCGACGATGAACCGGGACACCCAGTCGCTGCGGGTTGCCCCGAACAGATTGAGCGCCGCTGTCAGGACGGCGGCAGCGACGGCCACCGCCACCGCGTAGTCCGGTGCCAGGTAGGTGCCCAGCATCAGCGCCGCCACTGCGGCGGCGCTGAGCCGGGAACACAGGAAAATCCAGCCGGTCACAAAAGCCGCCGTGGGACCGAGGATTACCCGCGCTGCCCGGGTGCCGCCGTCGTCGTAATTGGCTTGGCCCTCGTTCAGTGCGGCACTGATCTGGAAAATCGCGGTGCCGCAGGCATAGGCGACGACGGCGGCGATCACCAGGGGAGCGGCCAGCGTGCCGCCGTCGGCAGCTACCGCTGAGGGGAAGACAATAAACACGCCCGCGCCGATGATCGAACCGATGCCGGCGGTAGTCGCGTCGAACCCGCCCAGCGGGCGTGCAGTAGCGGCATTGCCGGACAAACGGGCCTCCAATCGGTCAGCCCTTGGCCGGGAAGCGCGGGGAACACCGGTAAACTCAAAGAAGATCTCTACTCACAATGGGCGGAAACAGGTGGTTTCCGCAACCAATCGAAGTTGAAAGGACTGCTGTGCTGCGCACACATGCCCTTGGTTCCCTGAGGGCCGAGCATATTGGACAGACTGTCACCCTGGCCGGCTGGGTCGCCCGCCGCCGGGACCACGGAGGCGTCGCCTTCCTTGACCTGCGTGATGCCTCCGGTGTTGCCCAGGTTGTTGTCCGTGAAGAGGACGTCTTCCACGGCCTGCGCAATGAGTACGTCCTGCAGATCACCGGCAAGGTGGAGCGCCGCCCCGAGGGCAACGAGAACCCCGCCCTGGCCACCGGCGAGGTTGAGGTCATTGCGGACGACGTCGTCATCCTCAACACTTCCGATCCGCTGCCGTTCCAGATCGACGAGCACGTTGAGGTCGGCGAGGAAGCCCGCCTGAAGCACCGCTACTTGGACCTGCGCCGCCCGGCTCCCGCCGCTGCGATGCGCCTGCGTTCCGAAGCCAACCGCGTGGCCCGCGAACTGCTCCACGACGAGGGCTTCGTTGAAATTGAAACCCCCACGCTGACGCGTTCCACCCCCGAAGGTGCCCGCGACTTCGTGGTGCCGGCCCGCCTGGCACCCGGCTCCTGGTATGCGCTGCCGCAGTCCCCGCAGCTGTTCAAGCAGCTGCTGCAGGTTGGCGGCTTCGAGAAGTACTACCAGATTGCCCGCTGCTACCGCGACGAAGACTTCCGCGCCGACCGCCAGCCCGAATTCACGCAGCTGGACATCGAAGCCAGCTTCGTTGAAGAGGACGACATCATCGCCCTCGGCGAGCAGATCGTGAAAGCACTGTGGAAGCTGATCGGCGTCGAAATCCAGACCCCGATCGCCCGCATGACCTACGCCGACGCCATGGCCCGCTACGGCTCGGACAAGCCGGACCTGCGCTTCGGCCTGGAACTGACCGAGCTGACGGAGTTCTTCAAGGACACCACCTTCCGCGTTTTCCAGGCACCGTACGTCGGCGCCGTCGTGATGCCCGGCGGTGCCTCGCAGGCCCGCCGCACCCTCGATGCCTGGCAGGAATGGGCCAAGCAGCGCGGTGCCAAGGGCCTGGCCTACGTGCTGGTCCAGGAAGATGGCTCCCTCACCGGGCCGGTCGCCAAGAACCTCACCGACTTCGAGCGCGAAAACCTCGCAGAGAAGGTTGGCGCCAAGCCCGGTGACTGCATCTTCTTCGCCGCTGGCCAGACTAATGAAGCCCGTGCCCTGCTCGGCGCCGCCCGCGTTGAAATCGGCCACCGCACCGGCCTGATCGACCCGAAGGACTGGGCGTTCGTCTGGATCGTCGACGCCCCGATGTTCGAGCCCGCCGCCGCAGCTGTGGCAGCCGGTGACGTCGCAGCAGGCGAAGGCGAGTGGACAGCAGTGCACCACGCGTTCACCTCCCCGAAGCCCGAGTTCCTGGACACCTTCGACACCGATCCCGGCTCGGCCCTGGCCTACGCCTATGACATCGTGTGCAACGGCAACGAGATTGGCGGCGGTTCAATCCGTATCCACCGCCGTGACGTGCAGGAACGCGTGTTCAAGGTCATGGGCATCTCTGAAGAGACCGCCCAGGAGCAGTTCGGCTTCCTGCTTGAAGGTTTCAAGTACGGCGCTCCGCCACACGGCGGCATCGCCTTCGGCTGGGACCGCGTGGTGGCCCTGCTGGCCGGCGCCGACTCGATCCGCGACGTCATCGCCTTCCCGAAGTCCGGCGGCGGTTATGATCCGCTGACCTCCGCTCCGGCTCCGATCAGCGCCCAGCAGCGCAAGGAAGCCGGCGTTGACTTCAAGCCGGAGAAGAAGCAGGACAAGCCGGCTGAAAGCCCGGCCTCCTAGCCTGATCCAGCCGGAAAGACCCCGGCCGCCATGCTGGCGGCCGGGGTCTTTCGCTGTCCGGGCTAAGCGAAGGCAGGCACCGCGAGGTTCCTGAACGCCGAGCCGTGGAAGACGAGCGGCTCATGCGCGCCGTCGTGCGTTGAGTAGCCGTGGACACGCAGCAGGACGACGGCGTGGTCGCCGGCCGGAACCTCGTTCTCGATTGACGTTTCAAGCCAGAGGGCTGCGTCGTCCAGGAACAGGGAGCCGGTCTGTGTCTCGTGCAGGCTCAGACCCGCGAACCGGTCGCCGTCGCGGGAAGCGATCTGGCGGCACACGCCGTCGTGCTTCGACCCAAGGACGGAGACACCGATCCGGCCGGCCGACCGCAATACCGGCCAGGTGCGGGACGTGTTCTGCACCGCGAACATCACCAGGGGCGGATCCATGGACACCCCGACGGTAAAGGAAGAAGCCACGATTCCCTGAGGCGCGCCGTCGATTTCGGCGCAGAGTGCTGCAATTCCGGACGGGAAACGGCCGAAGGCCTGGCGCAGTGCGTTTGGCTGGAGATCGGTTTCAAGTGCCATGGAGATTCCTCTGCAGAACGCGCAGCCCGCGGTGCAAAACCGCGGAAGACGCTGTACTTGCCGGACCGGGAGATCCACCGGAACGGCCGAATCGTCACCTGGAGCACCCCGCTACAACGAGAGGGTTGCCGTCCAGCCGGCCAGGGCCTGTGGCTGGAACTCTTGATTCTGGCTACCAATCTAGGAGCGGGAGGGGGCCCGGGGCAAACGTCCGTCACATATCGGCAATGCCGGGCAACAGTTCGTAACGGGCGTTAACGGCTCAGGAACCGTCGAAGGCGGCAGCCCCCGCCGGTTTAGGGGCCGGACCTTCCGGACGGTCCCTGATACCCATCCTGTTCAGGACCGCCGGGCCCAGGACGGCACCGCTGAGGATGACCGCGCCCAGCACCAGGCACGACGCAGGCCAGGAGCCGCCGTCGTACAGGAAGCCCGCCAGCAGGGACCCGGCAGCGGCACCAATCAGTCCGGCGTTGCTCAGGAGCGCCATTCCGCGGCCGAGGCGGGCACCGCCTGCCTCCGCCACGACCGCCCCGTGCACTGGAATCAGCATTGCCCAGGACGCGCACGTTAACACCCACAATGCGGCGATCACGAGTGGTGACGGTGTGAACGCCAGGCATGCTGCGGCCGCCGCCGATGCAGCCGAAACAGCTGCGTAGCCGGCCCGGCGCCCCCGCCGCTCGGTGAACCGGTGGAGCACCCGCGGGAGGACAGTCAGTGCAATACCGCCGGGCAGGTAGACAAGTGCGATCTGGTAGACCTCCAGACCGACTGCGTTCTGCAGATGCAGCAGGAGCAGCAGTCCCACACCGGCCTCGGCCACTGCCGTCAAACCGGCCAGGAAAAGGAGCGGGCCAAGGCCGGAGCCTTTCGCCCTGCCGCGCGGATCGTCCTGGACCCGGGGCGGCGCGCTGCGGACCAGCAGCAGCCAGAGGGCGGCTGCCAGGCAGACAACGGCCAACGCAATGAAGACGCCGAAGAATCCGATGGTCGGCAGCAGCACCATGGCCGGGATCCAAAAGAACCAGGACCCGAAGGACTCGGAGGAAAGCAGCCCAGCCAGCGAACCCGAATCGGTGTCCAGCGACTCGGCGGCGACCGCGCGGACGGCTATCCAGAAGAGCGCACCACCGATACCGCCCACAGCCGCCGCTGCCACTGCCCAGGGCCAGGAGCCGGCTAGGGCGTAACCGAGGCAGCTGAGGGCGTAGAGGAACGCGCCCGCTGCTGCGATGCGGGTCCGGGTGAATGTGTCGGCCAGCCGGCCGGCTAGGGGCCGCGCTGTCACTGAGACAGCCAGTTCCACGGCGATGAGCATCCCAATGGCTGCGCTGCCGAGGCCGAGCTCAACCCCTGCCCACAGCGGGATCAGGAAGTCCACCAGCTCAGCTGAACCGCCCAGCGCGGCCGCAGCTGCTGCGAAGGGTTTGCGGGAGCCCGCTCCGTTTCTCATCCGCAGAGCCTAGCGGACGCCACCGGCACGCCTTTCCGCGCACGTGCGGCCAGCTATTACAGTGTCCGCATGAGACAACGCTGGTTCAAACAGGTAGACGTTTTCGGCAGAAAGCCGTACCAGGGCAACCCGCTGGCCGTGGTCCTGGACGGGGAAGACCTCGACGACGAGGCCATGCTGCAGTTCGCCCGCTGGACGAACCTCTCCGAAACCACCTTTATCCTGCCCGCTATCCAGGACGAAGCCGATTACCGGGTTCGGATCTTCACCCCGGGTGGTGAAATCCCGTTCGCAGGGCATCCGACGCTGGGAACCTGCCACGCGTGGACCGAGGCCGGTAACACGCCGATGAAGTCCGGGCTGGTGGTTCAGGAATGCGGAATCGGGCTGGTTCCCCTGCGGGTCAATGCCGGGCTGGCCGCCTTTGCCGCGCCGCGGCTCATCCGCACCGGGCCGGTGGAAGAAGGAACCCTGGCCCGGGTGACGGCAGCGCTGGGACTCACCCCGGACCAGGTCCGCGGCCACCAGTGGGTGGACAACGGGCCGGGCTGGCTGGGCCTGCTGCTGCCGGATGCGGAGACAGTCCTCTCGCTGCGCCCGGATCACGCTGCCATCGGCGACCTCCGGGTGGGAGTGATCGGACCCCAGCCCGAATCCGCTGAGACCGACTTCGAAGTCCGGGCCTTCGCTCCGGGACTCGGCGTCTCTGAGGATCCGGTCACCGGCAGCCTCAACGCAGGGCTGGCCCAGTGGCTGATCGGCGACGGCATTGCTGAGGAACGCTACACCGTCACCCAGGGCACCGCCGTCCACCGTTCGGGCCTGGTCCGGGTGTTCACCCGCGAGGGCCGTATCTGGGTCGGCGGGGAGTCCGTCACCTGCATCGACGGCTCCGTCTCCCTCTAAACGCACACCCGCACCTCCTTCCCTCGAGAGGCCAGTTACGGCTCTTTTGGGGGCTGAAAAGAGCCGTAACTGGCCTCTCGGCGGTTTTGGTTCCCGTCCAGGGCGGAATCGAGGGGGAGAGGGCACGGGTAGCCTTGAAGCGTGAATGACTTGTTCAACAGCGGCGAGGACCAGGACCTGCAGGACCACGACGACGACGCCGCCGCAGAGGGCGAGGCACGGCAGCGCCCGCGCAGCCCGCTGGCGGTACGGATGCGTCCGCGCAGTCTTGATGAGGTTGTGGGCCAGCAGCACCTGCTGGCTCCCGGCTCCCCGCTGCGAACTCTCGCGGAAGCACCGCAGGGAGGGCCGGCCGGGCCGTCCTCGGTGATGCTGTGGGGTCCGCCGGGCACCGGCAAGACCACCCTGGCGCACGTGGTGGCCCGCGGGCCGGGCCGTAAGTTCGTGGAGCTCTCCGCAATCACCTCCGGCGTCAAGGACGTCCGCCGGGTCATGGATGAAGCACTGACAGCGCGTGACCTGCACGGCATCACCACCGTCCTGTTCCTGGATGAGATCCACCGGTTCAACAAGGCACAGCAGGACGCCCTGCTGCCCGGCGTGGAGAACCGCTGGGTTGTCCTCATCGCCGCCACCACCGAGAACCCGTCGTTCTCCGTGGTTTCCCCGCTGCTTTCCCGGTCCCTGCTGCTGACCCTCAAACCGCTCACCGAAGCTGATATTTCCGGTCTGCTCCAGCGCGCCGTCGAAGATGAGCGGGGCCTGGCCGGCCGGGTGGAACTCAGCGAAGAAGCGCTCGAGCACCTGGTGCGCCTCGCCGCCGGGGACGCCCGCCGCGGACTGACTGCCCTCGAAGCGGCCGCCGGCGTCGCCTACTCCGAGCGGGACCCGGACGTCACCGTGCCCACCGTGGAACTTGCCCATGCCGAGCAGGCACTGGATGTGGCGGCGCTGCGCTATGACCGGGCCGGAGACCAGCACTATGACATCACCAGCGCCTTCATTAAGTCCCTGCGCGGTTCAGACGTCGACGCCGCCCTGCACTACCTGGCCAAGATGCTCGAAGCGGGGGAGGACCCCCGGTTTATCTCCCGCCGGCTGATGATTTCCGCCGCGGAAGACGTAGGCATGGCGGACCCGACGGCGCTGCAGACAGCCGTCGCAGCCGCCCAGGCAGTGCAGATGATCGGCATGCCCGAAGGCCGGCTGATCCTGGCCGAGGCCGTGGTGCACATAGCCACTGCACCCAAATCGAACGCCGCCTACAAGGCGATCGGCGCTGCGACGGCAGACGTGCGGGCCGGATACGGCACCGGCGTGCCTGCACACCTGCGCGACGCCCACTATCCCGGGGCCAAGCAGCTGGGCCACGGCAAGGGCTACATCTACTCCCACGACTCACCGCACGGCGTGGCCAAACAGCAGTACGCACCGGATGACCTGGTGGGCAAGGACTATTACAAGCCCACTGCCAACGGCGCAGAGCGGGACATTGCGGCACGGCTGGAACGACTGCGCGGAATCATCCGCGGACGGTAGCGGCACCTGTCTCAACCGGGCCCGGCCGGAAGCCGTTGCATGCTAGGATTGATGGTTGACTGGCAAGCGCACTGCCGGACAATCCCACTTCTTTCCCGGATTAGCTTCCGGATGCGGTGGAACCATGTCCGGTAACTGCGTTGCAGCAGAAGGCAGCGGTTGGCCGGAGCTCTCCCTAATGGAGGCCAGTGACTACGTATTAGCCGTGCACGGCGGGTTTCCCGGCGCGTACGGCGAGACCGCCAAAACAGTGAAAGGTGAACGTGGCTAACAACACACGTGCACGCCGTCAGGCCCGCGCTTCGCGCGCCCTCGGCATTGCTTTGACCCCCAAGGCAGCAAAGTACTTCGAGCGCCGGCCTTACCCCCCGGGTGAGCACGGCCGCGCCCGCCGCAAGCAGGACAGCGACTACGCCGTCCGCCTGCGCGAAAAGCAGCGCCTGCGCGCACAGTACGGCATCCGCGAAGCACAGATGACCCGTGTCTTCGAGGAAGCCCGCCGCACCGCCGGTCTGACCGGTGAAAACCTGATCGAGCTTCTCGAGATGCGTCTTGACGCCCTCGTGCTGCGTGCCGGCTTCGCCCGGACGATCGCCCAGGCCCGCCAGCTGGTTGTGCACCGCCACATCATGGTTGACGGCGCCCGCGTGGACCGCCCGTCCTTCCGCGTGTCCGAAGGCCAGCTCATCCATGTGCACCAGCGCAGCGAGACCATGACGCCGTTCCAGGTTGCCGCTGCCGGCGCCCACCGCGACGTCCTGCCCGCTGTTCCGGGTTACCTGGATGTCTCCCTGGACAAGCTGCAGGCTCGCCTGGTTCGCCGCCCGAAGCGCTCGGAAATCCCCGTGACCTGCGAAGAGCAGCTCGTGGTGGAATACTACGCACGCTAATTCGACTCTCTTCCCGCATATGCGGGAGGTATGGCGAAAATGGAACAGCCCGCGGCCCGTGCCGCGGGCTGTTTCGTTTCCCGGCGGCCGTGCGCAACCCCCGGCCGGGGAACGCGCCGCCGCCAAGTAAGTGTCCTGTCCCGTCAATGGGTAAGGTACATAGCGGAAACTCTTCGAAAACAACCCAAGGAGAACCATGTCAGGTGGAGATATTGCCGGTCTGATCGCAGCCGGGGTTTTTGCCGTGCTGGTTGCGCTGCTGGCCGTCCCCATCCTCAAGCTTGGGAAGGTCTTCGATGAGCTTCGCGGCTCGATCAAGACCCTCAGCGACGAAACCACTCCGCTGATCGACGAGGTCACCACCACGGTTTCCACCACGAACCTGCAGCTGGCCAAGGTCGACGGCATTTCTTCGAACGTGTCCGACGCGTCGGCGAACGTCTCCGCGCTGACGTCCCTGGTCGCAGCCACTGTCGGTTCGCCGCTGATCAAGGTTTCCGCGTTCACCTACGGAGTCCGTACCGCACTGACCTCCCGCCGTCCCGCCGGGCGCGGCCGCCGCAGCCGCTAGTCCGCCATGCAGTCCACCACAGGAGCAGCACATGATTAAGCGTGTCTTTTGGATGTCGATCGGCATCACCATCGGCGTGATCGCGGTCCGGCGCATCTCCGACGCCAAGGAAAGCCTGGGTCCGGCTGGGCTCAACCGCGCCGTCGGTACCGCCGCGGACGCCCTGCACGATTTCACCGACGCCTTCCGCGACGCCATGACCCAGCGCGAAGGCGAACTCCGCTCCGCCCTGGGCCTGGACACCACGGACACGGTGGCCCAGACCATGTCCTCGGCCCGCCGCTGACTTTATTCCACCGCGCAGCCGCCCTGCGTGGAATTGATTTACCAGAAGGGTAAGAACCACCATGAAGTCCCACGAGATCGCACGCCGCTGGCTGGATTTCTTCAGCAGGAAGGGCCACACGGTCGTTCCCTCCGCGTCGCTCGTCACCACCGACCCCTCGCTGCTGTTCACCGTCGCGGGCATGGTGCCCTTCATCCCGTACCTCACGGCACGGGAAACCCCTCCGTACAGCCGGGCCACCAGCGTCCAGAAGTGCATCCGCACAGCAGACATCGAAGAGGTCGGCAAGACGGCGCGCCACGGCACCTTCTTCCAGATGGCCGGCAACTTCTCCTTCGGCGACTACTTCAAGGAAGACGCCATCACCTTTGCCTGGGAGCTGCTGACCAGCCCCGTGGCAGAGGGCGGCTACGGCCTTGATCCCGAGCGGCTCTGGGTCACCGTCTACGAGGACGGCGACGAGCGCGACGACGAGGCCCGCGCCATCTGGCGGGACAAGATCGGCGTTCCGAACGAGCGCATTATCGGCACCGGCAAGGCAGACAACTACTGGAACACCGGCCAGGCCGGCCCCGGCGGTCCCTGCTCGGAGATCTACTACGACCGCGGCCCGGCCTACGGCCTTGAAGGCGGACCGGCAGTCGACGAGACCCGGTACATCGAGATCTGGAACCTCGTCTTTATGCAGTACCAGCTCTCCGAGGTCCGTTCGAAGACAGACTTCGACGTCGCAGGTGAGCTGCCGAAGAAGAACATCGACACCGGCCTTGGCCTGGAGCGCCTCGCCATGATCCTGCAGGGCGTGGAGAACATGTACGAGACGGACCAGGTCCGTCCCGTCCTGGACAAGGCTGCCGAGCTCTCCGGCAAGGCCTACACCTCCGCCGAGGATCCCTCGGATCCGCACCACGCCGACGACGTGAAGATGCGCGTCGTCGCCGACCACATCCGCTCAGCCCTCATGCTGATCTCCGACGGCGTCACCCCGTCCAACGAAGGCCGCGGCTACGTGCTGCGCCGCCTGATCCGCCGTGCCGTGCGGGCCATGCGCCTGCTCGGCGTCGAGACCGCTGTGCTGCCTGAACTGCTGCCCGTCTCCCGGGACGCGATGAAGGGCACCTACCCCGAGGTTGAAACCGACTTCGCCCGGATCTCCCGGATTGCCTACACCGAGGAAAAGGCGTTCCTGCGCACCATCGCCTCCGGCACCGAGCGCCTCGAAGCCGCCGTGCAGGAGTCCAAGGCAGCGGGCCAGCCGCTCTCCGGCGCCGAAGCGTTCGCGCTGCACGACACCTACGGCTTCCCGATCGACCTCACCCTCGAAATGGCTGAAGAAGCCGGCCTGAAGGTGGACGAGGCCGGGTTCCGTTCCCTGATGCAGGAACAGCGCCAGCGCGCCCAGGCTGATGCCCGCGGCAAGAAGCACGGCCACTCCGACGTTTCGGTCTTCAACGAACTGCTCAAGGCCGGCAACACCGTCTTCACCGGCTATGACGAGCTGGCCACCGAATCCAACGTGCGCGGCATCGTTTCCAACGGCGAATCCGTGTCCTATGCAGGCCAGGGCACCGAGATCCAGCTGGTCCTGAACGAGACCCCGTTCTACGCCGAGGCCGGCGGCCAGGCAGCCGACGTCGGCTTCATCACCGGCGACGGCTTCGTCGTCGAGGTCACTGACGTGCAGCGTCCGGTCAAGGGACTGACCGTCCACAAGGCCGTGGTCCGCGAAGGCGAAATTTCCGCCGGGGCCCTTGCCCAGGCAGCGGTCGACGCCGAGCAGCGCCACGCAGCGGAGCAGGCCCACTCCGGCACCCACATTGTGCACGCTGCACTGCACCAGATCCTCGGCCCGGAAGCGCTCCAGCGCGGCTCCTTCAACAAGGCCGGCTACCTGCGCTTCGACTTCTCCTGGGGCGAAGGGCTCTCGGCAGCTGCCAAGTCGGAGATCGAAGAGGTCTCCAACCTGGCCATCCGCAGCAACCACAAGGTCGAAACCAAGATCATGTCCCTGGCCGATGCCAAGGCCCTCGGCGCCACCGCACTGTTCGGCGAAGCCTACGGCGATCAGGTGCGGGTAGTGGAGATCGACGGCGCCTGGTCCCGCGAGCTCTGCGGCGGCACGCACGTTGACACCACCTCGCGCATCGGCTCCCTGACCCTGCTGGGTGAACAGTCCGTCGGCTCAGGCAACCGCCGCGTCGAGGCCTTTGTGGGCATGGATGCCTTCCGCCACCTCGCTGCCGAACGGGCGCTGGTCAACGAGCTCTCCGAACTGCTGAAGGTCCCTTCGGTTCAGGTTCCCGAGCGCGTGGCAGCGACCCTGGCCAAGCTGAAGCAGGTCGAAAAGGAACTTGAGCGCCTGCGCCGCGAACAGCTTGCGGCGTCCGCAGCAGCGCTGCTGGGTTCCGCAGTGGACATCGACGGCGTGCGCCTGCTGGCACACGACGCCGGTACCGTCTCCGGAGCGGATGACCTCCGCACCCTCGCCCTGGACCTGCGGTCCCGTCTGGGCAGCGAGGCGGCTGTCGTGGCCGTCGCCGGTGCAGCCAACGGCCGTCCGGTTGTCATCGTTGCCACGAACGAAGCCGCCCGCGGGGCCGGCGTCAAGGCAGGTGCGCTGGTGAAGACCGCCGCGGGTGTCCTTGGCGGCGGCGGAGGCGGCAAGGACGACGTCGCGCAGGGCGGCGGATCCGACACCGGCAAGATCTCCGAGGCGCTCGATGCCATCCGCGCAGCGGTGGCGAACCGGGGCTAGCGCCACAGTGTCCGGCTACCCGCGCGGAACCAAACTCGGCGTTGACGTTGGACTGGCGCGCGTCGGGGTCGCTTCCTGCGACCCCGACGGCCTGCTGGCCACCCCGGTGCGCACGCTGAAACGGGACGCCAAGAAAAACAGCGACATCCAGGTCCTGGTCCGCGAGGCCGCTGAGCGGGGGACCGTTGAGTTCTTCGTTGGCCTGCCGCAGAGCATGAAGGGCACCGAAACAGCTTCCACGGAGATGGCCCGCAGCTATGCCCAGGCGCTGGCCCAGGCCCTCGAAAAGGCCGGACTCAGCGTTCCCGTGCGGCTGATTGACGAGCGGCTGAGCACGGTCAGTGCCCACCGCTCCCTGCGTGAAGCTGGCTTGGACACACGAAATCACCGTAGAGTGGTAGACCAAGTGGCTGCTGTGGGTATATTGCAGCAGGCCATAGACATGCAGCGTTCCCTGGGACGCGATGTGGGGGTGCCGGTCACACTGCGCCGGAGTACGCACTCTGCTGCTCCGGCCCCGAACGAGGAGCCAACTATTTCCGAGCAAAGCCGCCCCGAAAGCGATACGGCGTCGTGAGCCACCGGTACCCCGACCCCCACGGTACGGGCGAACGGCCGGAAAACGAACCGGCTGCAGACAGCTACCCGGGGGATGCAGGGCATCCTTCCCCGCACTATGACGATGCCCGGTACAGCGACGCGCCCTACGACGACGCGCGGTACGAAGATGACCGCTACGAGGACGTCCAGTACGCGCAGGCCGAAGCACAGCATGCCGGCGCGCACAGCGGTGCGCAGCACCAGGACGCAGCGCCCGCCGTCCAGAACTTCTTCGCAGAAGAGGAAGCAGCGCCCAGCCGCCGCAGCCGCCGCCCGTCGCGGGAGAAGCAGCGCCGGCGTCGCCGCCGCACCGTGATCATGATCGCCGTACTGGCCGTCTTCGCCGGAGCGGTCTTGGGCCTCACCCTGTTCCTCCGGGATCTGCTGGGCATGAATGACGTCAAGGATTACCCCGGACCGGGGGAGGGGACAGTCTCCTTTGTGGTGCAGCCCGGCGACGGGCCCCTCGTGATCGGCAACAACCTCGCCAGCGAGGACATCGTAGCGAGCTCCAAGAAGTTCGTGGAAGTGTTCCAGCAGGAGTCCCAGGGCCGGGAAATCCAGCCCGGCACCTTTGAGATGCGGTACCAGATGAGTTCCTCCGGTGCCCTGGATGCTCTGCTGGGAGACGGCGGAACGGCAGTCCACTACGCGGCCATTGCCCGCGACCTGCGCCAGAATGAGACCTTCGATGAGCTGGTCAAGTCCACCGGCATCCCGCTGGAGGAGTTCACCGCACTGGCCCAGAGCCCGCAGGACTTTGGGCTTCCCGCCCAGGCAGTAAGCCTGGAAGGCTACCTGTTCCCCGGCGAATACCGTTTCCCGGTGGACATGACAGCACAGGAAATCATTACGGAAATGGTCCAGAACGCCTTCGCGGCGCTCGAGGAAGCCGGAGTGACGGATCCGTCGGAGCAGTACCGGGTGCTCACCAAGGCCAGCATCATCCAGGCTGAGGCCGGCGAAGCCGACTACGCGACCGTTGCCGGTGCCATTGAGAACCGGCTCCGCGAAGACAACACCGAGACCAACGGCCTGATCCAGTCAGATGCAACCGTCACCTACGGCCTCGGACGCAAGAGCTACAACCTCACCCCGGAGGAAAAGGCAGACACCTCCAACCGGTGGAACACCTACGCGAATCCGGGCCTGCCGGTGGGGCCGATTGGTTCACCGAGCGTGGAGGCCATTGACGCGGCGTCCAACCCCGCGGACGTGCCCTACTTCTACTGGGTGACGGTCAACCTGGACTCCGGGGAGACCAAGTTCTCCTCCACTCTGGCAGAACACGGACGATACGTTGCCGAATACCAGGAATGGTGCGGCACCCAGGAAGCTGGAAGGTGCGAGTAGTTGACCAGCCGCAAACGTGCGGCGGTGCTGGGGCACCCGATCGGCCACTCCCGGTCGCCCCACCTTCACCGCGCTGCCTACAACTACCTCGGATTCGACTGCAGCTACGAGGCAATTGACGTACCGGAGGAAGCAGCGGCGGATTTCGCCGCCGCTGTCCGCCGTGAACCGGACTGGAACGGTCTTTCGGTCACCATGCCGCTGAAGGCCGCGATGGCTGCGGCCGTGGACCGGCTGGACCCGCTCGCGCAGGTGCTTGGTGTGCTCAACACCGTCACCTTTGAGCAGGGACCGGACGGGACTGTGCTTACCGGCTGGAACACCGATGTGCTGGGCCTGGTCAACGCGCTCAGACACGCCGGTGCGGGGGAGACGCCCCGCGGTGTGGTCCTGGGCGCCGGCGGGACGGCCTGTGCCGCCGTAGCCGCACTGTCCCGGATGGGCTGCACCGAGGTGGACGTTTACGCCCGCAGCTTCCGCGGCGCCGGCGCCGCAGGCTCCGGCCAGCGTGCCGCCGTCCAGCAGGTAGGCGACCAGCTCGGGGTTGCCGTCAACCTGCGCCCGTGGGAAGAAGCCGCAGCTGCCTGTTCCCGTGCCGACGTCGTCATCTGCACGCTGCCGCCGCGTGGTGCGGACTCCCTGGCGGAGCAGCTTCAGGCCATTGGTGCAGACCGCACCGGTGCCGTCCTCCTCGACGCGGCCTACGACCCGTGGCCCAGCGCCGTCGCAGCGGTGTGGGAAGAGGCCGGTGGACGAATTGTGCCCGGACTCGAAATGCTGCTCTACCAGGCCGTGGAACAGGTCCGCCTGTTCACCGGCCCTGCGTTCCGCGACGAGGCCGCCGTCATAAACGTGATGTGTGACGCAGTGGGACTGCCCAGGCGCTGAAGGGCCCTTCCGAACATGGCAGTATTGAAGCCATGTTGCGTTGGTTGACCGCCGGTGAGTCCCATGGGCCTGCACTGGTCGGAATTATTGAGGGCGTCCCTGCTGGCGTCGAAGTAAGCACCCCGTCCATCCAGGAAGCGCTGGCACGACGCCGCCTCGGCTACGGCCGCGGTGCCCGGATGAAGTTCGAACAGGACGAGGTCCGCATCCTCGGCGGTGTCCGCCATGGACTGACCCAGGGCGGACCGGTGGCGATCGAGGTCGGTAACACCGAATGGCCCAAATGGGAGCAGATCATGGCCTCCGATCCGGTGCCTGCGGAGATCCTGGACGGCCAGGCACGCAATGCGCCGCTGACCCGGCCGCGCCCCGGGCACGCAGACTTCACCGGCATGCAGAAGTACGGCTTCAGCGAAGCCCGTCCGGTCCTGGAGCGTGCAAGCGCCCGGGAAACCGCTGCCCGGGTGGCCCTGGGTGCCGTTGCCTCGGCCTTCCTGAACCAGCTTGGAGTCGAGCTGGTCAGCCACACCGTCTCTATCGCCGGCGTGGCATCTCCGGAAGGCTCGGCGCTGCCGCTGCCGTCCGACGTCGCCGCGCTGGACGAAAATCCGATGCGCTGCTTCGATCCGGCCGTAACTGAAGCGATGGTTGCCGAAGTGGACGCCGCCCACAAGGAAGGCGAAACCCTGGGCGGGGTCGTGGAAGTCCTCGCCTACGGACTGCCGCCGGGACTGGGCAGCTACGTCCACTGGGACCGCCGCCTGGACGCACGCCTGGCCGGAGCCCTCATGGGCATCCAGGCCATCAAGGGCGTTGAGGTTGGCGACGGTTTCCTCACCGCGTCCCGCCGCGGCTCTGCGGCCCATGACGAGATCCTGCAGGACGAGGCCGGCCGCGTGATCCGCTCCGGCAACCGGGCCGGCGGCATCGAAGGCGGCATGAGCATCGGCGAAGTGCTGCGCGTCCGCGCAGCGATGAAGCCCATTGCCACCGTTCCCCGTGCCCTGAAGACCGTTGACGTGTCCACTGGCGAACCCGCCCGCGCCCACCACCAGCGTTCCGACGTTTGTGCCGTGCCTGCTGCCGGCGTCGTTGCCGAGGCCATGGTGGCGCTCGTCCTCGCTGAGGCGATGACCGAGAAGTTCGGCGGGGACTCGGTGGCTGAAACGGTGCGGAACCTCCGGACGTACCTCGAGAGCATTCCGGAATCCCTCTCCTCGACCGGTACCGGTACAGGTGTCTGAAAAGCATCTGGTCCTGATGGGGCTTATGGCCGCCGGCAAGTCGGTGGTCGGACGTTCCTTCGCAGCACGCCACAACCTGCCCTACATCGATACTGATCAGCTGGTTGTGGATGAGCACGGACCCATCCCGGAGATCTTTGCCCGCCACAGTGAACGGTTCTTCCGCGAAGCCGAAGCCCGCGCCGTTGCGCAGTCCCTGGACTCGCCCGTGCGTTCAGTCATCTCCCTTGGCGGCGGGGCTGTCCTGGACACCGGAACCAGGCAGCTGCTGGAGCACGCTACGGTTGTATTCCTGGATACCGACCTGGCCACGGTGCTTCCGCGGATCTCCCGCACTGCCCACCGTCCGCTGCTGGCCGGTGATCCGGCGGAGCGCTGGAGCGCACTGGCAGAGGTCCGCAGACCAATTTACGAATCGCTGGCAGACATAGTCATAGATACCAGGGGACTGGCAGTAGCCGAGGTGGTGGAACGCATCACCGCAGCCCTGGATGAAGGAGAGAACTAAATGCCCGCTGAACCCACCATCATCCCGGTGACCGGTGAAAAGCCCGCAGAGAATTACGACGTCGTCATCGGCAACGGCCTGCTGGGGCGCCTTCCGGCAATGCTGGGGGAGCGGGTCCGCCGGGTTCTGGTGATCCATCCCCGTGCCCTGCGCACCACCGGCGACACCGTGCGCGACGAACTCGCTGAAGCCGGACTGACGGCCCTCACCGCGGAGATTCCCGACGCCGAAGAAGGCAAGCACATCCAGGTTGCCTCCTTCTGCTGGCAGGTCCTGGGACAGAACGACTTCACCCGCTCCGACGCCATTGTGGCCGTGGGCGGGGGAGCAGTCACCGACGTCGCCGGTTTTGTGGCAGCCACCTGGCTGCGCGGGATCAAGGTAGTGCACATCCCCACCAGCCTGCTGGGCATGGTGGATGCAGCCGTGGGCGGAAAGACCGGCATCAACACCGCAGAAGGCAAGAACCTGGTGGGTGCTTTCCACCCGCCTGCCGGCGTCCTGGCGGACCTGGATGCCCTGGGCTCGCTGCCCAAGAACGAACTGCTCAGCGGCATGGCCGAAGTGGTCAAGTGCGGTTTCATTGCCGATCCCGCAATTCTGGACCTGATCGAAGCGAACCCGGAGGCGGTGTCCGACGGCGCCTCGGACACCGTGCGTGAACTGGTTGAGCGGGCCGTGCGGGTGAAGGCCGAAGTCGTCTCCGGTGACCTGCGTGAAGCGGGACGGCGTGAGTTCCTGAACTACGGCCACACGCTGGGCCACTCCATTGAACTGGCCGAACGCTACCAATGGCGCCACGGCGCGGCCGTCTCAGTAGGCATGGTCTTCGCCGCCGAGCTGGGCCGCATGGTGGGGCGGCTCGACGACGCCACCGCGGACCGGCACAAGGAGATCCTGACCTCACTCGGACTTCCGGTTTCCTACCGCCGCGACCGCTGGAGCGCGCTGCTGGACGGTATGCGCCGGGACAAGAAGTCCCGCGGCGATCTGCTGCGCTTTGTGGTCCTTGACGGACTGGGCAAGCCCTCCATCCTGGAGGTCCCTGACACCTCGCTGCTCTTCGCCGCCTACCAGGAGATTGCCTCCGAGCCGGAGACCGGTATCCGGCTCAGCCTCTAGGGAATCTCCGAACAGGTAGAATGGTCGACGGACCAGACACGAAGCAGAAGCGAAACGACGAAAGAGAAACTGTGGCAACGACCAACGACATCAAGAACGGCACCGTGCTGAAGCTTGAAGGCAACCTCTGGAGCATCATTGAGTTCCAGCACGTAAAGCCGGGCAAGGGTGGTGCGTTTGTCCGTACCAAGATGCGCAACGTCCGTTCGGGCAAAGTCGTCGACAAGACGTTCAATGCGGGCATCAAGATCGAAACCGCCACGGTTGACCGCCGCGATTACCAGTACCTGTACAAGGACGGCGAAGACTACGTCTTCATGGACACCTCGGACTACGACCAGCTCACGGTCCCCGGCTCGATCGTGGGTGATTACGCCAACTTCATGCTTGAGTCCATGATGGTCACCATCGCCATGCACGAAGGTGCCCCGCTCTACATTGAACTTCCGGCTTCCGTGGTCCTGGAGATCACGTACACCGAACCGGGCCTGCAGGGCGACCGCTCCACCGGTGGCACCAAGCCCGCAACCGTGGAAACCGGCTACGAAATCCAGGTTCCGCTGTTCCTGGAAACCGGCACGAAGGTGAAGGTTGATACCCGCACCGGTGACTACCTGGGACGCGTTAACGAGTGAGTGCCCGCAGTAAAGCAAGAACACGGGCACTTGAGGTGCTCTTCGAAGCGGAACAGCGATCCATGTCTCCGCTCGAGTCCCTGCGTTCCCGCCGGGAAAAGACGGACCAGGTAATCAACCCCTACACCATGGACCTGGTGGAGGGCGTTATTGCCAAGCAGGAGACGATCGACGAATTCCTGAGCACCTATTCCCAGGGCTGGGCGCTGGACCGGATGCCGGCCGTTGACCGCATCATCCTGCGCCTGGGCAGCTGGGAGCTGCTCTACAACGACGACGTACCGGACAAGGTCGCCATCAGCGAAGCCGTTGAACTGGCCAAGTCGCTCTCCACGGATGAGTCGCCGGCATTTATCAACGGCCTGCTGAGCCGTTTGCACCAGCTCAAGGATTCACTGCTGGCCTAGCCAAGGCTGGAATCCACAGCACAAAGCCCGGCAGGGATTCCCCTGCCGGGCTTTTGCATGCCCGGAAGAGCTCCGGGGTGCCGTACTAGTAGCGGCGCCCGGCGGCGGCGATCCCCAGCAGCTGTGTCCGCGTGCGCGTCAGGGCCGAGAGGAGACGGCGCTCCCGCACCGAATTTTTCTCCGGCTCGCGTCCGTTGACGAGCTGCTGGCGGACCAGGGCAAGATGTGTTGTCTCCCGGATGAAGGCGCGCATTTGAACCTTGGCCCCAAAGGCCCCTGCCCACTGCAGGGCCTGCCGGCGCCCGGAAGGCGTGGCCAGCAGGCTGACCTCTGCCGGGGTGAACCATCCAGCTGCCGCATATTCACCCAGGCGCAGCCCGGTTAGGCGCTGCTCCTGCCGGCGCAGCCAGCTCACACCGCCCACCGCGAGGGCGAAGAGCGGCACCTGGAGCAGGAAGTAAAAGACGAAGAAGTCGTCTGCCACCAGGGCCATTCCGCCGTTCCAGAACATATGCCCGGCCACCGCCGCAGCAAGGCCTGCCGCGAAACCGCCGACAATCCGCCCGGCGCCGGGTTTGCGGACGGCAATGCCCAGGGCCAGGCCGACGGCGGCGGTAAAGAGCACGTGGGCGAACGGGGAGAACAGTCCGCGCAGCACAAAAACGAACCCCAGCTGCAGGCCAACACCGCCGGCCTCGAACAGGGCGGCACTGAAGTAGAGGATGTTCTCCGTGAAGGCGAAACCGGCGCCGACCACTCCGGCGTAGACAATGCCGTCCAGCGGCCCGTCGAAATGGCTGCGGCGCACAAAAACGAGGATGAGCACGCCCAGGCCCTTTGCCGTCTCTTCCACCAGCGGCGCCTGGATGACCGTGGTCAGCACCTCGGACGGAGTCAGCGGCAGCAGCATTACCAGAATTTCATTGACCGTGCCGCCCAGCAGCAGGGTAATTGCCACGGAAACGCCTGCACCCCACAGGAAGGCAAAGGCCAGTGCGCCGCGCGGTTCCGGTTCCCAGCGGTCAATCCAGTGCAGTCCCAGCAGGCAGATCCCCAGCGGAATCAGCGCCAGGATCCCGCACAGGATAAAGGCCTCGCTGCCCAGGGCTGCGAAGAGGAACAGGCCAACCAGCACCAGCACTACCCCTGCTGCAGCTACCAGCAGCACGTTCAGCACCCCTGAACCGCCCCGCGGCGGGGCGGGAACACTGAGTCCGGGAAGCGGTTCGGAGGGCTGCTCCGGCAGACGGGAGGGACTGCCGCCGGGGGTCAGCGTCATGCGCGCATGCCTGTCATGGACCCAAGAATATACGGGCGACGTGCTGTGATAGTTTTGATTGGCATTCAACCTTTAAGTCCGTCCTGTGAGGCGGGGAAGGAGGAAGCAGAATATGGATCTCAGTGATCCCACGCAGGCCGCTGTGCCTGCCCGTACCGTTCTGACTTCAGCTGACATTGACCGCGTGCTGACACGCATTGCCCACGAGATCCTTGAAGCAAACAAGGGCGGCACCGATCTGGTGCTGATGGGCATCCCCCGCCGGGGCTATCCACTGGCCCGCAGGCTGGCTGCCAAGATCGCAGCAGCTGACCCCACCGTGGATGCAGACGCCATCACGGGCCAGCTCGACGTCACCATGTTTCGTGACGACCTCGCACACCAGCCCACCCGGCCGCCACACCCCACACAGCTTCCGCCCAGCGGCATTGACGGCAAGGTTGTTGTCCTGGTGGACGACGTGCTGTACTCCGGCCGCACCATCCGCGCCGCACTGGACGCCCTGATCGACCTCGGCCGTCCGCGCGCCGTGCGCCTGGCCGTCCTGGTGGACCGCGGGCACCGCGAGCTGCCCATCCGCGCGGACCACGTTGGCAAGAACCTGCCGACGGCCGCCGTGGAGAAAGTCCGGGTCCGGCTGGCGGAGACAGATCAGCCCGCCCTGGATGAAGTCGTGATCGAAGGCCCTGCATGAAACACCTGCTCTCCACCCTGGACCTCTCCTATCAGGACGCCATTTCCATCCTGGACACCGCGGAGACCATGTCTGCAGTGGGGGAGCGGGAAGTCAAGAAGCTTCCCGCCCTGCGCGGCCGGACTGTGGTCAACCTCTTCTTCGAGGACTCAACCCGCACCCGCATCTCCTTCGAGGCAGCGGCCAAGCGCCTCTCCGCCGACGTGATCAACTTCTCCGCCAAAGGTTCTTCCGTGTCCAAGGGCGAGTCGCTGAAGGACACCGCGCAGACGCTGGCCGCCATCGGAGCCGACGCCGTCGTGATCCGCCACGGAGCGTCCGGTGCACCTGCCCGACTGGCGAACTCCGGCTGGATCGACGCCGCCGTGCTGAACGCAGGGGACGGCACGCACGAACACCCCACCCAGGCGCTGCTGGATGCGTTCACCATGCGCCGGCACTGGGCACAGCTGCACGGGGTGCCCTCCCAGGGCACTGATCTCTCCGGCATGCACGTGGCCATCGTGGGGGACATTCTGCACTCCCGGGTGGCCCGCTCGGACCTCTGGCTGCTGAAGACCCTTGGGGCCGACGTCACGCTCGTCGCCCCGCCCACGCTGCTGCCTTTCGGCGTCGAATCCTGGCCCTGCAAGGTCAGCTATTCCCTGGACGAGACGCTTGAAACCAAGCCGGACGCCGTCATGATGCTCCGGGTCCAGGCAGAGCGTATGCACTCGGCGTTTTTCCCCACCGTGCGGGAGTACTCCCGGCGCTGGGGGTTCGACGACGTCCGGCTGGACCGGCTGGACGCCCTGGGCATGGACAACACGATCCTGCTGCATCCCGGACCTATGAACCGCGGTCTTGAAATCTCTTCACGCGCTGCCGACTCACCGAGGGCCACCGTCCTGGCCCAGGTCAGCAACGGCGTTTCGGTCCGTATGGCCGCCCTCTACCTGCTGCTCTCCGGTGAAGGCAGCTCCCAGCGCACACCACAGGAAGTATCCGCACAGTGACTACCGCACATCCCGCCACAACAACCAAACCCGCCCCCGCGGCCTCCCCGGAGCTTTCCCCCACCGGAACCTACCTGCTCCGCGGTGCCTCGCTGCTGGGCAAGGACCGCGCCGATCTCCTGATCCGCAACGGCCTCATCGACGCCGTGGGTCCGAACCTTGAGGCACCTGAGGGCGCCCTGGTAATCGACGCCGAAGGGCTCATCGCCCTGCCGGGCATGGTGGACCTGCACACCCACCTGCGTGAACCCGGCCGGGAAGACGCCGAAACGGTTGAAACCGGTACCCGCGCCGCAGCCCTGGGCGGCTTTACCGCCGTGCATGCCATGGCCAACTCCAATCCCGTGGCGGACACCGCCGGCGTGGTGGAGCAGGTCTACAGCCTTGGCCTGAAGTCCGGCTGGGCTGACGTCCGCCCGGTGGGCGCAGTGACCGTGGGCCTGAAGGGTGAACGGCTGGCCGAACTCGGTGCCATGGCAGACTCCCGGGCCCGCGTCCGGGTCTTCTCCGATGACGGTATGTGTGTCCACGACCCGGTGCTGATGCGCCGCGCGCTCGAATACGTCAAGGCGTTCGACGGCGTTGTGGCCCAGCACGCGCAGGAACCGCGCATGACCGACGGCGCGCAGATGCATGAGGGCGAAGTCAGCGCCGTCCTGGGCCTGCCCGGCTGGCCTGCCGTGGCCGAGGAATCCATCATTGCCCGCGACGTCCTGCTGGCCCAGCACACCGGGTCCCGGCTCCACGTCTGCCACGTCTCCACGGCGGGCTCGGTGGAGATCATCCGCTGGGCCAAGGAGCGGGGCATCAACGTCACCGCAGAGGTCACGCCGCACCACCTGCTGCTGACGGACGAGGCCGTCCGCAGCTATGACCCGGTGTACAAGGTGAACCCGCCGCTGCGCACGGAGTCCGACGTCGAGGCGCTGCGCCGCGGCCTTGCCGACGGCACGATCGACATCGTCGGCACCGACCACGCCCCGCACCCCAGCGAGCACAAGGAGTGCGAGTGGGCGCAGGCCGCCATGGGCATGACCGGACTTGAAACGGCGCTTTCCGTGATCCAGGCCACCATGATTGAGACGGGCCTGATGGACTGGGCAGGGTTTGCCCGCGTGACTTCCACCACGCCGGCACTGATCGGACGCGTGAAAACACAGGGAAGGCCGCTTCAGGCGGGCGAACCGGCCAACGTCATATTGGTCGACCCAGCTGCGCGGCGCACCGTGGACCCCCATAAGATGGCAACCATGGGCAAGAACAGTCCTTATGCAGGGCTTGAACTGCCCGGAATGGTCCGAGCCGCCTTCTTCGCCGGACACCCCACCGTCCTGGACGGAGCGCTGAACGGCCCCCGGGCCGCAGCAGCAGAGGAGACACCGTGGATTGGCTGATCTTCCTCATCGGAGTCGTCGTCGCCGCCGCAGTTGTGCTGTCGCTTTTCGCAGTCGGCTGGCGCGGACGCCGCCAGCGCCAGTCGGACATTCCCCGTCCCCGCCCGCTGCCCGAAGACCTCCCGCTGCCCCGGTTCGAAGCTGACGGCCAGTACGTTGCCACCACCACCGCCGGAGACTGGCTGGACCGCGTGGCGGTCTACGGAATGGGCGTGAAGTCCGTTGCCGAAGCTGCCGTCTTTGACGAGGGCCTGCTGTTCGCCCGGAAGGGCGCACCGGACGTATGGATTCCGCGCGGGGACCTGCGCGGTGTCCGCCTGGAGCGCGGGATGGCCGGAAAATTCGTGGAGAAAGAGGGCCTGGTCCTGGTGACCTGGCAGCTCGGCCCCAAGCGTGTCGACACCGGGTTCCGTACCCGGGCAGCCGACCACAAAACCCCCCTGGTTTCGGCCATCAAGGCGCTGCTGCCGGAATCTGCAACATCTAGCGAGGAACAACTGTGACAGTGAACCAAACCCCCGTCCCGAGAACAGCTGTCCTCATGCTGGAGGACGGCCGCAGCTTCCGCGGCCGCAGCTACGGTGCCACGGGCACAGCCCTGGGCGAGGCAGTCTTCGCCACCGGCATGACCGGGTACCAGGAGACCATCACCGACCCCTCCTACGCCCGCCAGCTGGTTGTCCAGACTGCCCCGCACATCGGCAACACCGGTGTGAACAGCGACGACGCCGAGTCCCGCCGCATCTGGGTGGCCGGCTACATTGTCCGCGACGCGGCACGCAAGCCCTCCAACTGGCGCTCCGAGCGCACCCTGGATGAGGACCTGGCAGCCCAGGGCGTCGTCGGGATCTCCGGCGTCGACACCCGGGCCATCACCCGCCACCTGCGTGAGCGCGGCGCCATGAAGGCCGGCATCTTCTCCGGCGAGACTGCCCTGCGCACCGACGCCGAGCTGCTGGCCGAGGTCCGCGCACAGGAATCCATGGCCGGTTCCCGCCTGGCTGAGGAAGTCAGCATCGAGGCCAGCTACGTCGTCGAACCCTCCGCCCACGGCTGGGAGGGCGAACCGCTTTTCACCGTTGCCGCACTGGACCTGGGCATCAAGTCCATGACGCCGGTCCGCTTCGCCGAACGCGGCGTCCGTGTGCACGTTCTGCCCGCGTCCGCCACCCTCGAAGACGTCCAGGCCCTGAACCCGGACGGCGTCTTTATGTCCAACGGCCCCGGCGACCCCGCCACCGCCGACAACCAGGTCAAGCTGCTGCGCGACGTGCTGGACACCGGCACACCGTTCTTCGGCATCTGCTTCGGCAACCAGATCCTTGGCCGTGCGCTCGGCTTTGGCACGTACAAGCTGCCCTACGGCCACCGCGGCATCAACCAGCCCGTCCTGGACCGGCGCACCGGCAAGGTGGAAATCACCTCCCAGAACCACGGCTTCGCCGTGGACGCACCGCTGGACGGTCCCGTCACCGCGCCCGAAGCCCGCTTCGGCAAGGTGGAAGTAAGCCACATCAGCCTCAACGACAACGTGGTGGAAGGCCTCGCCTGCCTGGACATCCCCGCGTTCTCCGTCCAGTACCACCCCGAAGCCGCCGCCGGCCCGCATGACTCCGCCTACCTCTTCGACCGCTTCGTCGACCTGATGGCCTCCAGCAAGAACAAGGAATCCCGCTAATGCCCCGCAGAACCGATCTCAAGTCCGTCCTGGTGATCGGCTCCGGCCCGATCGTCATTGGCCAGGCCGCCGAATTCGACTACTCCGGCACGCAGGCACTGCGCGTGCTGAAGGAGGAAGGCCTGCGGGTCATCCTGGTCAACTCCAACCCGGCAACGATCATGACCGACCCGGAGTTCGCCGACGCCACGTACGTCGAGCCGATCACTCCGGAGGTGGTCGAGAAGATCATCGCCAAGGAACGCCCCGATGCCGTGCTGCCCACCCTGGGCGGCCAGACCGCTCTGAACACGGCGATCGCGCTGGACAAGAACGGCGTGCTGGAGAAGTACAACGTCGAACTCATCGGCGCCAACATCGAAGCCATTGAACTCGGCGAAGACCGCGAGAAGTTCAAGGGCGTCGTCGAACGCTGCGGCGCCGAATCGGCTAAATCGATCATCGTGCACAGCATGGATGAAGCCTTCGCCGCTGCCGATGAACTGGGCTACCCGATGGTGGTCCGCCCGTCCTTCACCATGGGCGGCCTGGGCTCCGGCCTGGCCTACAACGCCGAGGACCTGCGCCGCATCGCCGGAGCCGGTATCCAGTACAGCCCCACCTCCGAGGTGCTGCTCGAAGAGAGCATCCTGGGGTGGAAGGAGTACGAGCTCGAAATGATGCGGGACAAGAACGACAACGTGGTTGTTGTCTGTTCCATCGAGAACTTCGATCCCGTAGGCGTGCACACCGGCGACTCCATCACCGTGGCACCGGCCATGACCCTGACCGACCGCGAGTACCAGAAGCTGCGGGACATCGCGATCGCCGTCATCCGTGAAGTCGGCGTGGACACCGGCGGCTGCAACATCCAGTTCGCCATCGAACCGGACACCGGCCGCGTCGTCGTCATCGAAATGAACCCGCGCGTCTCCCGCTCCTCGGCCCTGGCATCCAAGGCCACCGGCTTCGCGATCGCCAAGATCGCCACGAAGCTCTCGCTGGGCTACACGCTGGATGAGATCCCCAACGACATCACCAAGAAGACCCCGGCGTCCTTCGAGCCGACGCTGGACTACGTGGTCGTCAAGGTTCCGCGCTTCGCCTTCGAGAAGTTCCCGGCCGCGGATCCCACGCTGACCACCACTATGAAGTCCGTCGGTGAGGCCATGGCCATTGGCCGCAACTTCACCGAAGCGCTGCAGAAGGCCCTGCGTTCCCTGGAGCAGAAGGGTTCCCAGCTCAGCTTCGACCCGGTGGACCCGGCAGACGTACCGGCGCTCATCGAAGCCGCCAAGCGGCCCACCACGGGCCGCCTGGCCCAGGTGCAGCAGGCACTGCTGGGCGGCGCCACCGCCGAGCAGCTCTACGAAGCCACCGGAATCGACCCCTGGTACCTGGACCAGCTCGAACTGATCAACGAGGTCGCCGAAGAGATCCGCGGCGCCGCCCAGATCACCGAGGACGTCCTGCGGCTGGCCAAGCGCCATGGCTTCTCCGACGAGCAGATTGGCAAGCTGACCAACCAGTCCGAGGCCGTTGTCCGCGGCGTTCGGCACGTCCTGGGCATCCGCCCGGTCTACAAGACGGTGGACACCTGCGCGGCCGAATTCGCCGCGTACACCCCGTACCACTACTCCTCCTACGACGAGGAGGATGAGGTGGGGCAGCACGCGAAGCCTTCGGTGATCATCCTCGGCTCCGGACCGAACCGCATCGGCCAGGGCATCGAGTTCGACTACTCGTGCGTCCACGCCACCATGGCGCTGCGCGAAGCCGGCCACGAGACCGTGATGATCAACTGCAACCCGGAGACCGTGTCCACGGACTATGACATCTCCGACCGCCTCTACTTCGAGCCGCTCACCCTTGAGGACGTGCTGGAAGTCATCCACGCCGAACAGCGCACCGGCGGCGTGCTGGGCGTCTTCGTCCAGCTCGGCGGCCAGACCCCGCTGAAGCTGGCCCAGGAACTGGCCGACGCCGGCATCCCGATCCTGGGCACCTCGCCCGAGGCGATCGACCTGGCTGAGCACCGCGGTGCCTTCCAGCGCGTCCTGGACGAGGGCGGCCTGATCGCCCCGAAGAACGGCACCGCCGTCTCCTTCGAGGACGCCAAGAAGATCGCCGACGAGATCGGCTACCCCGTCCTGGTCCGCCCGTCCTACGTGCTGGGCGGCCGCGGCATGGAAATCGTCTACGACGAAGCCAACCTCTCCCGGTACATCGCCAACGCCACGGAAATCACCCCGGACCACCCCGTCCTGGTGGACCGGTTCCTGGAAGACGCCATCGAGATCGACGTCGATGCGCTCTTCGACGGCACCGACCTGTACGTGGGCGGCATTATGGAGCACATCGAGGAAGCCGGCATCCACTCCGGCGACTCCGCCTGCGTGCTGCCCCCCATCACGCTGGGTACCGACGTCATCGGCCGGGTAGTCGAAGCCACCCGCGCCATCGCCTCCGGCGTCGGCGTGCGCGGTCTGATCAACATCCAGTTCGCCCTGGCCTCGGATGTGCTCTACGTGATCGAAGCCAACCCGCGCGCCTCCCGCACGGTGCCCTTCGTCTCCAAGGCCACCGGCGTGCAGCTGGCCAAGGCTGCGGCGCTGATCGGCACCGGAACCACCATCGCGGAACTGCGTGCCGCTGGAAAGCTCAAGGCAACCGGCGACGGCTCGGCGCTTCCGCTGGACGCACCGGTGGCCGTGAAGGAAGCCGTGCTGCCCTTCAGCCGCTTCCGCACCCCCGAAGGCACCGTGGTGGATTCCCTGCTCGGCCCGGAAATGCGTTCCACCGGCGAGGTCATGGGCATCGACAAGTACTTCGATACGGCCTTCGCCAAGTCCCAGGCAGCCGCCAACTCCGCGCTGCCGACGGCCGGCAAGATCTTCGTCTCCGTCGCCAACCGGGACAAGCGCTCGATCATCATGCCGGTCAAGCTCATGAGCGACCTCGGCTTCGAGATCCTCTCCACCGGCGGCACCGCAGATGTCCTGCGCCGCAACGGCATCCAGGCCACCACCGTCCGCAAGGTCGGCGAAGGCGCGGGACCGGACGGAGAAGGCACTGTGGTGGACCTGATCACTGCCGGGGACATCAACATGGTCATCAATACCCCCTCCGGCGGCCAGGCCCGCGGTGACGGCTACGAAATCCGTGCCGCCGCGACGTCGATCGGCTGCCCGGTCATCACCACCGTGTCCGAGTTCACCGCGGCCGTGCAGGCCATCGAGGCCATGCGCTCCTACGAGTGGGACGTCTGCTCGCTCCAGGAATACGCAGCCAAGCTTCAGGCTTCCACCGTTGCCTGAGCACAGCACTGACGCTGCCGGCGGGCGCGCACCCTTTGGTGCGCGTCTGCGGGCAGCCATGGACACCCGCGGACCGCTATGCGTCGGCATCGATCCGCATCCGGGCCTGCTGGCCGCCTGGGGACTGAACGACGACGCCGCCGGGCTGGAACGCTTCTCACTCACCGTCCTGGAGGCAGTGGGGGAGCAGGCCGCTGCCGTCAAGCCGCAGGTGGCGCTCTATGAACGCCACGGCTCCGCCGGCATTGCGGTGCTCGAGCGCGTCCTCGCCGCGTGCACCGAGTCCGGTGTTCTCTCCATCGCTGATGCCAAGCGGGGGGATATCGGCTCGACCATGGCTGCCTACGCTGACGCTTGGCTGCAGGACGGCTCTCCGCTGGCAGCGGACTCGGTCACCCTGAGCCCGTACCTGGGCTACGAATCGCTGCGTCCTGCCCTGGACCTGGCGGCTGCCACCGGCAGGGGAGTCTTTGTGCTGGGCCTGACCTCGAACCCGGAGGGCGCCTCCGTGCAGCACGTGGGCGCCGGGCGGTCCGTGGCAGCACGGATTGTGGATGCCGCTGCAGCGGAAAACGCGGCCGCGGCGCCGCTCGGTTCCACCGGACTGGTCATCGGGGCGACCGTTGGCTCCGCCCTTGAGGACCTGGACATCGACCTGGCAGCGGCCAACGCGCCGATCCTGGCGCCCGGTCTCGGTGCCCAGGGCGCTACGGGGGAGGACCTGCGCCGGACCTTCGGAGCGGCCTACGCCAACGTGCTGGCGACCTCCAGCCGGGACATCCTCAAGGCCGGACCGGAACGCGCGGCACTGCGTGAGGCCGCTGCCCGCACGCTGGCGGGCCTGCCACAGCCATAGTGGAAACCGGTACGGCTTACGTACCGGTTTCCATTGCATTGCCCGCACAGTGCGGATAGGTTCGGACCCTAGCCCAAGAAACCGCAAAGCCGCCGGTCACAACCAGTTTGACGGGTGGTCAGTCTTCGCCCGGGAGAGCCAATTGAACCTCAAACCACTGACTGAAGCAGAGCGCACCAGGGCGCGGGAAAAGGCCACCGCCGCCCGCACCGTGCGGGCCGAAATCAAATCCAAAATTAAGTCCGGTGAACTCTCGGTTGAAGAGGTCATCGTCTCCCGTGCTTCCGAGGAAGCCGTAGGGCGCCTGAAGGTCGTGGACCTGCTCCGGGCACTGCCTGGTGTGGGGGAGCGGCGCGCAGCTGGAATAATGGCTACCGTGGGTATCGCCCCAACCCGCCGGGTTCGGGGTCTTGGTGTCCACCAGCGCAAGGCGCTGATCGAATTACTGGAGTCCGACTAAGCCGTTCGCCGCACAACGCGGCCGCGGCGGCGTCGGACCTGTTCCCTAAACAAGTGAGGTCTACGTGTCGCAACCGCGGCTGACAGTTCTGGCAGGTCCCACCGCCGTTGGCAAAGGCACTGTGTCCACCTATATCCGGGATAACTATCCCGAGGTCTGGCTTTCCGTTTCCGCCACCACCCGGGCTCCGCGCCCGGGTGAGGAAAACGGAGTGCACTACTTCTTCGTGAGCGCCGACGAGTTCGACGAGCTTGTCTCTGAGGGGCAGATGCTTGAGTGGGCCGTCGTCCACGGACACAACCGCTACGGCACGCTGCGCCGGACGGTTGAAGCCGCCATGGCCGAAGGCCGCTCGGTCCTGCTGGAAATCGACCTGCAGGGCGCGCGGCAGGTCAAGGAGTCCATGCCGGAGGCGAATTTTGTGTTCCTGGCACCGCCGACGTGGGACGAAATGGTCCGCCGGCTGGTGGGCCGGGGCACCGAAACACCCGAGGAGCAGCAGCGGCGGCTGGAAACCGCTAAACTGGAACTTGCTGCCGAGCCCGAGTTCGATCACACTGTCATCAATGATGACGTTCAGCGGGCTGCAGCAGAGCTCGTTTCACTCATGGGGATCAGCCCTCGCCAACGCTGAGCTGCTGTTCTTGATCCGCACGAAAACTTTGGAGATCTTTTGTCTACCCAGCCTGAAGGCATCATCAACCCGCCGATCGACGACCTGCTGACGGCCGCTGATTCCAAGTACGCCCTGGTCATCTACGGCGCCAAGCGCGCCCGCCAGATCAACGCCTACTACTCCCAGCTGCACGAGGGCCTGTTCGAGTACGTTGGCCCGCTGGTGGAAACCAAGCTCAACGAAAAGCCGCTGTCCATCGCCCTGCGCGAGATCAACGACGGCATGCTGGTAGTCCGCGCCAACGAAACTGCCGAGTAAGGCACTTACCACGGCTAGGAGGTAGGACAGGCGTGCGCATTGTCCTGGGGGTGGGCGGCGGTATAGCTGCCTACAAAGCCGCTTCACTGCTGCGCCTGTTCACCGAAGCCGGCCACAGCGTCCAGGTGGTCCCCACCGAGGCGTCCACCCGTTTCGTCGGTGTGGCCACCTGGGAAGCGCTGTCAGGCCACCCGGTGAGCACCACGGTGTTCGACGCCGTGGACACCGTCAACCACGTCCGGCTCGGCCATGAGGCCGACCTGATTGTGGTGGCGCCTGCCACCGCCGACCTCCTGGCCAGGGCAGCTGCCGGGCTCGCCTCGGACCTGCTTACCAACACACTGCTGATGGCACGCGGGCCGGTGTTCTTCGCCCCGGCCATGCACACCGAAATGTGGAACCACCCGGCCACCCGCGCCAATGTGGCCACGCTTCGGGCCCGCGGCGCCATCGTTATGGAGCCTGCCACCGGACGCCTCACCGGCAAGGATTCAGGCCCCGGCCGGCTTCCTGAACCGGAAGATATCTTCGCGGCGGCGCTGGCCGCCGCCGGCGAAGCTCCGGCCGCGGCGGCCCCTGTGGCAGAAGGCCTTCTGGCTGGCCGCCGGGTAACGGTCACTGCAGGCGGCACCCGCGAACCACTGGATCCCGTCCGTTTCCTGGGCAACCGCTCTTCCGGCAAGCAGGGCGCAGCTATCGCTGCCGCAGCCGTTGCCGAGGGCGCGCAGGTCCGCTTTATCGCAGCACACTTGGAAGTTCCCGTACCCGAGGGTGTGGAACTGGTACAGGTGGAAACCGCGCTGGAACTGCGCGACGCGGTACACGAAGCGGCCCGGTCCACCGACGTGCTCGTGATGTCCGCAGCCGTTGCCGACTTCCGGCCCGGGGAAAACGCGGACACCAAGATCAAAAAGCGCGACGACGGCACCGACCCGGTCATCACCCTGGTACGCAACCCGGACATCCTCGCTGAAACGGTGCAGAACCGCTCAGCGAGCGGAACCGGACCGGACCTGATCGTCGGATTTGCCGCGGAGACCGGTGACGGCGGCGGCTCGGTCCTTGAATACGGACGCCGCAAGCTCGAACGCAAGGGCTGCGACCTGCTGGTCCTGAACCAGGTTGGCCGCTCTCTGGTGTTCGGCCAGGACAGCACCGAAGTGCGCATTCTGTCCCCGCACGAGGATCCCGGCGTCGAGCCGCCGGCACTGACCGGGTCCAAGGCGGAAATTGCGCAGCACCTCGTACAGCGGATCGCCGCTGAACTGGCAAGTTCTGCCGCGCCGAGCGAGGCCGCGGCGCCCGTTCCTCCCGGATAACGCCTCCTGAACATCACCCTTCCCGCCCGTGTTTTCCAGCACAGCACAGCGCAGAAAAGCAGCATTTCCTTCTGTGCAGCAATGCGACCCCAGATGACCGTGCATGGCACGGCCTGACCCCGAACGGGGACTGTCCCCGGAACGAAGTAGAGTAAACCCGTGACTTCCAGCAATACGACTGCCCCCGCCGAAACCAGCGCCCTGCGGCTGTTCACCTCAGAGTCCGTGACCGAAGGTCATCCGGACAAGATCTGTGACCAGATCAGCGACGCGATCCTTGACGGCCTGCTCAAGGCCGACCCTGAATCCCGTGTTGCCGTGGAGACCCTGGTCACCACCGGCCTGGTCCACGTCGCCGGTGAGGTCACCACCGAGGGCTACGTTGAGATCCCGCAGCTGGTCCGGGACACCATTCTCGAAATCGGCTACGACTCCTCAGCCAACGGCTTCGACGGTGCCCGCTGCGGCGTCTCCGTCTCCATTGGCCAGCAGTCACCCGAGATCGCCTCCCGCGTTTTCAACTCGGTTGAGAACCGTTCCGGAGACACCGTTGATCCACTCGACGCCCAGGGCGCCGGCGACCAGGGCATTATGTTCGGTTTTGCCAGCGACGAAACCAGCGTGCTGATGCCTACACCCATCTGGCTGGCCCACCGCCTCTCCGAGCGCCTCACCCAGGTCCGCAAGGACGGTTCACTGCCCTACCTGCGCCCGGACGGCAAGACCCAGGTCACCATCGGCTACGACGGCGACCGTCCGGTCTCCGTGGACTCGGTGGTCGTCTCCACCCAGCACGCCGCTGACCTTGATCAGGGACAGCTGCACCGGGACATGGTGGAGTACGTGGTCAACCCCGTGCTTGCCGGAACGGAACTGGACACCTCGTCCGTCCGCCACATCATCAACCCCGGCGGACCTTTTGTCATCGGCGGCCCGGTAGGAGACGCCGGCCTGACCGGGCGCAAGATCATCGTGGACACCTACGGCGGATTCTCCCGCCACGGCGGCGGTGCCTTCTCCGGCAAGGATCCGAGCAAGGTTGACCGTTCCGCGGCCTACGCCATGCGCTGGGTCGCCAAGAACGTGGTAGCCGCAGGCCTGGCCCGCCGGGCCGAGATCCAGATCGCCTACGCGATCGGAATGGCCCGCCCGGTAGGCATCTACGTTGAGACCTTCGGCACCGAAACGGTTGATCCGATGCAGATTTCCAAGGCCATCAATGAGGTCTTCGACCTGCGTCCGCTGGGCATCATCAACGCCCTGGACCTCAAGCGGCCGATCTACCAGAAGACCGCCGCGCACGGCCACTTCGGCCGGGAAGACGAAGGCTTCACCTGGGAGCGCCTCGACAAGGTCGAGGAACTGCGCCGCTGGTTCAGCGCCTAGTCCCATGGGAGAGCATCCGCCGCAGCGTCCGCCCCAGGGGCAGCGCGCTTCGGAGGAGGAAGCCGTGCAGCTGTCCCTGCTGCACGGCTTTGCCCCGCCCGCCGCGCCGGTGGGGAAATCCCGTCCGGCACCGGACCTGCCCATCGCCCGGGTGCTGCTGGATTCACCCCTGCCGCACCTTGACCGTCCCTTTGACTACCTTGTCCCTGCAGAGCTAAGCGACGCCGCCGCACCGGGTGTCCGTGTGAAGGTACGCTTTGGCGGTCAGGAACTGGCCGGGTTTCTTACCGAACGGCTTGAATCCACAGAAACGACCGCACGCCTGGTGAACCTCGGGAAGGTTATCTCGCCGATCCCGGTGCTCAGCCCCGAAATCCTCTCCCTGGCGCAGTCCGTGGCGGTGCGGTACGCGGGCTCGGTCCACGATGTCCTCCGGGTAGCGGTTCCACCGCGCGTAGCCCGGGTGGAGAAGGAATTCGCAGACCGGACTGCGGGAGCCGCCGCTGAAGCCCGGGCAGACGGCACAACCAGGGCAGACTCAGCGGGGGCCGGCTCCATACCCGCTGAAGCCCCGTCCGAAACTGCGCTGCCCGCGGAGAACCCGTTCCGCCGCTACCCGCACGGCCCGCGTTTCCTGAGCCACCTCGCAGCCGGACACAGTCCCCGCGCCGTGCTCAGCTCCCTGCGCGGCTACGGAGCCGACGCCTGGCCGCAGGAAATTGCTGCAGCCGTGGAAGCGACCGTGCTGTCCGGCCGAGGCGCCGTTGTAGTGGTGCCTGACCAAAAAGACCTGGCCCGCGTCATGGACGCTCTCCAGGACCGGGTGCCCGCCGGCACCGCTGTGCGGCTCACCGGCGAGGACGGGCCCACACCCAGGTACCGCAGTTTCCTGCAGCTGCTCTTCGGCGATGCAACGGTGGCTGTGGGCACCCGGTCCGCTGCCTACGCCCCGGTAGCGAACCTGGGCCTGGTCTGCATCTGGGACGACGCCGATGACCTCCATGCCGAGCAGCGGGCCCCCTACCAGCATGCCCGCGACGTGCTGCTGCTCCGCGCCGAGGCGTCCGGGGCGGCCATGCTGGTGGCGTCCCATACCCGCAGCACTGAAGCCCAGCGGCTGCTTGAATCAGGCTGGGCCGCCCCGCTGCACGCCGAACGAGCGGTGGTACGTGCTTCCACTGCCCGGGTGATGAGCACGGCCGACACCTTCAACATGGAGCGGGACCCGCTGGCAGCACGCGCCCGCATTCCGCACGCCGCCTGGAAAGCCGCCCAGGACGGACTGAAGCGGGGGCCGGTGCTGGTGCAGGTGGCCCGCACCGGGTTCTCGCCGGCACTGTCCTGCCAGGACTGCCGGGAACCGGCGCGCTGCCGGCAGTGCCAGGGTCCGCTGGCGCAGGCCGGGAGGAATTCCCCGCCTGCCTGCCGCTGGTGCGCCCGTCCCGAACCGCGGTGGCACTGCCCGCACTGCGGCAGCTTCCGGCTCCGAGCCTCAACCGCCGGCGCCGGACGCACCGCCGAAGAACTCGGCAGGGCGTTCCCTTCAGTGACTGTCGTGTCCTCCGCCGGAGACCACATCCGTGCTGACGTTCCGGATGCACCGGCGCTGGTAGTGGCTACCCCCGGCGCCGAGCCCGTGGCGCCGTCGGGCTATGCCGCCGCGCTCCTGCTGGACGGCACCGCCATGCTTTCGCGGCAGTCGCTGCGCGCCCAGGAGGAAACCCTGCGCCGCTGGCTCACCGCAGCCGCGCTGGTCCGCCCGGCCGGGGACGGGGGAGTAGTGGTGGTTACCGCGGACGATACGGCTACGGTAGGCCACCTGCTGCGCTGGGATCCTGCAGGCGCGGCCGAACGCGAGCTCGCCCTCCGCCGGGAACTGGGCCTGCCGCCGGCGGTTCGGTACGCCGAACTCACCGGTTCGCGCGAGGGCCTGGACGGATTCGCGGCACGGCTGGGCCTGCCCGAAAGTGCCCGCATCGTAGGCCCCGCACCGGTGGAGGAAGTACCGGCACACGGTGCGGGGGACATCGGACCGCGCTGGCGGACCCTGTGCTTTTTCCCGTACAGCGATGCACCCGCCATCACGCCGGCACTGCGCGCCGCCAAGGCAGCCCTTTCGGCCAGGCGGACCGGAGATCCTGTCTACATCCGGGTGGACGCCCCGGACGGCCTGTAACGCCTAGGCTGCTTCGCCGGCCCGCTGCACGTACTGCACGGGTACGCTTCGCTGCCGTGCGCCGTGCCGCAGCGGGATGTGGAGGCTGAGGACTCCGTTGGCGTAGTGCGGTGCAGCTGCGGCAGGGTCCACGCCCTCGCCCACTGGAATCCGCCGCAGGATCGTTCCGTCTTCGCGTTCGCGGACGTTCCAGCGTGTTGTGCTGTCCATGCCGCGCAGGCTGCGGTGGGCCCGAATCAGCACGGCGTTGCCGTCCAGCTCCACAGAGAGGGAACCCGGGTCAATCCCGGGAAGGTCTGCGTTGAGTACCAGGAAGCCGTCGTGCCGGTACAGGTCTACGGCGGTGCCGCCGCGCGCCTGGCTCCTGGCTTCCAGTGCCGCTCTTTTCCGTTCGTGGTCCTGGGGTGGGACCCCCATCGGCATCAAGATCATCTCCTGGCAGAAGAACTTTTCGGTGCTGCAATTCTAGGAGTGCTGCGGTTCGCAAACCGAATCCTCTACAGTGTGGCAATGGCCATAATCCCCGACACTAAGAACTGGACCTGGGTCCTGGACCGTACCTGCCCCGAGTGCGGTTTCACTGCCTCGGAAACCGCCTACGAGGACATCCCGCAGCTCCTGCTGGAGAATGCACAGGCATGGCAGGACGTCCTGGAGCGCCCGGACGCGGCGGAACGCCCGGATGAGAGCACCTGGTCTGCGCTGGAGTACGCGGCGCACGTCCGGGACCTTTGCTCGGTCTATCGGATGCGGCTGCTGCTGATGGTGGACACCGACGGTGCCGAGTTTGCCGACTGGGACCAGGACGCAACCGCCGTCGCCGAACGGTACGGCGAACAGGACCCCGCGAGGGTTGCCGCGGACCTGGCCGATGAAGCCGAAGCGACGGCGGCCGCCTTTGCCGCCGTCGAACTCCAGGCCCGTTCACGGCGCGGGCGCCGCTCGGACGGCAGTACTTTCACCGTTGAGTCCCTGGCCCGGTACTTTATGCACGACGCCGCCCACCACCTGTGGGATGTCCGGATCAAGTGAGCGGCGCAGGGCGAAGCGGTCTGCGGCATGCCCCGGCGCATGATAGACAGGTTGCTTATGTTTTATCTGCGCCCGGCACAGGCCGGTGCCTGAGAGGAGATCCATGACGTACCCCGCAGCCAGCCGTGAAATCCAGCTTGCCTCACGTCCCGATGGATGGCCGGCGGAAAGCAACTTCCGGCTTGCCGAGGCAAAGGTTCCGGAACTGCAGGACGGACAGATCCTGGTCCGCAACACGATGATGTCGGTTGATCCGTACATGCGCGGACGCATGAATGACGTGAAGTCCTACGTCCCGCCGTTCCAGCTGGATGCCCCGCTTGAAGGCGGTGCCGTCGGTGAAGTCGTGGAATCACGTGCCGACACACACAAGGCGGGCGATACCGTCCTCCACAACCTTGGCTGGCGGGACTACGCGGTCCTTGATGCCCGGCGCGCCCGCGTCGTGGACACCGGCATCGCGCCGGCCAGCGCCCACCTCGGTGCCATGGGCCTGACGGGCCTCACGGCCTGGGCCGGCCTGACGAAGGTAGCGGATCTGCGCGAGGGAGACGCGGTCTTTGTCTCCGGCGCGGCAGGGGCTGTCGGGTCCATGGCAGGACAAATTGCCAGGGCCCTCGGCGCCAGCAGGGTCATTGGCAGTGCGGGGTCGGATGAGAAGGTGGCCAGGCTGCGTGAACTCGGCTTTGACGCCGCCTTCAACTACCACGACGGGCCAGTGAAGACCCAGCTCAAAGAGGCCGCCGGCACCGACGGAATCGATGTCTACTTCGACAACGTCGGCGGGGACCACCTGGAGGCGGCAATCTCCGTGCTGAACAAATACGGGCGGGTCGCCATGTGCGGAGCCATCTCCTCCTATAACGCCACAGAACCGCAGAGCGCTCCCCGCAACCTGTTCCAGGCCATCGGCAAGGAACTGACCCTCAAGGGTTTTATTGCCAACAGCTACAACCAGTACGCGGGGGAATTCGCGTCCCTCATGGCCGGCTGGCTCCGGGACGGCAGCGTCACCTACGACGAGACATTCGTCGACGGACTCGAAAACGCCCCGCAGGCCTTCATCGACCTGATGAAGGGCGCGAATACGGGAAAGATGATCGTCCGGCTGGGCTAGGCTTTCCGGGGCCGGGCCGCAAACTCCCGGGATGCTTCGGCTGCAGCCTCCA
This sequence comes from Arthrobacter sp. NPDC055585, assembly GCF_053619115.1. Classification (NCBI taxonomy): domain Bacteria; kingdom Bacillati; phylum Actinomycetota; class Actinomycetes; order Micrococcales; family Micrococcaceae; genus Arthrobacter; species Arthrobacter sp. NPDC055585. Next base: position 186,590 of record NZ_JBSHIT010000007.1, read on the forward strand.
GAAGCTGCTTGGCGGAAGCCTCCCAGTCGTACACGGCGGCCCGGGCCACCCCGGCCCGGGAAGCTTCACGCCAGCGGTCCGGATCCGAGAGACTGTCAACGGCACGGGCAAACCCTTCGGGGCTGTCCGGGTCCACAAGCAGGGCGGCCCCGCCGGAGACTTCCCGGAAAATCGGCGTATCAGCAGCGATCACCGGGGTGCCGGCCGCCATCGATTCAATGATGGGAAGGCCGTAGCCCTCCGCCTTCGAGAGCGAAACCAGCGCGGTGGCACGCCGCAGCAGCTCGTCGTACTTCGCATCCGTGACACCGTTGTGGAACACCACCCGGGACGGATCAGTGCAGAGCGCTTCAAGCTCGCTGCGCCGGACAGGGGAAATCCTGCTGAGCAGGTGCAGGGTGTAGCCCGGCAGGTTGTCCATGGCCCGCACAATCGTCTCAACGTTCTTGTACGGCATAAAAGAGCCCATGTAGAGCAGCGACTTCTCCGGCGGCCGGGACTCATCCCGCGGAACGGTGCCGGGCTGTGGCGCGTTTGAAACCATCCGCACCGGACGCCGGGTCAGCCGGTGCCGGTCCATCAGCCCGCGTGTGGTGTCCGAGATCGTGGCAACGACGTCGGCCCTGTTCAGCAGCACCCTCTGCGGCCAGTAAGCCAGGTGGTAGAGCCGCCACAGCGCCCGGACCGGCAGCGGCAGGAACCCCGGCGGCGTCGGGTTCTGATAGTAGATCAAGTCATGCAGGGTCAGGATCAGCGGATAGCGCCGCCCCCAGCTGCCCATGGTCTGCATCGGACAGACTACGACGTCGGCGCCCAGCCGGTTTACGTGCCGGGCCACAAAGAGCTCGGCGGGGGAAAGCGGGGAATTGATCCTGGTCCAGGGCAGGCTGGGCAGCAGTGCCAGCTGCCGTTCATCGCTGATTAGCATCCGAACGTCAGCGTGCCGGGAGACTGCCTCCATGAGGCTGGCGCCGTAACGGCTGATGCCGTCGTGCTGGTCCGTGCGGGTGAAACGGGCGTCAAAGACAATTCTCATGATCAGCGGTGCCTCCGGGCCAGGAAGTCTGTGATGAGTGCAGCGGCGGAATCCGGTGCCTCGTAGTGGACCAGGTGCCCCACTCCTTCGAGGATCTCCAGCTCGGAATCCGGAACCAGCGCTGCCAGCCGGCGCTGGGCCGGAACCGAACCCAGGTCATCCCTGTCGGCGGCGATCAGCAGCACCGGCATTTGCAGCATCGGCGCGAAGTCACGGACGGTTTCGGAAATGGAAGAGCGGAAGGCCTCCAGCACGATGGCCCGGGAGGCAAAAGCGCTGAAATACGCATCGTGCTGGCCGTGGATCCAGCGCCGGAGACCGGGGTCGCGGGTTTTCGCCATGAGCATGCTCATGCCGCGGACAATCACCGGATTCGCCAGCAGCGCCCGGCCCGGTTTCTCCGGCAGCCTGGCCGCAGCCTGGTAGTAGAGTTCCGCGAGTTTGCTGGTGAAACCGTTGGGTCCTTCCAGCGCAGGTTCGCTGATCGGGTTGACCAGGATGAGTTCGCTGATGAGCTGTGGGTACTCCGCTGCTGTCCGGGACGCGATGATCGACCCGAAAGAGTGTCCCAGCAGGACGGTATCCGGGCCCAGGCCCAGCACGTCAAAGCCGGTGCGGACAAAACGCGCGTAGGCAGCGGCGTCGTGCACTCCCGGAAGCACAGCGCCCTGGCCGAATCCCGGAAGGTCCGGCAGGATGACCCGGTTGTTCGGCAGCGCTTCAACCAGGCGCAGCAGGCCGTGATGGTCGCCGCGGAAGCCGTGGACCATAAAGATTGCCGGCCCTGCTGTGCCGGGATCCTCGGCGGGGAAGTCCCAGAACCGCTGGGCGGATCCTTCGACGGCGATGGTCCGGACGCTGGCCCGGCGCTGGAAGGGCGCGGGGGCACCAGCCCCGGCGGCACTGCGGTGCCGCGGCAGGAGCATCAGTTCACCTCGCTGGGATTCGAACCGGTCCGGCGCCCGGAATCCATGCCATCCAGGACGGCCATGTGTTCGGGGCTGAGCTCAAAGGAGAAAATGTCCAGGTTCTCGGCGATCCGTTCCTCGGTGCTGGCCTTCGGGATCACGGTGTGGCCGGCCTGGACATGCCAGCGCAGCACTGCCTGGGCGGGGCTGCGCCCAATCTCCCCGGCAATCTGCTGCACCGCAGGCTCCGCCAGAATGGCGCCGCGGCCAAGAGGACTCCAGGCAACGGTACGAATGCCGCTGGCTTCATGGAAGGACCGCAGTTCACGCTGGGCGAGCCACGGGTGGAGCTCCACCTGGTTGACGGCGGGGACAACGGACGCCTGGTCCAGGAGCTCCTCGAGGTGTTCGCGGTTGAAGTTGGAGACGCCGATCGCCCGGACCCTGCCCTCCGAGTAGAGCGTCTCCAGTGCCTTCCAGGTTTCGGCGAAGAGCCCGCGCTCCGGGCAGGGCCAGTGAATCAGGTACAGATCCAGGTAGTCGAAACCCAGCTTCTGCATCGAGGTGTCGAATGCGCGCAGCGCTGCGTCGTAGCCGTGGTCCGTGTTCCACACCTTCGAGGTGACAAAAAGGTCCTCGCGCACAACGTGTCCTGCGTCGGTGAAGTTGCGGACCGCTTCGCCCACGCCCTCTTCGTTCCCGTACAGCGCTGCGGTGTCAATGTGCCGGTACCCCAGGGTGAGCGCTGCGCTGACCAGCGGCGCTGCGTCCTGCGCCGGAACCTTATAGGTTCCGTAACCCGCCTGGTCAATGAGTACGCCGTTGTTCAGAGTCAGTTTTGGTGCCGGATCCATGCTGCAACTCTACCGAGCTCCGCCCGAGGTGCGCTTGTGCCGTGCCGCGTGTACGGTGAAGAGCCTGTAAACGCCCCCTGACAAGGACAAGCAGTTTCCTTAAAGTCATGGCGTTTCTTGAAAAAGATTGATTGCATAGGGCCTTACAGTGCCCCGGCAGGCTTCGGCAGGCGAAATGCCCGGATTGACGCCGGTGCCCGTGGCAGGTCCTTCATCACTGATCACCCCCAAAATGCACAACTAACGGATCGGAGGAGTCGATGGTGACTCTAGGAGAGGTATTTGTCAGCGAGATGCTGGGTACAGCAGCGCTGATAGTCCTGGGCTGCGGTGTAGTCGCCAACGTTGCCCTGGGAAAAACCAAAGGCAACGGCGGCGGCTTCCTGATGGTCAACTGGGGATGGGGACTCGGCGTGTTTGCCGGCGTCTACCTCTCCGTGATGTCGGGGGCGCACATCAACCCCGCCGTGACCGTTGGCGTCATCACCGGCGGCGCGGACGAATTCGTACCCGGTGTAGCGGTAACCATCGGCTCAACACTCACCTACTTCGGCGGACAGATGCTCGGTGCCATCATCGGCGCCTTTGTAGCCTGGCTGGCCTACAAAAAGCAGTTTGACGATGAGCCGGACCCGGCAAACATTCTGGGTGTGTTCTCCACCGGTCCCGCAATCCGTTCCTATGGCTGGAACGTAGTCACCGAGGTTGTCGGCACGTTCATGCTGGTATTCGTGATTGTCGCCTTCGCCGGTACACCTACGGAACTTGGCCCGCTGGCCGTCGCTCTGCTGGTGGTTGGTATTGGTGCCTCCCTCGGCGGACCCACCGGATACGCCATCAACCCGGCCCGTGACCTTGGACCGCGCATCGTCCACGCCCTGCTGCCCATCCGGAACAAGGGCAACAGCGACTGGTCCTACTCCTGGGTTCCCGTGGTCGGTCCGCTGATCGGCGGAGCACTCGGCGGCTGGGCCGGCGGCTTCATTCCGCTTCCTGAAATCGTCTAGCCCTTCTACGTCCGCGAAGACTTAAGACCCCAAAGGAGAGACCCACGTGACCGACAGCAAGCAGCAGTACGTGATCGCAATTGACCAGGGCACTACCAGCAGCCGGGCAATTGTCTTCGACCACGACGGCAAGATCGTTTCAACCGGGCAGAAAGAACACGAGCAGATCTTCCCCCGTGCCGGCTGGGTTGAGCATGACCCCATGGAGATCTGGACCAACGTCCGAGAGGTTGTGGGCACCGCACTGTCCAAGGCAAACCTCACGCGGCACGACATCGTCGCCGTCGGCATCACCAACCAGCGCGAAACTGCGGTGGTGTGGGACCGGAACACCGGCAAGCCGGTCTACAACGCCATTGTCTGGCAGGACACCCGCACCCAGCCGATCGTCGACGAACTTGCGCAGGAAGGCGGGCTGGAGCGCTTCAAGGACAAGGTGGGCCTTCCGCTGGCCACCTACTTCTCCGGCACCAAGATCAAGTGGATCCTGGACAACGTAGAGGGCGCCCGGGAGAAGGCCGAGAACGGTGACCTGATGTTCGGCAACACCGATTCATGGGTTACCTGGAACCTCACCGGCGGGACCGACGGCGGCGTCCACATCACTGATGTGTCCAACGCTTCGCGGACCATGTTCATGGACCTGGACACCCTGACCTGGGACCAGTCAATCCTGGACACCTTCGGTGTTCCGGCCTCCATGCTCCCGGAGATCCGTTCCTCGTCGGAGATTTACGGAACGGTGCACACTTCCCAGCTGCTGCGCGAAACCCCGGTTGCCGGCATCCTCGGCGACCAGCAGGCCGCTACGTTCGGCCAGGCTGCCTTCGGCGTCGGTGATGCGAAGAACACTTACGGCACCGGCAACTTCCTCATCTTCAACACGGGCGAGGAAAAGGTGATGTCAGAGAACGGGCTGCTCACCACCGTTGCGTACAAGATCGGCGACGCCGCACCCGTGTACGCACTGGAAGGCTCCATTGCCGTCACCGGATCGCTGGTGCAGTGGCTGCGGGACAACCTCGGCATGATCAACAGTGCCCCGGAAATTGAGCAGCTGGCCAGCGCGGTCGAAGACAACGGCGGCGTCTACATTGTTCCGGCGTTCTCCGGCCTGTTCGCACCGCACTGGCGTTCCGACGCCCGCGGCGTGATCGTGGGACTGACCCGGTTCGTGAACAAGAACCACATTGCCCGCGCCGCACTTGAATCCACTGCCTTCCAGACCCGGGAAGTCCTTGATGCGGTCAACGCCGACTCCGGCGTTCCGCTGACGGAACTGCGGGTCGACGGCGGCATGGTCGCCAACGACGCGCTGATGCAGTTCCAGGCAGACATCCTCGGAGTGGACGTAGTCCGTCCCGAAGTTGTTGAAACCACTGCCCTGGGTGCGGCGTATGCTGCCGGACTTGCAGTCGGTTTCTGGAATGACACGGCCGAGCTCGCTGCGAACTGGAATGAAGGCAAGCGCTGGACTCCGAACATGGACCAGGCCGAGCGTGAGCGGCAGATGCGCCTGTGGAGCAAGGCCGTGACGCGGACCTTCGACTGGGTGGATAAGGACGTCCTCTAGGCACCAGCCCTGCGGGGCAGCGTTCCCCGCGTCGAAAAACCAGCTCCCGGATCCGCGGATCCGGGAGCTGGTTTTTTGTCCCGGAGTTGGGGAGTGTCGCGTTTGACCTGCAGGAACAGGGGCCGGTAGCGTTCGGTCAGCATCAATGGTGATGCGCGTCACAGAAACAGGTCTCGATGTCCTTAACAGCAGGTTCTTTCCGCACGGACCGGCAGCCGCTGCCGGTTGCCGTAATTGGTGCCGGCCCCAGCGGGCTGGCTGCCCTGCGGGCATTGTCCAAACGCGGACTCGACGTCGTGGGTTTTGAGGCACACAGCGACGTCGGCGGGCTGTGGAACATCGGCAATCCCGCCAGCACGGTGTACGAATCCGCGCACCTGATTTCCTCCAGGACAACCACCGAGTTCGCTGAGTTTCCGATGCCGGCCGGGACACCGGATTATCCGGGCCACCGGCAACTGCTTGCCTATTTCCGCGGCTACGCGGAAACCTTCGGGCTCACCGGTCGAATCCGGTTCAGCACGCGGATCACCAGTGCCGTTCCCAGCGGCGACGGCGGCTGGAACCTTGCCTGGGAAGGACCCGAGGGGGCGGGCAGCGGCAGTTTCAGCGCCGTCGTCGTTGCCTCCGGCACCCTGCACACGCCGTTCCTGCCGGCTTTCCGGGGTGAGTTCGCCGGGCAGATCCGCCATTCGGCCCAGTACAAGGATGCTGCCGAACTGGCGGGCAAACGTGTGCTGATTGTCGGTGCGGGCAACAGCGGCTGCGACATCGCCGTGGACGCCGTGCACCACGCCGCCTCCGTGGACATCAGCGTCAGGCGCGGATACTACTTCGTGCCCAAGTACGTCTTTGGACGCCCTACGGACATACTGAACCAGGGCAAACCCCTGCCGCGGCCGCTCAAGCAGTTCCTGGACAAGCGCCTGCTCCGCATGTTTACAGGAGACCCTGCGCGTTTCGGCTTCCCCAAACCCGATTACCGGATCTACGAATCCCACCCGGTGGTCAACTCCCTGATCCTGCACCACCTGGGCCACGGCGACCTCTCGGTGAAACCGGACATCGACCGGCTGGAGGGATCCACCGTGCACTTCCGGGACGGCACAACGGGGGAGTACGACCTGCTGCTCTGCTCCACCGGCTATGTGCTCAGCTACCCGTTCCTGGCGCCAGAGCTGCTGGGCTGGCACGGAGCGTCGCCGCAGCTGTACCTGAACATTTTCAGCCGCCAGGCGAAGAACCTGATGGTGGTGGGCATGGTGGAAGCCTCCGGCCTGGGCTGGGAAGGCAGATACCGCCAGGCCGAGCTGGTGGCGGCGTACCTCGCAGCCCAGCAGGAGAGCCCAGGCACGGCCGCGGAGTTCGACGGCGCCGTCAGCGGGCCGTCGCCCGATGTCACCGGGGGCTACCGTTATCTGGGCCTGGACCGGATGAGCTACTACGTCAACAAGGACGCCTACCGGAAGGAGCTGGACGCGCACCTTGACCGGCTGGCCCAGCGCGCCCCGGAAACTGCCGCGGCACCCGCGGAGTTGAACCGCTGATGCCCATCGACGACGTCGTACTCAATTTCTCACCCGGCTCGCTGGTGATCCTGAACGTGGTCCTGGCCGTGATCATCCTCGGCATAGCCCTGGAAGTCCGGCCCGCCGACTTCCGCACGGTCGCACGGAGCCCGAAGGCGATCGTGCTGGGCCTGGCCGCGCAGTACCTGCTCCTGCCGGCGGTGACAGTCGGCATAGCCCTGGCGCTGCAGGTCCCCGCCTCCATTGCGCTGGGCATGATCCTCGTCGCCTGCTGCCCGCCGGGCGGCATCTCGAACGTGCTGACCCACCGGGCCCACGGCGACGTGGCGCTCTCCGCGTCCATGACCGCGGTGTCGAATCTGGTGGCCATCATCGTGATGCCGCTCAACGTGGCGTTCTGGGCAGCGCTGAGTCCGTCCACGGCAACCCTGATGCGCGACTTCTCGCTAGACCGGGGCGGGATGCTGATCCAGGTCCTGCTGATCATCGGCGTCCCGTTTGCGGTGGGCATGCCGCTGGCCCGGCGCTTTCCCGGCCTCACCGACCGGCTGCGGCCCTGGGTGCAGCGGATTGGGCTGGTGGCGCTGCTGGCGTTCATCGTGGCCGGCACCGCCAGCAACCTGGGACCGCTGCGTGAACACCTCGGCACCATTTTCCTGGTGGTGGCCCTGCACGACGCCGTGGCGCTGGCCGTGGGGTACTGGGCTGCAGCCGCCGTCCGGCTGGACGAAGCCAGCCGGCGGGCGGTGACCTTCGAGGTCGGTGCCCGCAATACCGGGCTGGGCCTTGGGCTGACCCTGACGTTCTTCTCCGGGCTGGGCGGCATGGCCATGGTCGCCGCCTGGTGGGGAATCTGGGACATCCTGGCCGGCCTGGCGCTTGCCGCGTGGTGGCGCAGGCGAGATGCCCGGCGGGCATCCGAGCCGACGGAGGCTGCACTGTGACCCGGGTCTGCGTGACCGGCGGCAACGGGTTCCTTGGCTCCGCTGTCGTCTCCCGGCTGGCTGCGGATCCCGGTATCAGCCACGTCCTCAGCCTGGACATCCGTGAACCCGCGCCTGACCTGGTAATTAGCGGGGTCCAGTACGCGCTGGCGGACATTGGCTCCCCGCATTTGGGCACCCTTCTGGCCGATCACAGGATCGACACCGTGGTCCACCTGGCGGCAATCGTGAATCCGGGGCGGGACACCACCCGGGAGCAGGAGTTTCAGGTGGACGTCATCGGTTCGAGGAATGTCCTTTCCGCCTGTCTTGAGGCGGGAATCAAACACGTAGTCATTTCCTCCTCCGGCGCTGCCTACGGTTACCACGCCGACAACGCTCCCTGGTTGAATGAGTCCCATCCGCTGCGCGGGAACGACGAGTTCGCCTACTCCCGGCACAAGCGGCTGGTCGAAGAAGAGCTGGCACGGCTGCGCCGTGACCATCCGGAACTGCGGCAGACCATCTTCCGGATCGGCACGATCCTGGGGGAGCGGGTGCGGAACCAGATCACTGCGCTGTTCGACGCGCCCCGGCTGCTGCGCGTGGCCGGAAGCGAGTCGCCGTTTGTTTTCATCTGGGACCAGGACGTCGCTGACGCAATGGCCCAGGCAGTGGTCACCGGCCGGAGCGGGATCTTCAACGTGGCCGGCGACGGCGCCCTGACCGTCCGGGAGATCGCCGGGCTCATGGGCAAACGGACGCTTACCGTGCCGGCGCCGCTGCTTGCCGCCGGTCTCTGGCTGGGGCAGAAGCTCAGGCTCACCGTGCACGGGCCGGAGCAGCTGCGCTTCCTCCGCTACCGTCCGGTGCTGGACAACACCGCCCTCAAGGAAGAATTCGGCTTTACACCCACTCGGACGAGCCGGGAAGCTTTCCTGGAATTCCGTGCGGCCCGGGAGGCAGTGGGGCGCGGGTGAACGGGGTGCCGGTGAACGGGGTGCCGGGCTGTCCCGGCCCGGCGCCCGTCCGCGGCGGTGCACCAGACCCGGGCACCGCCGTCGGGCGCTGCCTGTTGTAAAGTGGAGAAATGACCGCTTTGCTCCTCCTTAGATAGCCGCGTTTGAGTCAAACGCGGCAGCCCCTTGCATCTGACGAGGGGCTTTTGTGTGTCTGGGAAGAGTTAACAGCGCAGGCGGAACCGGCGGCACGCCGGAGGCCGCGGATCACCAGGATTTCTTGAGGACAGAGGCGAAGCATAGTGAGCACGCAGTCACAGACTGACCAGTCGGAAGAGGCCGTATACAGTTTCTCGGCCATGGAAAAGAAGTGGCCGGCTGTCTGGGACGACCTTGGCGTTTTCACCCCGGCCGATGATGGCTCGAAGGAACGCCGCTACGTCCTGGACATGTTCCCGTACCCGTCCGGTGACCTGCACATGGGCCACGCTGAAGCGTTCGCGATGGGCGACGTCGTTGCCCGCTACTGGCGCCAGCTCGGCTTCGACGTGCTGCACCCGATCGGCTGGGACTCCTTTGGCCTGCCCGCGGAAAACGCCGCGATCAAGCACAACGCCCACCCGAGTGAGTGGACCTACCGCAACATTGACACCCAGGCCGGTTCCTTCAAGCGGTACGCCATCAGCGTTGACTGGTCCCGCCGCCTGCACACCTCCGATCCGGAGTACTACCGCTGGACCCAGTGGCTGTTCACCCGCTTCTACGACCGGGGCCTGGCCTACCGGAAGAACTCCCCGGTGAACTGGTGCCCGAAGGACCAGACCGTGCTGGCCAACGAGCAGGTTGTCAACGGCGCCTGCGAACGCTGCGGCACCCAGGTCACCAAGAAGGCCCTGAACCAGTGGTACTTCAAGATCACTGACTACGCCGACCGCCTGCTCGATGACATGGAGCAGCTGAAGGGTCACTGGCCGGAGCGTGTGCTGGCCATGCAGAAGAACTGGATTGGCCGTTCCGAGGGCGCGCACGTCCGGTTCGCCATCGAGGCTGCCGGCAACAAGCCCGAAGAGCAGGTCACCGTCTTCACCACCCGCCCGGACACCCTGTACGGAGCAACGTTCTTCGTCGTGGCTGCTGACGCACCGCTGGCCCTGGACCTGGTGGACGATGAGCACCGCGAGGCCCTGCTGCAGTACCGCGAGGACGTCAAGGCGCTCTCCGACATCGAACGCCAGGCCACGGACCGCACCAAGACCGGCGTCTTCACCGGCCGCTACGCCGTCAACCCGCTCAACGGCGAAAAGCTGCCGGTCTGGGCAGCGGACTACGTGCTGGCCGACTACGGCACCGGCGCAATCATGGCCGTGCCCGCACACGACCAGCGCGACCTGGACTTCGCCCGCACCTTCGACCTGCCGGTCCGCGCAGTCCTGGACACCGGTGAAGAGGATCCCGCCGTCAGCGGCACCGCCACCACCGGCGAAGGCACCCTGGTGAACTCCGGTGAGCTGAACGGCCTGCCGAAGTCCGAAGCCATTCCTGCAGCCGTCCGCATCCTGGAGGAAAAGGGCACGGGGGAGAAGTTCGTGAACTTCCGCCTGCGCGACTGGCTGCTCTCCCGCCAGCGTTTCTGGGGCACCCCGATCCCCATCATCCACTGCGAGAAGTGCGGCGAAGTTCCGGTTCCCGATGACCAGCTGCCGGTCACCCTGCCCACCGGGCTGAAGGGCGAGGCGCTGGCCCCGAAGGGCACCTCTCCGCTGGCCTCCGTGGAAGAGTGGGTCAACGTTTCCTGCCCGTCCTGCGACGGTCCGGCCAAGCGGGACACCGACACCATGGACACCTTCGTGGACTCGTCCTGGTACTTCATGCGCTTCGTTTCCCCGCACTTCACCGAGGGGCCGTTCGACCCGGAGGCGGTCCGGAACTGGATGCCCGTGGGCCAGTACGTGGGCGGCGTCGAGCACGCCATCCTGCACCTGCTCTACTCCCGGTTCTTCACCAAGGTGGTCAAGGACATGGGCCTGATCGAGGCCGATGAACCCTTCACCGCCCTGCTGAACCAGGGCCAGGTGCTCAACGGCGGCAAGGCAATGTCCAAGTCGCTGGGCAACGGCGTGGACCTGGGCGAGCAGCTGGACAAGTACGGCGTTGACGCCGTGCGCCTGACCATGGTCTTTGCCTCCCCGCCGGAAGACGATGTCGACTGGGCGGACGTCTCGCCGTCGGGCTCCGCGAAGTTCCTGGCCCGCGCCTGGCGCCTGGGCCAGGACGTAGCCTCCGAGCCGGGCGTGGACTTCACGGCGGGGGACAAGAAGCTGCGTTCCGTGACGCACCGGACCATCGCCGACGCAACCGAGCTGCTGGACGCCGGCAAGTTCAACGTGGTGATCGCCAAGCTGATGGAGCTGGTCAACGCGACCCGCAAGACCATCGACGCGGGTGCCGGTGCTGCCGATCCCGCGGTCCGGGAAGCTGCCGAAACGGTGGCCGTGATCCTGAGCCTCTTCGCCCCGTACACCGCCGAAGACCTGTGGAACGCGCTGGGCCACCCGGCGTCGGTCGCCAATGCAGGCTGGCCGGCAGTTGACGAGTCCCTGCTGGTACAGGACACCGTCACCGCGATCGTGCAGGTCAAGGGCAAGGTCCGCGACCGCCTGGAAGTTCCGGCCGACATCACCGAAGACGCGCTGCGTGAGCTGGCGCTGGCTTCGGAGCAGGTGCAGCGCACGCTCGACGGCGCCGGCATCCGCACCATCATTGTGAAGGCACCCAAGCTCGTGAACATCGTGCCTGCTTAGTCATGATGGACTGGGCGGCGCTGCGCGGGCGGTGGTTCAAGTCCCGGGAAACCGGGGCCGCTGAGCCTGCTTTCCGCCCGCGCGTCGCCGTCGTCACCGATTCATCATCTTCCCTGCCCGAGCAGTGGGCGGAGACGCCGTCCCTGGCCTCGCTGGTGCGGGTTGTTTCCATGCCGGTGATGATCGGGGACCAGATTTACGGCGAGGGCACTGACAAGATGATCGGTGCCCTCGCGCTGGCCTTGGCGCAGGGCCAGGAAGTCCGCACCTCACGTCCGGCTCCGGGCCAGTTTGAGGCGGTTTACGCTGAGCTTGCTGCTGCCGGCTTCGAGGCGGTGGTCTCGGTTCACCTTTCTTCCAAGCTGTCCGGAACTGTGGATTCCGCCCGGCTTGCGGCGCGGTCTGCCGAGCTTCCCGTGCTTGTTGTGGATACCGCGTCTGTTGCCATGGGGCTGGGGTATGCGGTGCAGGCCGCCGCCCGTGCGGCTTTCGCGGGTGCGGAAGCGGCCGACGTCGCTGCTGCCGCCCACGCGAGTGCTGAAGCGGCGCACATTCTCTTTTACGTTCCCAGCCTTGACCAGCTGCGCCGCGGCGGCCGGATCGGTGCTGCCGCCGGCTGGTTCGGCACCCTGTTCGCGGTCAAGCCCATCCTGGCGATCCGGGACGGTCTGGTGGTTCCGCTGGAACGCGTCCGGACGGCCCCGAAGGCTCTGGCCCGGCTGGAGGAATTGTCCCGGGAGGAACTTTCCCGGCGCGCCGGTCCGGTGCGTGTGGCCGTCCATCATTTTGGCAACGAAGCGGAGGCCGAACGCCTGGCTTCTGCAGTGATCCGGGAGCTTCCCGAAGCTGAAGTGATGCTTTGCCCGCTGCCTGCGGTGCTTGCCGCGCATGCCGGTCTGGGCGTGCTGGCGGTGGCTATAGCGCCGAGTCCTCGTTCCGGTTCGGACCCGGCTGCGGCTGGCCCGAAGACAGAAATGGAGACAGAGACCGACGCCGGAACTGGCGCCCTGGCTTCCGGGGCTGGCGCCGAGGGAACCGCGGTGCCCGGCGCGGCGGGTCGAACTGCCGCCCGCCCCGGGGACCAGGACCGGGACATCGACTGACTCTGCCGCGGGCCAGTCTTCCTGCACAACGCCTGCCGCAAACGATGCTGTTCACAACGCCTTGAAACCGGCTATTGTCTGTCCTGCCGGGATCGTAGGCTCCCCGGCATGGCCAACCACCGTTGGGACACAGAACCGGCTGCCGGACTTCCTTCACGGCTTGCCGCGCGGCGCCGTGCCGCTGGCGGAAACCTTCCGCCGCCCGGAGGTGTACCGGGAAGCGAGACGGATTCCCGCAACAGTCCTGTCCTGGAGGACACCGAGGCCGCGTGGCAGCTCCCGGGCCCCCAGGAGGATGAACCGGATTTCGGTACAGGTCCTGGTGTTGCAGCCGAGAACCGGCGGCGGTGGAAGTTTCCACGACGCGCAGGAATCCTTGCTGCCTGCCTGATGCTGGCGGCAGCTGCTGCGGTTCCGCTGCTGCGTGAGAGGGCTTCGTCCGAAGTACTGAGTGTGGAACTTGGTTCAAACCTCGCCACAAACGGCGCGGGGGAACGTCCGGCCACGGGATCGCCGGAGCGTGAGGAGACTCCTGGAGAGACCGCGCATGCGGACCGGGAAACCGCCCCGGCAGGAGAAGCGGGCACATCCGGTGAAGGGGGTTCCAAGGGTGGCCCCGCCGGCAGCAGCGCCCAGCTTGTGGTGCACGTGGCGGGCGCCGTGACCGCTCCCGGACTGGTGCGCATCCCTGCGGGCAGCAGGGTTGCCGATGCAGTTGCAGCAGCCGGCGGCGCCACAGGCGAAGCCGACCTGACCCGGGTGAACCTCGCCTCCCTTATGACCGACGGATCCATGGTCGTTATCCCAGCGCAGGGAGACCCCAGCGGACCCGTTCAGCCGCCGGGTACCGGATCAGGGGAGCAGCCAGCGCCGGGATCCGAGGCCGGGACCGGTTTCGGAAGCCCAGTGTCAGTGGTCAATCTGAATACTGCCGGGGAGACTGAGCTGCAGACGCTGCCGCGGGTGGGCCCGGTGCTGGCGGGGCGGATCATTGCCTGGCGCACTGAACACGGACCGTTCCAACGGGCGGAGGATCTGGACGCGGTCCCGGGGATCGGGGAAGCAATGCTGGCTGCACTGTTGCCTCTGGTCGCCGTGTGAATGGGTTGGGCCCACGGAAACTGCGTGGCTTCGAAAACAGAGCCTCGCCGGATCGCTGCCTGCGGGGTCCAGTCTGATGGCCCGCCGAAGTCCGTGGGAACGCTACACCTCAGCGGCAATCGAGGGTGCCGGCCCTGACCGAGGCAGACGGACCGGACCCGGGCGTGAGCCTGGCTCTGGGTCCGGGACTGGGCTCGGCGCACCACGCGGTGCAGCAGACGATGACGGGGCCGAGCGCGGTGGATCTGGTGCCGCTGTTTCGCGCGGCGAGCCTGCCAAGAGATCCTCCGGCGGGATCCGGCGGATATATGCGGGCAGCGCTGCCGGCGGTCTCATGGGTGGTATTACGGGCCTGCTGGGGCGTCTGTTCGGCTCCTTTCGCGGCTCCCTGACGGCCGGAACGGCGGTCGGTGGGGCGAAACCCCATACCGAACTGCGGCTGGTGCCGGTCGCCGTTTGCGCCTGGGCGAGTGCCGCAGCTGCGGTGCGTTTGCCGGGTCCGGTCAGCCTTCTGGCGGCTGCGGCCGGTGCGGTCCTCCTGCTGATGGTCCTTCTGACGTCTCGGCAGCGAATGAAACCACGCTTCCGCGGTCGGGCCGCCGCAGTGCTGGCGCCCCTCGCCGTGCTGGTCCTGGTGGCCAGTTCGGCGGGGTCGGCTGTGGTGGGCCGGGCTGCCGGTCCGGCAGGTGTGGCCGTGGCGGCGGGTGCTTCCATCACGGGTGAGTTCGTTGCGACCAGTGATGCCCGCCCTGCTGCCGCGGACCGTTTCAGCGGCAAGCCAAGGTATCTCCTAGAAGCCCAGCTGAGCAGTTTCACGCTGGCAGGTGAACGTTCCGCGGCCCTGCTGCCGGTCCTCATTATTGGGAATGAGGCCTACGCCAATATCCATTTGGGGGATACCTTCAACACCGCAGGGTCCCTCATCGCCTCGGAGCCGGGTGACCGGACAGCAGCGGTGCTCCGCGCCTCACGCGCCCCGACCGTCGAACCTGCGGACGGGCTGCTGGCCATCGCCACAGCGCTGAGAACCGGATTCGCTCAGCGTGCCCAGACGCTCGGTGCCACGGATGCCGCTGGCCTGCTGCCCGGAATGGTCCTGGGAGACAGATCGACTGCCCCTCCCGAGCTCACCACGGCGATGCAGGATACCGGGCTCACCCATCTCACCGCGGTTTCCGGTGCCAACTGCAGTTACCTGCTGGCCTTCGTTTTTCTTCTGTGCCGCGTGGTCCGCCTTCCGCGGGGCGCCGCAGCAGCTGTCGCTGTCCTGGTGCTGGCGGGGTTTGTGCTGGTGGTCCGGCCCGATGCCAGCGTGCTGCGTGCCGCAGTCATGGGTTCAATCGGTACTGCCGCGGTGGTCACCGGACGTGGGAAGGTTCCCACCGCACTGCTCTGTCTCTGCGCTACTGTCCTGCTGGCGGTTGATCCTTGGCTCAGCGGAAGCTATGCGTTCATCCTCTCCGTGTGCGCGACGGCGGGATTAATCTTCCTCGGTCCGCGTCTGAGCGCGGGCCTGGCCCGCTTCCTGCCACAGCCGGTGGCTGTCCTCACCTCCGTACCTCTTGCGGCGCAGGTGGCCTGCTCACCGGTGCTCGTCCTGCTCCAGCCCAATTTGCCCGCCTACTCCCTGCCGGCCAACATTGCCGCGGCGCCGGTTGTTCCGTTCGTGACCATTGTGGGAATGGCCGCCGTGCTGCTCGGGCACTTTGCCCCGCCACTGGATTTCCCTCTTCTGGTCTCCGCTGGTGTCGGCGCAGGGTGGGTTTCCGGTGTAGCCCGCTTCTTCGCGCAGGCTCCGGGCGCGCTGCTGCCGTGGCTCCCGGGTCCGGCCGGAGCAGGGGCTATGGCAGCTGCGGCAGCGCTCCTGGCCTGGGGCATCATCAGGCTCGGGCGGCCCCGCGCCGCGCGGGAGGGCCCCGGAACGATTTCATCCGAGGGGAAGGGTGGCAGGCAGTGGTGCGGTCCCTTGCGTGCGGGTCGGTTTGGGCTGATCTGCCTGGCCACCGTCCTGGTCGTAGTGCTGGGTGCTGTGACAATGCGGCTGCTCCAGCCTGGTCCGGGCCGGACGGACTGGATTGCCGCCGTCTGCGACGTCGGGCAGGGCGACGCCCTGGCAGTAAGGACGGGGCCCGAATCGGCGATAGTCATCGACGCCGGTCCTGACCCGCCGGCGCTGGACACCTGTCTGGACCGGCTGGGCATCGCCACCATCGAGATGCTGGTCATCACCCACGTACACGAGGACCACTATGCTGGTGCGGCGGCCGCGGCGGAAGGCAGGGAAGTGAACTCGCTGGTGTTCTCGTCGGCTGAACCTGGAACGCCCGGGAAGATCAGCGAGCTCGGCCGCCAGTTTGGTGTGGAGCCGGAACGCCTGGGCCGCGGAGGACACGGGGAGCTCGGCTCCGTGCGATGGGACGTCCTGTGGCCCCCAGCGGGCACAGATGACAGGGCCGGCACCGCGGGTGGTTCTGGTCCAACGGGAGCCGGGGGAGCCTCCGGTGCCCCTGGCCCGGCCGGCACCCTGGCGGGACTCACTGAGAATGACGCCAGCGCTGTCCTGCTGATCCGTACGGCTGGGATCAACTTTCTCTTCACGGGTGATCTCGAGGAGGAGGCTGCCCGGCAGATGCTCCGAGCAAGTGCGCAGCTGCGGACCGAACCCGTGCACGTACTCAAGGTCGCCCACCACGGCGCGCGTAACTCCGGCCGGGCATTGCCGGAAGAGTTGCGTCCGTTGCTGGCACTGATATCGGTGGGGGAGGAGAACACGTACGGGCATCCGGCTCCGGAAACCCTTCGAAACCTTGAAGAGTCTGGGGCACAGGTGGCGCGCACGGATCAGCTGGGCAGCTTTGTCCTGCACCTGGACGGAGGGAAGCTGATGGTCAGCGGGCTCAGCAGGGGACCTTGAGGCGCTACCCGGCGCCGCCGTTTACTGCCAGAACGGTGCGCAGGTCGTTCATGGCAGCCACGAAGTCCTCGGCACTGGCCTGGATGTCCCCGGCTGCTCCCAGCCAGCCGGCCGCCATATCCGAGATAGCCGCGTAGGCTGCGTTCGAGGCGAGGGAGGCTTCGTAGGCCGGCTCACCGTTCAGGTGCGCGTACTGCGGGTTCCCGGCAAGCCAGTCCCGGATAGTGCCCATGATTCGTGTGCCGGCGTCCACGAGGGTCGCGGTACCGGCATCCCGGGCAGCGGGCTGGGTGCGGGAGAGCTCAGCCCGCAGCCGGGCCACTTCCGCGTTGACACTCGTATGGCCGATCGACCCGAAGATGAGCGCATAAGCCCCGCCCACAACATCGTCACCATGTTTGGTAAGCACTTCCTCAGCTTGCTGGCGCGGCAGCACGTTCAACGGCCGGCCGATCATGGCTGCCTCGCGGGAGGGGAAGTAGTTGAAGAATGTACTGCGCGAGATCACGGCCTCCGCGCAGATTTCATCCACGGTGACGGCCGCAAAGCCGCGTTCAAGAGCGCCGCGGGCGGCTGCCAGCTCAATGCGGTTCTCAGTGTCCCGCCGTTTGCGTTCCCGGAGACCGGGGGCGGGTGCTGTGGCCTCTTCCGGTTCGGGAAGCGGAACCTCGGGAAGGCTCAGCGGACGGGACGGATCGTTGGCCCCAACAACAACCCTGAGTGCATCCACTGCGGCCAGACACGAGGCTAAGGGGTCAGGGACGTCGCGCAGCGGAACGCGCCACCAGTCGGAGGTCGCGTACATCGCCGCATACGCGGCCGTAACCGCCAGCACCGCTTCAGTCCGTGGTTTGCCTGGAATGCGGGCATACTGCGGATGGGCGCGCAACCATCCTTCGACTGCGTCAGTGAGGCCGTTCTGCACGGAGATGAGCCCGGTGGAGTACTGGCGCATGGCCGCTGGCTGTTCAGTGATCAGCCGGGAACGGTCGCGCAGGATGTCCGAGTCGGCGGTCCGGTTGGCCAGGACAGGTACCTGCATTTCCAGCAGGCCACGGACCAGGTCGTCCGGATGCCGGGAAAGAATCGGGTAGATCACATCAGGTCCGGGCACGGTGAGGGGTTCACCCACGATTGCCGCGTGACGGGAGGGAAAGTGATTGAAGAAGGAGCTGCGGGAAATGTCAGCCCGCGAACAGATCATCTCGACCGTCACGTTCTCAAAGCCGTGCTCGAGTGCGGCATCGACTGCTGCCCGCGCAACAACGGAACGGGGCTGCCGGCGCGAGGGCTTGCGGCGGGAGGGTCCGCCGTCAACTGCGGCCACTAAATCACTCTCCTCTGGGCGTATGCCTCCGCAACATTAGCCGTACCCGCGGTTGCGGACAAACTTGACTGGCGGCGTCTGCGTTCCCCTCGCCGCGCGGGTGCGGGTCCGCAGGCAGATCACCATGAAAGAGGAATGTGGCAAAAACGACGACGGCGGAAGTTGGCCGGCGGGTTGCCCCGTGGCAATGTTGGGGGTGATCGATCCCCCGTTCACCAGTCCAGGAGCAGTGCATCCGTGAATCCGGCCGTGCCCAAGAAATCTACCGCCAAGCCGGCGGCCGGTACCGTCTCCTGGCGGCAGGCTGCTCCAGCCCCCGTTGTGCTGCTGACCGGCCCGGAAGACTACCTTGCCGGCCGTGCCATGGAGAATATTCGCCTGCAGCAGCGCAGCCAGGCGCCGGATACCGAAGTGATCCGCATCGACGCCGCCGCCTACACCGCCGGGCAGCTGACGCTTATTGCCAGTCCGTCCCTGTTCGGGGAAGCGAAGCTGATCGAGGCCGGGAACCTCGCGCACATGAGTGAGGAGTTCCTGAACGATACCCTCACCTACCTCTCCGATCCGGCGCCGGACACGGTGCTCGTCCTGCACCACTCGGGCGGAAACCGGGGCAAGAAGCTGCTCGACGCCGTCAAAGCCGCCAAAGCACCGGTGGTCGACTGCCAGCCTTTTAAGAAGGATGCCGACAAGGCCGACTTCGTTTCCCAGGAGTTCAAGGCCGGGAAGCGGCGGATTGACGGCGGCGCCGTCCGCGCGCTGGTCAGTGCGGTGGGTTCGAGCCTGGCTGAACTGGCGTCCGCGTGCCAGCAGCTGATGCACGATACGTCCGGCGAAGTCACTGAGGAGACGGTCGAGAAGTACTACGGCGGCAGGGTCGAAGCGACTGCCTTCAAGGTGGCCGACGCCGCGCTGGCTGGGCGTGCGGGGGCGGCACTGTCGATGCTTCGCCATGCACTGGCCACCGGAGTGGACCCGGTTCCCCTGGTGGCAGCGCTGGCCATGAAGGTGCGCGCGGTGGCACGGGTAGCCGATCTGCGGGGTTCCTCCGCTTCCCTCGCCAAGGATCTGGGGATGGCTCCCTGGCAAGTGGACCAGGCACGGCGGGATGCGCAGCGCTTTTCCTCCGAGTCGCTGGTCAAGGCGGTGCAGGCCCTGGCCGAGGCAGATGCCCAGGTCAAAGGTGCCGGCCGCGATCCGGTGTACGCGGTGGAGCGTGCCGTTACAGTCATCGCGCTGGCTGCCTCCGGGCGATAATCCGTTCGGCAGTTCCCGGCTGAATCGGACGTCCCGCCGCATGTTCCAGGAAGCGGCGAACTGGACACCGCCGATTCAGGATCCTGCGACCGGAGAGATCCTTCACGTTGGCCGCACAGCGCCGGGGTGCCTGCGGGATTGAAACGGTGGCCGCAGGAACGGGACGGTACATACCGGCTTAAAGCAAAAACGGCCGGTCCCGAGGGACCAGCCGTTTTCGTAAAACTAAGGGTGTTGCTCCCGCTTAGAGCGCGTTGACCTTCTTGGAGATGGCCGACTTGCGGTTAGCAGCGTTGTTCTTGTGGATAACGCCCTTGCTGACAGCCTTGTCCAGCTTGCGGGTAGCAGCCTGCAGGGCTGCCTGAGCCGCTTCCTTGTCAGCAGCGGTGACAGCGTTATCCACGTTGCGGATAAGCGTCTTCAGCTCGGACTTCACCGAGTTGTTGCGCTGACGCGCCTTCTCGTTGGTGAGGATGCGCTTCTTCTGGGACTTAATATTGGCCACTTATAAACTCTCTTTGTATTGCGGACTTGGTCGGTGAGGGAATTTCAGACCAGACATTGACTGAGCGGCGTGGGGATACCGTAATGGCGCCCGGCCTGAAGTGCCCGTCGACCTGCGCGGACACACAGCAATAAATGTTAGCAGAACTTCGCGGACAGTGTGGAACCGGGCACGAAGACCCGTGCCCGGCCCGCACCTGCTCGCAGCACGAAGCGGCTTCAGCGCCGGCGCTCCGCGAGCCGCTTCGCAACACGCTCAAAGACAGAACGGTCCACGATGGCACCCTGCCTGCGGATGTCCGCCTGATCCAGCTGAATGATCCGGTCCAGCTTAACCTCGCTCGGCCGCCCCTTGCTGTCCCAGGCGCCGGTGCCAATGTCGAGGTAGTCCGGATCCGAGTCTCTGGAGTTGTTCCGGTCCCGGGTGGTGAGCATCAGGCCCAGCAGGCGGGGCCCGCTGCGGCCGATCAGCAGCACAGGACGGTCCTTGCCCTGGGACGGATCGTCCTCATAGGGCACCCAGGCCCAGACAACTTCGCCGGGATCCGGAGCCCCGTCCGGCTTCGGTGCGTAGGCGGGTTTGATCGGTCCCGAGTAGTCGCCGGCGTATCCGCTGCGCCGGGCCGACTGCAAGGTAGCTGAGGGGGAGGGAGACGACTGGGCGTGGGATGAGCGCGTGGAAGATGCACTCGGAGTTTTCGCAGGACCGGGCGCCAGATGGCGGGCAACCCGAAGGGCATTCCGGGCAAGGCTGAGCAGGTTACGGGAAGAAAAAGCCATGCCGCCATCCTAGGTGCGGGCGGCCGGGACGGCCCGGCCGTTCTTCCCGGCCGTGAACAGTTCGGGTCACCCGGGGTAAACGTGGGAGACTGTTAACACCAGTCCACTTCGTACAATCCCTGCGTGCGAGCGGTCCTGCCCTGAGTACACATCCGGGGACAGCACCGAAGCCATGCAAACAGTAAAGGAACCGCCACAGTGTCACCTCTGGCCCGCTTCTCACCGGTGCCTGCCGCGACGGATCCGGCGATCATTCGGAATTTCTGCATCATCGCCCACATCGACCATGGCAAGTCCACCCTGGCCGACCGCATGCTCCAGCTCACCGGAGTGGTACAGCAGCGCGACATGAAGGCCCAGTACCTGGACCGCATGGACATCGAACGCGAACGCGGCATCACCATCAAGTCCCAGGCTGTACGCATGCCCTGGGAACTCGATGACCAGTCCTACGCCCTGAACATGATCGACACCCCGGGCCACGTTGACTTCACCTACGAGGTCTCCCGCTCCCTGGCAGCCTGCGAAGGCGCAGTGCTCCTGGTGGACGCCGCCCAGGGCATCGAAGCACAGACCCTCGCCAATCTCTACCTGGCGATGGAAAACGACCTCACCATCATCCCGGTCCTTAACAAGATCGACCTGCCGGCAGCACAGCCGGAAAAGTACGCCGAGGAACTGGCGAAACTGATCGGCGGGGATCCGGAGGACGTGCTGAAGGTTTCCGGCAAGACCGGCGTCGGCGTCGAAGCCCTGCTGGACCAGATTGTCCGTGACATTCCCGCACCCGTCGGCGACCCCAACGCACCGGCACGCGCCATGATCTTCGACTCCGTCTATGACACCTACCGCGGCGTGGTCACCTACGTCCGTGTGGTTGACGGCAAGCTCTCGCCGCGGGAACGCGTGCAGATGATGTCCACCCGTGCCAGCCACGAACTCCTCGAAATCGGCGTCAGCTCCCCGGAACCCACCCCGTCCAAGGGACTGGGAGTCGGCGAGGTCGGCTACCTGATCACCGGCGTGAAGGACGTCCGCCTGTCCAAGGTCGGCGACACCGTCACCAACCTGGCCAAGCCCGCCGCCGAATCGCTGCCGGGCTACGCCGATGCCAAGCCCATGGTGTTCTCCGGTCTCTACCCGATCGACGGCGCCGACTACCCGGTGCTGCGCGATGCGCTGGAAAAGCTGATGCTCAATGACGCGGCCCTGGTGTATGAACCCGAGACCTCGGCGGCGCTGGGCTTCGGCTTCCGCGTGGGCTTCCTGGGCCTGCTCCACCTCGAAATCACCCGTGAGCGGCTCGAGCGCGAGTACAACCTGGACCTGATCTCCACCGCACCGAACGTGGAGTACGAGGTGACGCTCGAGGACAACAAGGTGGTCAAGGTGACCAACCCGAGCGAGTACCCCGAAGGCAAGATCAAGGAGGTCCGCGAGCCGATGGTAGCGGCCACGATCCTCGCGCCGAGCGAGTTCGTCGGCGCCATCATGGAGCTGTGCCAGACCCGCCGCGGTGTCCTGGGCGGCATGGATTACCTCTCCGAGGACCGGGTGGAAATCCGGTACCGCCTGCCGCTGGCCGAGATCGTCTTCGATTTCTTCGACGTGCTGAAGTCCAAGACCCGCGGCTACGCCTCACTCGACTGGAAGGCAGACGGCGAACAGATTTCCGATCTGGTCAAGGTGGACATCCTGCTTCAGGGCGAACAGGTGGACGCCTTCAGCTCCATCACACACAAGGACAAGGCCTACGCCTACGGCGTCATGATGACCGGCAAGCTGCGCGAACTCATCCCCAGGCAGCAGTTCGAGGTGCCAATCCAGGCCGCCATCGGCTCCCGCATCATCGCCCGCGAATCCATCCGCGCGATCCGCAAGGACGTGCTTGCCAAGTGCTACGGCGGCGACATCAGCCGTAAGCGCAAGCTGCTGGAAAAGCAGAAGGAAGGCAAGAAGCGCATGAAGATGGTTGGCCGCGTGGAAGTACCGCAGGAAGCCTTTGTGGCTGCCCTGTCCTCCGACGAGTCCAAGGACAAAGCCAAGAAGTGACACCCAGCGCGCTTCCGCTCGGGGATCCCGCCCCAAGGGACGGAATCCTTCCGGCCGATGCAGCCACCGCGGCAGCAGAACGGAAATTCGGGCTCTACGTCCACATTCCGTTCTGTGCCGTTCGCTGCGGCTACTGCGACTTCAACACCTACACCGCCACCGAGCTGGGCGGGGGAGCGTCGCAGGACGCCTACGCCTCCACAGCACAGCAGGAAGTCCGGTTTGCTGCCAAGGCCCTGGCGGCGTCGGGCGTCCCGGAGCGGCCCATCGAGACAGTCTTCTTTGGCGGCGGCACACCGACCCTGCTCCCGGCTGAAGACCTGGCCGCCATCCTGGGCACCGCCGTCGAGGAGTGGGGTCTGGCTCCCGGTGCGGAGGTGACCACCGAGGCGAACCCCGACTCGGTGACCCCTGAATCCCTGCAGCTCCTTAAAGATGCCGGCTTCACCCGAGTCTCCTTTGGCATGCAGTCCGCGGTGCCGCACGTCCTGGCGGTCCTGGACCGGACCCACACACCCTCGCGGGTACCGCAGGCGGTGCAGTGGGCGCGCGACGCCGGCCTGAAAGTCAGCGTGGACCTGATCTACGGCACGCCGGGGGAGTCCCTGGCGGACTGGAAGCATTCGGTCGAGGAAGCCCTGAGCTACGGGCCCGACCACATTTCGGCCTACGCGCTGATCGTCGAGGAGGGCACCAAGCTGGCTGCGCGCATGCGCCGCGGCGAAGTGCCGCCCATTGACGACGACGACCACGCGGACAAGTACCTGCTAGCCGATGAACTGTTCACCGCTGCCGGGCTGAACTGGTACGAGGTCAGCAACTGGGCACGCACCCCGCAGGACGCCTGCCGGCACAACCTGGCCTACTGGCGCAGTGATGACTGGTGGGGAATTGGTCCCGGGGCGCACTCGCACGTTGGCGGAGTCCGCTGGTGGAACGCCAAGCATCCCACTGCCTACGCCCAGCGGATCGCGGCGGGGGAGTCACCCGCCGTCGGGCGGGAAACCCTGGATGCGGACACGCGCTACCTGGAGGACGTCATGCTGCGCACCCGGCTCGCTGAAGGCCTGCCGCGGGAGCTGCTGCGTCCCGAAGGACGGCACGAGATCGCCGGCCTGATCGCGGACGGACTGGTGGAGCCGAAGGCTGCCATTGGCGGCACCGTGCTGCTTACGCTCAAGGGCAGGCTGCTGGCCGACGCCGTTGTGCGCCGGCTGCTGCCCTAGCCGCAGCAGACCGAACCGGTAAAAACCCCGCGGACTACCGGATGCGGCGCAGATTGAAGCGGTAGCGGTACGGCCGTCCGCGGTTGCATTCGATGCCCGCTATGACGGAAAACACGGCGACTGCAATCCAGATCAGCGCGTTGAAGATGGCGAAATACCCTCCCACCACCGGAATGAATGAAAGCAGCCAGGCCACGAGCGCCAGGATGGTGGGCGGCAGCGTGAAGTTCAGGGCTTCCTTCGACTCCTGAGCCGTGAACGGCCCGCGGTCACGGAACACCAGATAGATGATGAGCGAAGGAACGAAGCCCAGGATGCCGCCGAAGTGGGAAAGCGTGGCCCACTGGCGGTCTTCCGACGCGGTCAGCGGGAGGGCATTCGCCGGGGCACCCTGGTAGTCCGGGCGCGCCGGCGAACCGTGGTTATCCGGCTGCGGGTGGTTCGGGCGTGGGTTGGACACGGTTGCTATTCCTTTAACTCTCAGATGACGCAGGGCTGCCCCCGCGGGTACCTGTTGTTAGACAAGGGTACTGGGTTCCGCCGCCGGAGCAGGCAAAGGCCGGTTCAGCGCGGCGCGGCGGGACGGCTACGGAACGGTGAGGAAATCAATGACTTCTTCCACCCGGCCCAGCAGCGCCGGTTCAAGATCGGCGTAGGTCCGGACTGAGCCCAGCAGCTTTTTCCAGCCCAGCGCGACGTCGGTGTGGCTGCGGTGCGGCCAGCCGAGTCCCTTCAGGATTCCGGTCTTCCAGTCCTCGTTCCGCGGCACCACGGGCCAGGCCTGCAGGCCGATGACATGGGGCTTGATGGCCTGCCAGACGTCCACATAGGGGTGGCCCACAATAAGCACGTTGCCTGCCGCGCCGGGAACCCGCATGGCCTCGGCAGCTATGCGCGACTCCTTGGAACCGGACACCAGATGGTCAACCAGGATGCCCAGGCGCCGGCCGGGGCCGGGGGAGAAGTCACGCACCGCACCGGCCAGGTCATCCACTCCGTGCAGAGGCTCGACGACGATGCCCTCGATCCGCAGGTCGTCTCCCCACACCTTTTCCACGAGTTCGGCGTCGTGCTTGCCTTCCACCCAGATCCGGCTTGCGCGGGCGGTGCGGGCCCGGACGTTCTCCACTGCGACCGAACCGGAAGCCGTCCGCCGGGCGGCCGGCGGCGCTGCCGCTTTAACGGCAGGAATCACTTCAACCGGTTCGCCCTCAAGGAGGAACCCGAAGCCGAGTTCAAAGGAACGGGTCCTGCCGCGCGCATCCTCGAGCACTACCAGGTGCATGCCGCCGGACTTTTCGGTGCGCAGCACCGCACCAACCCACCCGGTCTGGACTTCTTCCAGGACCAGGCCCTTCTCTGCGCCGACCCGGCGCAGGGCCTTACGGGCCGGGGCGGTGATGTCCTGCGGCCCCCACTCGTAGCTGGGCATAAAACCTCGTTCCTGGAGAAGACGCTGCGCAGCACCTGCGTGAGCCGCAGGCACGGAAGATTCAATGCTAGCAACGGCGGTGGATGGTATTAGACTTAGCACTTAGGGACACCGAGTGCTAACAGCGGCCGGCACGGCCGTGCAGCGCCCGGGTGCGAATGACAGTCCGTCAGCGAAGGAGGAAACCATGAGCGAACCACGCCGGCTCGAGGTGCTCCGGGCCATTGTCGAAGACTACGTCCACTCCCGCGAACCCGTAGGATCCAAGGCCCTGGTCGAGCGGCACCACCTTGGCGTTTCCTCCGCCACCATCCGCAATGACATGGCAGTCCTCGAAGAAGAGGGCCTGATCGTTGCGCCGCACACCTCCGCCGGACGCATCCCCACGGACAAGGGCTACCGGCTTTTCGTAGACCAGCTCTCGGATCTGAAGCCGCTTTCCGCCGCTGAACGGCGTGCCATCCAGACCCTTCTTGAAGGCGCCGAGGACATCGATGACATCCTGGACCGCACCGTCCGGCTCCTGTCCCAGCTGACCAACCAGGTCGCCGTCGTGCAGTACCCGCACCTCGGCAACGCGAAGGTGCGCCACATCGAGTTCGTCCTGCTGGCCCCGGCTCAGGTCCTCGTGGTGCTGATCTCCACTACCGGGCGCGTTGAGCAGCGTGTCATCACCGTGCCGGCCCCCGTGACGGAGCAGGACCTGCATGAACTGCGCCAGCACTTCCTGCAGGCACTTGCCGGAACCACGCTCACGCGGATCACTTCCCACCTGGCAGACACCCTGGCTACCGTTCCGGCCCACCTGCGGGGAACGGCCGGCGCCCTGGTGCGGGCCCTGGAACAGCTGGCAGGAATTAACCGCGAAGACCGCATGGTGATGGCCGGAACAGCCAACCTGGCCCGCGCAACGGGAGACTTCCCGCTGACCATCGGGCCCATCCTTGAAGCCCTGGAAGAACAGGTCGTTATGCTTCGGCTGCTCTCGGAAATGGAGCAGGACGCCAGGGGAGTCTCGGTCCGCATCGGATCGGAAAACCCATACGGTTCGCTCTCGGAGGCATCCGTCGTCGCCACTGGGTATGGGCCGGATGCTTCGGCTATGGTAGGAATCCTTGGTCCCACGCGGATGGACTATCCCAACACCATGGCAGCGGTTCGAGCCGTTGCCCGCTACCTTTCCCGGGTCCTGAACACCTGACCCCAAAGACTGGCAGCCGCCTCACCAGCGGTGTCCGGAAGACTAATCATCCCCGAGGCGGGGGACGCAACACAGGAAGCGATGTGCACGAGTGAGTGATCACTACCAGGTACTCGGCGTAAGCCGGGATGCCACCGGCGAGGAAATCAAGAAGGCTTACCGCAAGCTTGCCCGCAAGCTCCATCCGGACGTGAACACCGCCCCCGGAGCGGCAGACGAGTTCAAGGCCGTGACCCATGCCTACGAAGTACTGTCCGACCCGCAGAAGCGGCGCGTCTACGACACCACCGGCCAGGAGAACGGCACGGACAACGGGTTCGGCGGCGGCTTCAGCGGCCAGGGCTTCGGCTTCCAGGACATCTTCGACACCTTCTTCGGCGGCGGAGCACCCGGCGGCGGCCGCGGACCGGCGTCGCGCACCCGGCGGGGACAGGACGCGCTCATCAACGTCCGGATCGACCTGAAGGATGCCGTCTTCGGCACCAACAAGAAGATCGACGTGGAGACCGCCGTTGTCTGCCCCACGTGCGACGGCTCCTGCTGCCAGCCCGGAACCTCCCCGCGGACCTGCGACATCTGCCACGGCAGCGGCCAGGTCCAGCGCGCGGTGCGTTCCATCCTTGGCCAGGTCATGACGACGGCGCCCTGCGGGTCCTGCCAGGGCTTCGGCACCGTCATCCCGGACCCGTGCCACGAATGCGCCGGCGAAGGCCGCGTACGCAGCCGCCGCACCCTGACCATCAAGGTTCCCGCCGGCGTCGGAACCGGAACGCGGATCCAGCTCAGCGGACAGGGTGAAGCCGGCACCGCCGGCGGCCCGCAGGGAGACCTGTACGTTGAGATCCGGGTCAACGCCGATCCCGTGTTTATGCGCGACGGCGATGACCTCCACGCCACCCTTACGGTGCCCATGACGGCGGCAGCCCTGGGCACGGTCATCAACATGGAGACCTTCGACGGGGAACGCGAAATCCACATTAAGGCCGGCACCCAGTCCGGTGAAGTTACCACCCTCAAGGGCCTGGGCGTCACGCACCTGCGCGGCTACGGCCGCGGTGACCTGATGGTTCACGTCCAGGTGGAGACACCGCAGAAGCTGGATCAGGCGCAGGAAGAACTGCTCCGCCGGCTCGCTGAACTCCGCGGCGAAGAGTTCGCCGAAGGCAGGGTCAGCGGCAACAGCAACAGCGGCGTCTTCGCGAAACTGCGCGACCGCCTCGGCAACCACTAGAGGCCGGCGCTCACCGTGACCAACCCGATCTTCTTCGGTGACCCGGAACTGGTAGCGGCAGCGGCACCGGGAAGCGTGTTCGCGCTGACCGGTCCCGAAGCCCGTCATGCCGTAGCGGTCAAGCGGCTGGCGCCGGGAGAGGACGTGGACATCGTCGACGGCGCCGGAACGCGCCTGCGCGGAACTGTCCGGTCCGCGGATCCCGCGCTGCTGGAAGTCGATGTGCGCGAGGTCGAGGCGGAGCCTGCTGTGGGCTGTGAGCTGACACTGGTGCAGGCACTGGCCAAGGGCGACCGCGATGAGCAGGCCATTGAGGCCGCTACCGAACTTGGAGTGGACGCCGTTCTGCCCTGGCAGTCCGAACGAAGCATCGTGCGCTGGAAGGCTGACAAGGCGGTAAAGGGCCAGGCGAAATGGCGGGCCGTAGTCACTTCCGCGGCAAAACAGTCGCGCCGGTCGCGGATTCCGCAGGTGCTGGATGTGGCCGACAGCAAGGCTCTGCCCGCACGGCTGGCTGACACGGACCTGGTGCTCGTGCTGCACGAGGAAGCCCAGGTCCCGCTGGCTGCAGCGGTGGAACTGGCGCTGGCAAGGTCAGTGGCAGCAGGCACGGAGACCGGAATCCGGTCCATCGCCGTCGTGGTTGGACCCGAAGGCGGCATTAGTCCTGCGGAACTGCAGGCGCTTGGTGCTGCCGGTGCCGTTTCGGTCCGTCTGGGTCCGCACGTCCTGCGCTCTTCAAGCGCCGGACCGGCCGCGCTGGTATTGCTGAACTACCTGCTGGGCCGCTGGAGCTGACCCGCCTCGGAGCCGGCTTCGCTCCTAGTAGACGGTAAAGCGCTTTGAGTCCTGGTTTGCGCCGTCGCCGTGGAAAACCCGCAGGTTGTACTCACCGGGTTCCAGCTCAAGGAGCATTTCGAACATCGCGGTCTCGCCTGGCTCTGCGTCGAGGCTGATCTCGCCCGTCTGCACGGGTTTGGTTTCCGGCCGTCCGTTGGCGATGCGTTCCACGCTCCAGGCAAGCCGGTCATCCCGGACCACCGCCGAACCCATGACCGTGAGGGACGTTTCGGTGCCGTCCTGTTCCTGCGGGCTGATGATCCAGATCGGCGCGGGAAGGGTCTTGTCCCGTTCCAGGGCAGGTTCAAGATCCTCGTGACCAAAAGCGTTGTAGCCGGCTTTGCCGTCCACCAGCACCACCACGCTGGTGTTGTAGCCGGCAGCGGTCAGCCCGGCGTTGGCAGCGGCGGCGGTGGCTGTGTAAACCAGCTGCTGCACGGCGCGGTGGGCCATGCCTGCGTCCAGCGACGGTTTGAATGCGTCAGCGGTGATATCCACCGTGATGATGTTCTTACTGGAGATCGATGCGGTGACCTTCGAAGCGGGCGACCACGGAGTGAAGTAGTCGTCATCGCGGGGAGCATCGGTGGTCATGGCCATAACCGCTTCACCAATGGGGTCGCCGGTGTTCTTCGACGGCAGGAACTCCCGGTAGAGCTGGACGTCCGAACCGTTCAGGCCAAGCCAGTACACCGGCATGACAACCTTGGAAACTGTGGCTTCGGCCGGGGCGGAGACGGCCATCGGGCGGCCTTCGGGTGAGGTGGCCGCACTGAAGGAGCTCGGCATGCTGGTGGTCGGGAGTTCCGCAACCACTCCGCAGGAGCTCAGGAGAAGCGGTGCTGCTGCTGCCGCCATCAGGAGGCGGGTGCGGCCGGAGAGGCGCTTATGCTGCCTGGTCATGACTATCCCTGCCTTCCGTGTCTTGTGCCCGCAGTCCGTGGACCGGGCGATGCGTGGGGGATCCGGCCAGGGCGGATCCCGGCCGGAGCATGCCTTCAAGCTTGGCACAGCGAAACACCCCAAAAGCGGGGGTTGATGCTTCTGTGGCGGGACTGAAACCTGATTGAGACCCAGACGATGCCAAGCCGAGACAAAGCCCGTAATACAGCTCACAACTGCGTCACGGCTCCGCGCACAGCCCCCGGCCAGCGGCCTGCGCGGATTCCGTCAGTGCACTCAGGCACCTATCCAGTAGAATTAAGGAGGGTGTGCGCACCATGATTTTCAGCAGACTTCCACAACAGATTTCCACAAAGGGGCGATGAGAGGCCGAGGGGCCGCATATATGACCGAATCTTCAGCAGGAATCGGCACCATCCGTGAGGACCAGCAGACAATTGTCTTCGACTCCACAGAGCATATGGTCCAGTCTTTGGGCGCCAACGATGAAGCCCTGAAAATCATCGAGAACGCCTTCCCGGAGGTGAACCTCCATGTCCGCGGCAACGAGCTCTCCGTCTCCGGTCCCGCCCCCGCTGTGGAACGGACTGTCCGCCTCGTCAATGAAGTACGTGTGCTTGCCCGGCACCAGACGCGCGTTACGCCTCAGGTCCTTGAGCAGCTGATCACCATGCTGCGCGACCAGAGCGCAGAACGTCCGGCTGAGGTCCTGACGCAGAACATCCTCTCCACCCGCGGGCGCACTATCCGCCCGAAGACGCTGAACCAGAAGAACTACGTTGATGCGATTGACCGCAACACCGTGGTCTTCGGGATTGGCCCGGCCGGCACCGGCAAGACCTACCTGGCCATGGCAAAGGCCGTGCAGGCGCTGCAGCAGAAGGAAGTCAACCGGATTATCCTGACCCGCCCGGCAGTCGAAGCGGGAGAGCGGCTGGGATTCCTTCCCGGAACGCTGAATGACAAGATCGATCCCTACCTGCGCCCGCTGTATGACGCCCTGCACGACATGATGGACCCGGAATCGATTCCCCGCCTGATGGCAGCGGGAACGATCGAGGTTGCACCGCTGGCGTACATGCGCGGCCGGACCCTCAATGACGCGTTTATCATCCTTGACGAGGCGCAGAACACCACACCGGAGCAGATGAAGATGTTCCTGACCCGTCTGGGCTTCGGGTCCAAGATGGTTGTCACCGGTGACGTCACCCAGGTGGACCTTCCCGGGTCCACCACTTCCGGCCTGCGGATCGTCCACGAGATCCTGGACGGGATCGAGGACGTGCATTTCTCCGAACTGACCGCGACCGACGTCGTCCGGCACCGCCTGGTCAGCGACATCGTGACCGCCTACAGCGAATGGGATGAAGAACGCCGTTCCCGCACCGGTTCCCACAGTGCCGGGCAGGAGAAGAAACGATGAGCATCGAAGTCAACAACGAGTCCGCCATGCAGGCAGACGAGGAAGCGCTGTCCCGGCTGGGCCGCTTTGTCCTGGACGCCATGTACGTCCATCCGGAAGCCGAGCTGTCCATCATCCTGGTGGACGAGGACGCGATCGAGAAGCTGCACATTGAATGGATGGACCTTCCCGGCCCCACCGATGTGCTGTCCTTCCCGATGGATGAGCTGCGTCCCGGGTCGCCGGGCCGTCCGACCCCCGCCGGAGTCCTCGGCGACATTGTGCTCTGCCCGCAGGTCGCAGAACGGCAGGCTGAGACCGCCGGGCACGGCCTGGAGGATGAACTGCTCCTGCTGACCACCCACGGGATCCTTCACCTGCTGGGGTACGACCACGCTGAGCCCGAGGAAGAGGCCGAAATGTTCGGGCTTCAGCGGCGCCTGCTCTCGGACTACACGGGCAAGGAAGCCCCGAAGGAGACACGCAGTTGAGCGTAGGCGTCCTAGTTGTCATGGCCATCGCCTTTGTGGTGCTGGCCGGACTCCTTACCGCCGCCGAGGCAGCCTACGGCTACCTCCCGCGACATGAAGCCGAAGCGCTGCTCAGCGGCCGTGCCGGCAAACCCCTCAAACGGATTCTGCAGCACCCCGTTGCACACATGCACGCGCTGCGGTTCTGGCGTGTCTGGTTCGAAATGGCGACGGCGGTCTCCGTTGCCATGGCCTTCCAGCTTGTGGTGGAGAACCTCTGGCTCGCCGGCCTCCTGGCTACGGTCACCATGGCCGGTGTTGGGTTTGTACTGGTTGGGGTTTCCCCGCGCCAGATCGGCCGCCGCCACGTCACCGGCGTCGTTGTTCTCACGGCAGGACTGGTGAGTGTACTGCGGACCGTCCTCGGCCCGATTCCCGGCTGGCTCGTGAAGATCGGCTCTGCCGTTGCGCCCGGGACCCAGGGCCCGGATGCCGCCTTCTTCACGGAGGAAGAGTTCCGTGAGCTGCTGGACCGTGCCTCCGAAGCGGACATGATCGAAAACACGGAAGCCGAGCTGATCCACTCCGTGTTTGAGCTTGGTGATACAAAGGTGCGCTCAGTCATGGTTCCGCGGACGGACATGGTCTGCATTGACTCCGGATCCACCCTCCGCCAGGCGATGTCCCTGTTCCTGCGCTCGGGCTACTCGCGGGTGCCGGTCATCGAGGACAGTGCTGACCAGATCGTCGGCATCCTGTACCTCAAGGACGTTGCCGCCCAGATGCACGGACGGTCCCCCGAAGCCGGGAGCCAGGCCGTGGACGGATTCTGCAGACCCGTCCGCTACGTCCCCGAGTCCAAGGCGGTGGGGGAGCTGCTGCAGGAACTGCAGCGTGAATCCACGCACGTTGCCGTGGTGATTGACGAGTACGGCGGAACAGCGGGCCTGGTCACGCTCGAAGACCTGATTGAAGAGATCGTGGGCGAAATCGTCGACGAATACGACTCCGAACGCCCGGACATCGAAGACCTGGGGGACGGGCGCTACCGGCTCAGTTCCAAGGCCGGCATCGATGACCTCGGTGAACTGTTCGACCTCAGCCTCGAAGACGACGAGGTGGACACCGTGGGCGGGCTTTTGGCCAAGGCCCTCGGCCGCGTGCCCATTGTGGGCAGCGAAGTGGTCATCGATTCGATCGTTCTCCACGCTGAGCGGCTGGAGGGACGGCGCAACCGCGTCTCACACGTCCTCGCCTGGCGGCAGCCGGAAGACGGCGAACCCAACACTACAGCGGCGGACCACACAGACCGCCCCAAAACAACAGAATTGGTACCCCGAGATGACTGAACCCACGTTCCGCGCCGGATTCGTGTCCCTGGTGGGCCGGCCCAACGCCGGCAAATCCACCCTGACCAACGCCCTGGTGGGCCAGAAAGTGGCCATCACCTCGGCAAAGCCGCAGACGACACGCCACACCATCCGGGGAATCGTGCACCGGGAAACCTCGCAGCTCATCCTCGTGGATACCCCGGGCCTGCACCGTCCGCGCACCCTGCTGGGGCAGCGGCTGAACGACCTCGTTGCCGATACCCTGGCCGAGGTGGACGCGATCGGGTTCTGCCTGCCGGCAAACGAAGCGGTGGGGCCGGGTGACCGCTACATCGCCAACCAGCTCGCAGCGCTGAAGAAGAAGCCGGTTATTGCCCTGGTCACCAAGACCGACACGGTGGACCGTGCGGCGCTGGCCAAGCAGCTGATGTCAGTGACCGCGCTGGGAACTGAAGTCCTGGGTGCCGACGGCTGGGCCGACGTCGTTCCCGTCTCTGCCACCGACGGCTTCCAGGTGGACACCGTTGCGGATGTCCTTGCCTCGCACATGCCCGCTTCGCCGCCGCTTTACCCGGACGGTGAACTGACGGACGAGCCCGAAGCGGTGATGGTTGCGGAACTGGTCCGTGAGGCAGCCCTCGAGGGCGTCCGGGACGAGCTGCCGCACTCACTTGCGGTGGTGGTCGAAGAGATCGTGCCGCGTGAAGGCCGCAGTGAGGACAACCAGCTGCTGGATGTGCGCGTGAATCTTTATGTTGAACGCCCGTCGCAGAAAGCGATTATTATTGGCCGGGGCGGTTCACGCCTGCGTGAAGTGGGAACAAATGCACGACGCGGCATCGAGGCTCTGCTGGGAACCCGGGTTTACCTGGACCTGCACGTTAAGATCGCCAAGGACTGGCAGCGGGATCCCAAGCAGCTGGTAAAGCTGGGGTTCTAGCAGCCCGTGCTGCCCGCCAGCGGGTCCTAAGCTTCTTCACAGCAGCGGCCCGTACACTTTGTTCAACCATTTTCGCAAGCCATCAGTATCAGATCCAGGGGAGGGAACGGCTATGCCATCACGCCGTGCCGCTACAGGTCATGGTCCCTCCGGATCTGCCGCACCAAGCCGACGCCGGACTACCACCGCACCCGGCGGGCGCCATCTGGGCAACGGAGCTGCCCGCGGGGGACACCCCGTGCTGGCTTCAATTGCGCTGCTGCTATCGCTGACACTCGTTTCCGGACTGGTGTTCGCCGGGGTTCAGCTGCTGAGGCTGCAGAGCAACTTCGACACCAAGCCGCTGAATATCGGCCAGGACCAGGATGGGCTCCCGGCGGACACCAACACCGATTCGATGCAGATCCTGGTGCTGGGCACGGACAACCGCGAAGGCCAGGACTCCAACAACTCGGACGTCATGATGCTGGTGAACATGGCCGCGGACCGCTCCCACGTGACTGTGGTCAGCTTCCCGCGTGATCTGCTGGTGGCCCTGCCCGCCTGTACTGATCCGGAATCGGGCATGCAGTACCAGGCCATGGACCTGGCCCAGCTGAACGGTGCCCTCGGCAACGGAGGGCCCGGCTGCACGGTGGCTGCGATCAACGAGCTCACGGGCCTGAGCATCGACCACTTTATGATGGCCGACTTCAACGCCGTCAAGGAACTTTCCAACACCCTCGGTGGAGTGGAAGTCTGCGTGAACCAGCCGGTGGATGATCCGCTCTCCGGGCTGAACATCCCCGCCGGAGTGTCAAGCATCCAGGGCGACCAGGCCCTCGCCTTCCTGCGCACCCGCCACGGCTTCGGCAACGGCGGCGATGAAGGCCGGATTAAGGCACAGCAGAGTTTCCTTGCTTCCATGGTCCGCAAGGTCCAGGGTGAGGGCACGCTGAACAACCTGCCCCGCCTGTACTCCATCGCCGACACCGTGACCAAGAACCTCACAGTTGATGAGGGCCTTACCGACATCCCCACCCTGATCGCGATGGCCGGCCGGATGAAAGATGTGGATCTGGGCAGCGTTGCCTTTGTGACCGTGCCCGTGGTGCCCTACGAACTCGACCCCAACCGACTCGTCCTCGACGAAGCCGCAGCCCAGCCGCTCTTCGATGCCCTGGTGGCGGACCAGCCCATCGGCGTCGCCGCTGAAGAACCCGCTGCTCCCGGCACCGGGACTCCCGGCACTGAAACCCCTGCTCCGGAAGAGACCGAGCCCGCAGTTGACCCGGCAGCGATTCCGGTCACCCTGCTGGACGGGATCAGCGGATCCGCCAGCGGCCGCGACGCCGAACTGGCCGAGTACCTCCTCAGCGAAGGCTTCACCCAGGCCATTGCCGGCGGGCTCTCCGAATCCACAACCCCGGGAACCCAGGTGTTCTTCACCCCGGGCTACGACGCCATGGCGCTCCAGGTCGCCGAAGCGCTGAACATCCCGGCCTCGCAGGTCAGCGCAAGCGCCGTGGTGAGCGGCGTCGTCGTGCAGATCGGTTCCGACTTCACCAAGGGCAATGTCATGGAAGATACCGGGGACCTTGGCGGGCTCACCGGACAGACGGCGGCGCAGGTTACGTGCCAGTCTGCGTTCGGTTACTGAGTTTTCCGTAGCGCCGGAACGTGCGTGCTAGTCTGGGCACGTGCGCGCAGAGATCCTCCTTCTTAGCTGCCGCGGCGAGGCCACGCAAACCACTGTTTAGGCCGAACCCTCGCTGCGGAGTTTGTGTTGCCCGGCCACCATTTCTAAAGATCTAAAAAGAAAAGGCCACCCCAGACATTATGCGAAACGCACAGCAGCCCTCCGGCATGCCGATCCACAAATATGTTCCGTTCCAGGACCAGATCAGTGTGGATCTGCCCGACCGCACCTGGCCCGACAAGGTCATCACCAAGGCTCCGCGCTGGTGCGCCGTCGACCTGCGTGACGGAAACCAGGCGCTCATCGATCCCATGACTCCTGAGCGCAAGCACAAGATGTTCGACCTGCTGGTGAACATGGGTTACAAGGAAATCGAAGTTGGATTCCCCTCGGCGTCCCAGCTGGACTTCGACTTTGTCCGCCAGCTGATCGAAGGCGACCGGATTCCGGACGACGTCACGATCCAGGTCCTCACCCAGTCCCGCGAACACCTCATCGAGCGCACCTACGAAGCCCTCGAAGGCGCGGACCGCGCGATTGTCCACCTGTACAACTCCACCTCCGTGCTGCAGCGCAAGGTTGTCTTCAACACGGACCAGGACGGGATCGTGGACATCGCGCTGACCGGTGCCCGGCTGTGCAAAAAGTACGAGGAACAGCTGCGCGGCATCGACGTCACGTACGAATACTCCCCGGAGTCCTACACCGGTACGGAACTGGACTTCGCGCTGCGGATCTCCAACGCCGTAGCCGAAGTCCTCGAAGCCTCCACTGACCGTCAGATGATCCTGAACCTGCCGGCCACCGTGGAAATGGCGACGCCGAACGTCTACGCCGATTCGATCGAATGGATGCACCGCAACCTGGCCAACCGCGAGGCAATCATCCTCTCCCTGCACCCGCACAATGACCGCGGCACCGGCGTTGCCGCCGCGGAACTGGGCTACCTGGCCGGGGCAGACCGGATCGAAGGCTGCCTCTTCGGCAACGGTGAGCGCACCGGAAACGTGGACCTGATCACCTTGGGCATGAACATGTTCAGCCAGGGCATCGACCCGGAGATCGACTTCTCTAACATGGACGAAATCCGGCGGACCGTCGAATACTGCAACCAGCTGCCCGTACCCGAGCGTTCCCCCTACGGCGGCGACCTCGTCTTCACCGCCTTCTCCGGTTCCCACCAGGACGCCATCAAAAAGGGCTTCGAGTCCATGGAGAAGGAAGCAGCCGCAGCCGGCAAGACGGTGGACGACCTGGAATGGGGTGTCCCGTACCTGCCGATCGACCCGAAGGACATCGGCCGCAGCTACGAGGCAGTCATCCGGGTCAACTCCCAGTCCGGCAAGGGCGGGGTGGCGTACCTGCTCAAGAACGAACACAACCTGGACCTGCCGCGCCGCGCACAGATCGAGTTCTCCGGAGTCATCCAGCGGCGCACGGACACCGTGGGCGGCGAAGTCACCGGAGCCGAACTCTGGCGCGTTTTCCAGGACGAATACCTGCCCTCCACTCCCGATTCCGGTGCGGAGCCCTGGGGCCACTACGCCCTCACCTCGGTCACTGCAGATACGGCGGAGAACGGGTCCTTCCTGCTCACCGCCAGCCTGCGTGCCGGCAACGTGCAGCAGCGCCGTGTGGCCTCCGGTACCGGTCCCATCGACGCCCTGCTGCAGATCCTGAGCCAGGACGGCGTCGACGTGCGGCTGCTGGACTACTCCGAGCACGCCCTCTCCGCCAGCGGCAACGCAATGGCAGCCGCCTACGTTGAGCTCGCCGTCGGCGAACGCGTGCTGTGGGGAGTCGGCATCGATTCGAACACCACGCTCTCCGCCTTGAAGGCTGTCATCTCCGCCGTGAACCGGGCGATCCGCGACGCTTCGGGCGACTAGCATCCCCGCCGGCTCCCGTCCGGCACAAGGCGCGCCCGGCTGCACATGCAGCCGGGCGCGCTGCTGCGTGGGAAAATGGATCCGTGGCCAATAGATCTTTTGCTTCACGGACCTACCGTGACGAGGGCGTGGTGCTGCGCACCCACAAGCTGGGTGAAGCGGACCGGATCGTCATCCTGCTGACGCGCAACCACGGCCAGGTCCGCGCGGTAGCCAAAGGAGTACGCCGCACCTCCAGCAAATTCGGGGCACGGCTGGAGCCCTTTATGGTGGTGGACCTGCAGCTTTCCCACGGCCGCAGCCTGGACATCGTGACCCAGGTGCAGACCAAGGGAGCGTATGGTGCGGGAATCGCAGCCGATTACGCCCGCTACACGGCCGCAGCGGCCGTTGCCGAAACCGCCGAGCGGCTCACGGACGTCGACGGCGAGTCCGCGAACGCGCACTACCACCTGGTGATCGGTGCCATGGCAGCGCTGGGCCGCGGGGCACACCCACCGGAACTGATTCTGGATTCCTACCTGCTGCGCGCCCTGGCCACCGCAGGCTGGGCACCGTCCTTTACCGACTGCGCCCGCTGCGGCGCGCCCGGGCCGCACAGTGCGTTCTCCGCCCCGCTTGGCGGCGCCGTCTGCCCGGTGTGCCGGCCCCCGGGCTCAGCATCGCCGTCGCCCGAAACCATGCTTCTGCTCTCCGCGCTGCTAACCGGCGACTGGGAGCACGCAGATGCTGCGGGACCGCAGGCCCGGCGGGAATCCGCCGGACTCGTGGCCAGCTATCTGCAGTGGCACCTGGAACGAGTCGTGAAATCCCTTCAACATGTGGAGCGTGTATAGCTTTGGTCCCTCCCCGCAAGTCTCCGGCTGCGCCCTGGCCGCACCCCTCCGGTGCTGTTCCGCCGCCGGTTCCCCGTGACCTGGTGCCTGCGCATGTGGCTATTGTGATGGACGGAAACGGCCGCTGGGCCAACCAGCGGGGCCTGCCGCGTACCGAAGGGCACCGGGCCGGAGAGGCAGCACTGCTCGACGTGATGGCCGGGGCAGTGGAGATCGGAATCCAGCACGTGTCCGTGTACGCGTTCTCCACCGAGAACTGGAAGCGGTCCCCGGAAGAGGTCCGGTTCCTGATGGGCTTCAGCCGCGATGTACTTCGCCGCCAGCGGGACCAGCTTGATGAATGGGGTGTCCGCATCCGCTGGTCCGGGCGCCGGCCCCGGCTCTGGGGATCGGTCATCCGGGAACTGGAAGTTGCCGAGGAACAGACGAAAAACAACACCACGTGCACCCTGAACATGTGTGTGAACTATGGCGGACGGGCGGAAATCACCGATGCCGTCAGGGCGATCGCCGAGGACGTCAAGAACGGCAAAGTGCGCCCCGGGAGCATCACGGAGAAGACGATCCAGCGCTACCTTGATGAGCCGGACCTGCCGGACGTCGACCTGTTCCTGCGCACCTCCGGGGAACAGCGGCTCTCAAACTTTATGCTCTGGCAGTCCGCGTATGCGGAGATGGTTTTTATGAATACCCTGTGGCCGGACGTAGACCGCAGGACCCTGTGGGAAGCCGTGGAAACCTACGCACGGCGCGACCGCCGGTACGGGGGAGCGGTAGACCAGGCAGCCGCGGGGGCCTAACCGGGTTTTTTCCCCAGCAGGTAGGTTGCCGCCCACTTGTCCAGCCGGGTATAGACCAGGCGGCGGACCGGCCGGGCCGAGAGCAGCACGTCATGCAGGGCACCGTCAAAGCGGAGAACTGTCACCACCGGGCCCAGCAGCAGTGCCCGCTGGACCATCAGGCTGACGTCCAGCACGCTGTCCGTGGTCTTCATGGTCTCGTTCCAGGTGGCACCGATCGTGGAGCGGGCCGACGCCAGCACCAGGACGGGGCAGGTGATGTCCAGTCCCTTGGCAACCTGTGAGTGGCCCGCCAGCACGGCGGTTATCCAGCCGGCCCGTACCGGCCAGCTGCCCGGCGGTTTCCAGACCGGATCGAGTTCCCATTCGCCGTCGGCTTCCGCGCTGAGCGACCGCCAGTAAAAGTCCAGTTCCGGAATCTTGAGCCGGGTCTTGGGCCGGGTGCGGGCCAGCGGTTCCAGCAGCCCCGCTGCGGCGTTACGGGCCAGGGAGCTTCCGCGCAGTTCCAGCCAGGGGCTGTTCAGGATCAGTGCTGCGATTCGGCCGGGGTTGCGGTGTGCCCAGAGCGAGGCCACCAGTCCGCCCGTTGAGTGGGCCATCAGCGAAAGGCGCACCGGGGTCTGTTCCCCGCGGCTTGCCTTGACGTCCGCTTCCGCTGCAGCCAGTGCCGCCTCAATATCGGCGTCATATTCGGAGAGGTCGGTAATAAAGCCCTCGGATTGGCCGGGCCGCAGGCTGCGGCCGTACTTGCGCAGGTCCAGGGCATAAAACGCGACACCCCGTTCGGCCCAGAAATCCGCCAGCTCTGTTTGGAAGAAGTAGTCCGCCCACCCGTGGATGTACACCACCGCATTCACCGAAGCAGGCTCCACCGGGCCGCGGAACCGGGAAAGCCGCTCACGCACGCGGCCGGTGAACGTTGGCGGCGGGGGAGGCTCCGGCGTGTAGGAGACCAGCGTGGCTACAACCGGGCCTTCATCATCTTCGCCCAGGTCCAGCGTGAGGGCACGATACCCGCTGCCCAGCCTGTCCGGTTGCCAGTTCTGCCCCATATATCGAAAATACACGAACCTGACGGG
The DNA here is from genome assembly GCF_053619115.1 of Arthrobacter sp. NPDC055585. Classification (NCBI taxonomy): domain Bacteria; kingdom Bacillati; phylum Actinomycetota; class Actinomycetes; order Micrococcales; family Micrococcaceae; genus Arthrobacter; species Arthrobacter sp. NPDC055585. The sequence continues at coordinate 226,476 of NZ_JBSHIT010000007.1, forward strand.
CACTCCTGACCGCGATTTGGTGCAGGACACCGCGAGTGGAAGCATTAAATCATGCGCGTTTACCCCACGTTCTTCCGGATCGTCTTCTCCGGAATGGACCCTGAAAAAGCCCATCGAATCGGTTATGAAGCCATCCGTGCCATTGCCTATACACCGGCCGCACCGGTTCTGCGTGCGCTTACCCGCCCCGGCCGGGACCTGTCAACGGAAGCACTGGGCCTTACCTTCCCCTCACCCTTTGGCCTTGCGGCAGGCTTCGACAAGGAAGGCTCCGCCGTCGTTGCGCTGGCGAACCTCGGATTCGGGCATGTTGAACTGGGAACAGTGACTGCCCAGGCCCAGCCCGGCAACGCGAAGCCGCGCCTGTTCCGGCTGGTGGAGGACCGCGCTGTCATCAACCGCATGGGCTTTAACAACGACGGCGCTGCCGCCGTCGCCCCTCGGGTCCGGAAAGCTGTGGACGGTCTCTACCGCCGCTGGGGCCGCAACCGCCCGATTGTGGGCGTGAACATCGGGAAGACCAAAAAGGTGGGTCTCGAAGACGCGGTCGAAGACTACCTGGCCAGCACCCGGCTGCTCGCCGCGGACGCCGACTACCTGGTGGTTAACGTCAGTTCCCCGAACACCCCGGGCCTGCGTCAGCTGCAGAGCATCGATTCGCTGCGCCCGCTGCTCACCGCGGTGGGCCAGACCGCGGATGAGACCGCCGGCCGGCACGTGCCGCTGCTGGTGAAGATCGCTCCGGACCTCACCGACGAGGACATCGACGACGTCGCCCGCCTGGCCCTGGACCTCAAGCTCGACGGCGTGGTGGCAACAAACACCACCATCGGGCGTGAAGGACTCGTGACCGATCCCGAAACGGTTATCGCTGCCGGCGTCGGCGGGCTGAGCGGGGCGCCGCTGAAGCAGCGTTCACTGGAAGTTCTGCGCCGGCTGCGTTCAGCGCTGGGTCCGGAACCGGTGATCATCTCCGTTGGCGGCGTTGAGACCGGTGATGACGTTCAGGAGCGGCTCGACGCCGGCGCGAACCTGGTGCAGGGCTACACCGCGTTCCTCTACGAAGGGCCCTTCTGGGCGGGACGGATCAACCGGAGGCTGCAGAACCTCCACCGGCGGGGCTGAACTGCCGGAGTCCGGGCAGAAGATACAGAAGAAGGGACCGGTTGAACCGGTCCCTTCTTCTGTATGTATGTGGGTTGAGCGGGTTCCGCTAGGAAACCTTCTCGCCGCGGCGGACCTGCGGCTTGGGGAGGCGGAAACGGCGCAGCTGCAGGGCGCGGGAGATTCCGTACCAGACGTCGCCCTGGTTGGGGCCGCCGAACTTTTCGGTGAGGCGGCGGCGCAGCAGGAAGCGGATGCGGATGCTGTCTACGATCACCAGAACAATCAGGGCCCAGAACGCCATCAGAATGAAGCTCTGCACGGTGAGGTTCTGGATGAAGCTCGCCACTACGAACACGGCCGCGGCGATCATGACGAATTCACCGACGTTCCAGCGGGCATCCACTACATCGCGGACAAATCGGCGGTTGGGGCCCTTGTCCCGGAGGGGAAGGTAACGCTCGTCGCCGGTATCCAGGGCGGCACGTGTCTTCAGGCGTTCCTCGCGCATGGCGGCGCGGCTTGCCTCACGGGCAGCCTTGCGGTCATTGGGGACCAGTGGGCGCTGGCGTGCAGCTACCTGGTCCTTGCGCCGAGGGGTGGGGGCACCCTTGCCTGCAGAGCCACCCGGCTTCGGTGACCCGGCCTGGGCCGTGGTTGCCTGATCCACAGTTTCCTGCGCGGTGGGCGCTTCTTTCTTTCGTCCGAACACTCATCAAGGATACCTGAACCGCAGGCGGCATGCGCGGCGGTTACCGGACACGCAAACGCCGGCGGTTTTCAGCATCGCCGCAGGCCCCGCACCCCGAAGCAGGCCCCGGACCCCGAAGCAGGCCTCCCGCCTCGAAGCATGCAGAGCACAGTTGTAGGGTGTGGCCTATGACTTCCTCTTCCCACACCTCCAGCACGGTCCCGGATGAAGCAGCGCTGCGCGCCAGCGTGGCGGCGGCATTTCCCCGCACGCTCGAGGACCTGACCCGGCTGGTAGCTATTCCCGGCATCGCCTGGGATTCCTTTGACCCTGCCCATCTGGACCGCTCAGCCGAAGCAGTCGCCGAACTGCTCCGCGGAGCTGGCCTGGACGACGTGCAGATCCTGCGGGTGGACAACAACGGCAAGCCCGGCGGGCCCGCCGTCGTCGCCCGCCGCCCAGCGGCCCCGGGCAAGCCGACCGTACTCCTGTACGCCCACCATGACGTCCAGCCGCCCGGAGACCCGGCGCTCTGGGAAACCGAACCGTTTACCGCCACTGAACGCAACGGCCGGCTGTACGGCCGCGGCGCCGCCGATGACAAGGCCGGCATCATGGTGCATGCCGCGGCTCTCCGGGCTCTGAACGAAGTGCTCGGAAACGAGCCGGGCGTTGGCATCACGTTCTTCATTGAAGGCGAGGAAGAAGCCGGGTCACCGACGTTCCGCACCTTCCTCGAAACCCACCGTGACCTGCTCCGTGCCGATGTGATTGTGGTCGCAGACTCGGGCAACTGGAAGGTCGGCACGCCGGCACTGACCACGAGCCTGCGCGGGCTTGTTGACGGCACCTTTGAAGTGCGGGTTCTCGGCCACGCCGTGCACTCGGGCATGTTCGGGGGACCGGTCCTTGATGCCCCGACCCTCCTGGCCCGGCTGATCGCCACCTTCCACGACGAGCGAGGCAACCTCGCGATCGAAGGCCTGGAAGGATTCGACGACGCCGCAGTGGACTACCCGGAGGAAGACTTCCGGCAGGACTCCTCCGTCCTGGACTCGGTGCAGCTGGCGGGGGAGGGGTCCATTGCCTCGCGCCTGTGGACCAAGCCTGCCCTGTCCATCATCGGCATCGACGTGCCCTCGGTGGCAATGTCCTCCAACACCATCCAGCCCTCCGCCCGCGCGAAGTTCTCCATGCGGCTGGCACCGGGGCAGGATCCGGAAGCTGCGATGGACGCCATGGCCCGCCACCTTGCCGCCAACGCTCCCTTCGGCGCCGAAGTCACCTTCACCCCGGGGGAGCGGGGCAATGCCTTCGCGACGGACACCTCCGCGCCCGCTGCGCAGACCGCCCTGTGGGCGCTGGAAACGGCATGGGGCACCACCCCGGTGGAGATGGGCGTGGGCGGCTCCATCCCGTTCATTGCGGATCTTGTAGAGGTCTTCCCGCAGGCGTCCATCCTGATCACGGGCGTGGAGGATCCGGACTCCCGGGCCCATTCGGCCAACGAATCCCTGCACCTGGGCGACTTCGAAAAAGCCATCCTGGCCGAGGCCCTGCTTTTGGCTCGTCTGGGAATGCAGGAAACCTCCTAGGCCGTTACTGCCTATGGGGTGCGCCGACGTACCATTGAGTGAACTGGCACCGGCCTGCTCAGCGGCAAGCTGCTGAGCGGTCCGGACGCCCGGACGGAAAGAGAGAAGCAATGAGCACTTCCACGAGTGAGAACGCCGGCCTGGTTGGAACCGAAGCCGCCGAAGAACTGCCCACGCACGACGTGATGCTTTCCGAGGTAGCTGCCGGCAAGGTCCGCTCCCTCCTTGAGCAGGAGGGCCGCACTGACCTGCGGCTGCGGGTTGCCGTTCAGCCCGGAGGCTGCTCGGGCCTGATCTACCAGCTCTACTTCGACGAGCGTGTGCTTGACGGAGATGCGGTGCGTGACTTCGACGGCGTCGAGGTCATTGTCGACAAGATGAGCGTGCCGTACCTGGCCGGAGCCTCCATCGACTTCGAAGATACGATTTCCAAGCAGGGTTTCACCATCGACAATCCGAATGCCGGTGGCTCCTGCGCCTGTGGAGACTCCTTCCACTAGGCCTGAAAACACGGCTTTCGAGCCGTAATAGAGGGTATTCCGCCCGGCACGCGGTGCGGTCTGTCACTGGACAGCACCGCGTCCGGGGTAAGCTCTACACGTAGTAGTAAAACTGATCGTGCGCAGCTGGGGGGATTTTTCTGTCCGCTGTGCCGCACTTGCACGTAACAAGAGGAAGGGCCGTCTGTGAGTTCGCAGGACCGAACCAGCAGCCGACGCGCCAGGATCTTAAAGATCTCAGCCGTAACGTCGGCCGGCGCGTTGTTTTTATCGGGTTGTTCATCAGATGTCCAAAAGGGCTGGCTGCCCACGGAACGGGACACGACCAACCACACCGGCCGCATCATGGACCTCTGGGTCAATTCATGGATTGCCGCGCTGGCCGTAGGTATCCTCACCTGGGGACTGATCCTGTGGTGCATCATCGCCTACAGACGCCGGAAGAATGAGACCGGTTACCCCCGCCAGCTCAGCTACAACCTGCCGCTGGAAATCTTCTACACGGCGATCCCGCTGTTCATGGTCCTGGTGCTCTTCTTCTTCACCGACCGCGACATCCGGGCCCTCGATGCCCGCGTTGATGATCCGGACGTCATTGTGGACGTCCGCGGCAAGCAGTGGGCGTGGGACTTCAACTACGTCAAGGAAGACAAGTACTACAGCGGTGTCCAGGTCAACCTGGACGGCGAGGAAAAGTCCCAGGACGAATTCCCGACCCTGTACCTGCCGGTCAACAAGTCCGTTGAACTGCAGCTGAACTCCCGCGACGTCATCCACTCGTTCTGGGTACCGGCGTTCCTGCAGAAGCGGGATATGATCCCGGGCCGCACGAACTACATCACCCTCACCCCGCAGCAGGAGGGCACCTTCGAAGGCAAGTGTGCCGAACTCTGCGGTGAGTACCACTCTGAAATGCTCTTCAACGTGAAGGTCGTCTCCGAGGCCGAGTACGAGGCCTACCTCGCCACGCTGGACGATGGCCAGCTGGGCGCAGAGTACGACCGCAATACCAACCTGAATCCGACGAAGTAAGGAGGTAGGAGGAAAGCTATGACTACCCTGGAATACACTTCGGAGGAATCAGGCACGCGGGTTGCCCCGCGCGTTGTGCCGGTCTCCAAGGGACGCATTGTCGTCAACTGGATCACCTCCACTGACCACAAGACCATCGGGTACATGTACCTGATTGCGTCATTCATTTTCTTCTGCCTCGGCGGCGTGATGGCCCTGGTCATCCGTGCCGAGCTGTTTGAACCCGGTATGCAGATCCTGCAGACCAAGGAACAGTACAACCAGCTGTTCACCATGCATGGCACTGTCATGCTGCTGATGTTCGCAACCCCGCTGTTCTCCGGCTTCGCCAACGTGATGATGCCGCTCCAGATCGGTGCTCCCGACGTCGCCTTCCCGCGTCTGAACGCGCTGGCTTTCTGGTTCTTCCTCTTTGGCAGCATCATCGCCGTATCCGGGTTCATCACCCCGCAGGGCGCCGCGTCCTTTGGCTGGTTCGCCTATGCGCCATTGTCGAATACGACATTCTCGCCAGGCGTCGGCGGTGACCTATGGGTCTTTGGCCTTGCGCTGTCCGGCTTCGGCACCATCCTCGGTGCGGTCAACTTCATCACCACCATCATCTGCATGCGTGCCCCGGGCATGACCATGTGGCGTATGCCGATCTTCACCTGGAACACCCTGGTGACCGGCATCCTGATCCTGATGGCGTTCCCGCCGCTGGCCGCTGCACTGTTCGCCCTGGGCGCTGACCGCCGCTTCGGCGCACACATCTTCGATCCGGAGAACGGCGGTGCAGTCCTCTGGCAGCACCTGTTCTGGTTCTTCGGCCACCCTGAGGTGTACATCATCGCCCTGCCGTTCTTCGGCATCGTCTCTGAGATCTTCCCGGTCTTCAGCCGCAAGCCGATCTTCGGCTACAAGGGCCTGGTTTACGCAACGATCGCCATTGCTGCCCTGTCCGTGACCGTGTGGGCCCACCACATGTACGTGACCGGTGCCGTTATGCTGCCGTTCTTCGCCTTTATGACCATGCTCATCGCGGTACCAACCGGTGTGAAGTTCTTCAACTGGATCGGCACCATGTGGCGCGGATCGATCACCTTTGAAACCCCGATGCTCTGGAGCATCGGCTTCCTGATCACCTTCCTCTTCGGTGGCCTGACCGGCATCATCCTCTCGGCTCCGCCGCTGGACTTCCACGTCTCTGACACGTACTTCGTGGTTGCGCACTTCCACTACGTGGTCTTCGGTACCGTCGTCTTCGCGATGTTCGCAGGCTTCTACTTCTGGTGGCCGAAGTGGACGGGCAAGATGCTCAACGAGCGCCTCGGCAAGATCCACTTCTGGCTCCTGTTCCTGGGCTTCCACGGCACGTTCATGATCCAGCACTGGCTGGGCGTCATCGGCATGCCGCGCCGTTACGCGGATTACCTGGTGGAAGACAACTTCACCGCGATGAACCAGTTCTCCACCATCGCCTCCTTCGTCCTGGGTGCCTCGCTGATCCCGTTCTTCTGGAACGTGTACATCACCTGGCGCCACGGCAAGAAGGTTGAAGTTGATGACCCGTGGGGCTTCGGTGCCTCGCTCGAGTGGGCAACTTCCTGCCCGCCGCCGCGCCACAACTTCACGTCGCTGCCCCGAATCCGTTCGGAGCGTCCGGCCCTGGACCTGCACCACCCGGAACTGCAGCAGACCGTCACCAACGAGTCCGCACCGGGCAAGGTCTACGGTTCGGCTGACCGCAAGGAGAGCGTCCAGTGAAAATCGAGGCAAAGCTCTTCCTCCTGATGGCTCCGTTCTTCGCAGCGGTAGGCGTTGTCTACGGCTACCTCGTTGAGTGGATGGAACCCGTTGGCTTCCTGGCACTGTTCCTGACCGCCGGCATGTCCCTGATGATCGGGTACTACCTGATGTTCACGGCACGCCGCGTGGGCATGCGTCCGGAAGACCGTCTGGACGCCGAGATCCACGAAGGATCCGGTGAGCAGGGTTTCTTCAGCCCGTGGAGCTGGTGGCCGCTGGTCCTGGCGACCGCCTGCGCCGGTGCATTCCTCGGCCTGGCCGTGGGCTGGTGGGTGCTGTTCATCAGCGCCGGTCTGGCCGTGGTTGGTCTGATCGGCTGGGTTTATGAATACAGCCGCGGTAACCACGCGCACTAGGCCTTCGAGCCACAACTAAAGATCAGTTGACCGAAGGGTCCGCAGGAAACTGCGGGCCCTTCGGTTTTTTGCGTGCCACGGGTGCACGCCATAGAGGGAGGTGCTTTTGCCTTCTACAGGAAGGGACTTCGGTTCCCGGTATCCTAGGGAGAGCACTAAATCCGAGGAAGGTCCCGCGTCCCCATGCCTGAGTTCCTGCCTGTCCGGCCGGCTGCCACGCCGTGATCAAACGTGCCCTAAGGGCCTTTCCGGAAGGCATAGACCCGGCCTCGGGTGTTGCCAAGCACCGGCAGCTGGAGGAGATCCTGCGGCGGTTCGTGGCTCAGCACGCGCCGCCTGGTACGGCGGTCCCTTCGGAGAGGGAGCTGGCCGAACACTTTCAGGTAGCGCGCATGACGGTGCGCCAGGCCATCGACGCCCTGGTCGCAGATGAAGTCCTGGAGCGAGTAGTCGGCGTCGGAACCTTCGTGGCCCGGCAGAAGATGGACCTGCAGATCAAGCTGACCTCGTACAGCGAGGAAATGCACCGCCGCGGCATGGTGCCGGACGCCCGTGTCCTCACATTTGAACAGGTTCCTGCCTCCCATCTGGTGGCCCGTGAACTGCAGATCGACCCCGGCCAGCCGGTGGTCCGGTTCCGCCGCCAGCTGCTTGCCGACGGCGAACCGATGAGCGTCGACGAGAACTTTATCCCGGCCTGGCACGTGCCGGGCATGCTGGACGAGGATCCGCCGACCTCCCTGTACCGCGTCCTGAGCGAGCGCTACGGCATGGTCATCGAATGGGGTGAGGACACCATCGAGGCAACAGCGGCGTCGGCGTCCACGGCGCGGCTGCTCAACGTTGACCTCGGCGCACCGCTGCTGAAGATCCAGCGCCACGCCTACGTCTCACGGTCCATGGTTGACTACTCGGTTTCCTATTACCGCGCTGACCGTTACAAGCTCTGGGTGCCGCTCCAGCGCCCCGGAATGCGGACGCCGCGCACTTACCACCCCGGACGCCACCAGGCGACCTGAACCAAGAATGGAGGGATCGCCGAATGGAGATCCTGAGGATGTACAAGCAGGACCCGCCGCGCGGGATGCTGTTCAAGGAAGCCGTGTATGAGCCCGAGGACGGCTCGCTCATGATCACGAAGGGCAGGGTTGGCCACGAAGGCTCCGTCTCCGTACGGGAAGACGTGGACGCCGAACAGGCGGAGAAGCTGCTGGGGGAGTTTGGGACCGCCGCCGAGGCGGAGGGCTACGCCGAGATTCCCGACGAGGACCAGCACTGGGTTATTGCCCAGTACGCGCTCAAGTCCAAGGATGGAACGGAGCGGGACAGGTATCTGGAACACAAGGCCGCCACAGCGATCGGCACCTATTTCTCCTGGCGTGGCCTGGGCTCCGTGGAGGAGACCGGGTTCAGTCCGTACAAGCTGAACATCCTGTGCCTGGTTCCCGACGTGAAACTGGCCGTCAAGGGGATCCAGGTGGTCCTGCGGGAGTCCCGGCTGGACTTCACTAAACTCAGCATCGGGGCAGCGCCCTTCGCTGACCTGGAGCATCCCGTACGCAAATACCCGCTTCCGTCGAAAGTTCCGTTCGAGCTCTAGCTCCGAAGTCCAGGGGGCTGCCCTCGGCCCAGGCGCCCTGAAGCAAAAGCACTAGAACCACAGACAAGAAGAAGCCCCCGTTCCGAAAGGACGGGGGCTTCTTCTATGCGTGGTGCTTAGTGCTTCTCGATCGAAACCGGAGCGTCATCCACTTCGCTTGCCTCAACTTCGGCATGCGGTTCGTGGTGGTGAGCCGCTTCGAGTTCGGCCGGCGACACCGGGGCGACGCGGTCTTCGAAGAAGAACCGGGAGATCGCTCCGCGGCGCTTCTCGCTGCGGCTGATCTTGCCCTTGGCGTCCGGCTGGGCCGGCAGTACCTCGGGGGAGTCGAACGCAACCAGCTTGTAGCGCTTGAACTCGTCCAGCGGTTCGTGGACCTCGATGTACTCACCGTGCGGCAGGCGGACAATGCGTCCGCTCTCCACGCCGTGGAGGACAATCTCGCGGTCCTTGCGCTGCAGCGCCAGGGCGATGCGGCGGGTCACCATGAATCCGATTACCGGTCCGAAGAAGAACAGGAAGCGGAGCCAGTAGGTCACATCGTTCAGCGACACCATGAAGTGCGTGGCGATGAGGTCGGAGCTGGCAGCAGCCCACATGACGCAGTAGAAGATGACGCCGGCAACACCGATGGCGGTGCGGGTCGGAGCGTTGCGCGGGCGGTCCAGCAGGTTGTGGATGCGCTTGTCCTTGGTGACCCAGGCTTCGATCCACGGCCAGGTGAAGAGCAGGCCGAAGACGATGCCTGCGGGCACGAGGGCCGGCAGCAGCACGTTCAGGGACAGGGTGTTGACGCCCCAGGGGAACGGAATGTTCCACTCGAAAGGGAAGCCGAACAGCCAGCCCGGCATCAGTCGCAGGGCGCCGTCAACCCAGCCGATGTACCAGTCAGGCTGCGTACCTGCGGACACGGGGGAGGGGTCGTACGGGCCGTAGTTCCAGATCGGGTTGACCGTAAAGACAGCCGAGATGAAGGCAACGATGCCGAAGACGATGAAGAAGAATCCACCGGCCTTGGCGGCGTAGACAGGTCCAACGGGGTAACCGACAACGTTGTTGTTGGTACGGCCCGGGCCGCGCCACTGGGTGTGCTTGTGGATGACGACCATGAACAGGTGGATGGCGATCATCAGCAGGATCAGGGCAGGAACCAGCAGGATGTGCAGGACGTAAAGCCTGCCAATCACAGCCGTGCCGGGGAACTCGCCGCCGAAGAGGAAGAAGCTGATGTAGGTGCCAACAACCGGGACAGCCTTGATAACGCCGTCGATGATGCGCAGGCCGTTGCCGGAGAGCAGGTCATCGGGGAGCGAGTAGCCGGTGAAGCCGGCAGCCAGGGCCAGGATGAGCAGCACGCCGCCCACAACCCAGTTCAGTTCGCGGGGCTTGCGGAACGCGCCGGTGAAGAACACGCGCAGCATGTGCACCGAAACGGAGGCAACAAACAGCAGGGCCGACCAGTGGTGGACCTGGCGCATGAAGAGGCCGCCGCGGACGTCGAAGGAGATGTCCAGCGACGAAGCGTAGGCGACGGACATTTCTACGCCCTTAAGCGGGACGTAGCTGCCTTCGTAGTGGGTCTCCGCCATGGACGGATCAAAGAAGAACGTCAGGAACGTTCCGGAGAGAAGCAGGATGACGAAGCTGTAGAGCGCCACTTCACCAAACATGAAGGACCAGTGGTCAGGGAAGACCTTGCGGCCGAACTCCTTGACCATCATCGAACCGCTTACACGGGAGTCGACGAAGTTGGTAATGCGCCCGAGCTTGGTCTTCGGCTCGTAGCTGCCGGTTGCAGCGGTAGCACTCATGATCAGCCACGCTCCCAATAGCTCGGTCCAACGGGTTCAGTGAAGTCGCTGGTGGCGATGAGGTAGCCCTCGTCGTCAACGGCGATCGGCAGCTGCGGCAGTGGACGGACGGCCGGACCGAAGATGACAGCGCATTCCTGGGTCAGGTCGAAGGTGGACTGGTGGCACGGGCACAGCAGGTGGTGCGTGTGCTGTTCGTACAGTGCCACCGGGCAGCCAACGTGGGTGCAGATCTTGGAGTAGGCAACGATGCCGTCCACGGACCAGTCTTCGCGTCCGGGGGAGGGGTGCAGCTCGGAGGGGTCCAGGCGCATCAGCAGGACAACTGCCTTGGCCTTCTCCTCGAGCTTGTGCTCGGCGTCGTTCAGGCCTTCGGGGATCACGTGGAAGGCAGAGCCCAGGGTGACGTCGGAAGCCTTGATCGGAGTACCGCTGGGGTCCCGCGTCAGACGCACGCCGTTGTCCCACATGGTGTGGCGCAGGACGTCGCCGGGCAGCGGACCGAGGTCGCGGAACAGCACGATTGCGGGCAGCGGAGCCAGCGCCATGGCACCCAGGAGGGTGTTGCGGATCAGCGGGCGGCGCTTGATGCCGGTTTCCTCGATGATGTCGCCGATCATCTTCTCGGCGACAACGCGGTCCTCTTCCGGACGGATCTCGTGGCGTTCCTCGATGACCTCATGGTCCGGCATAAGCGTCTTGGCCCAGTGGACAATGCCGACGCCGATGCCGAGCATCGCGAAGGCGGTGCCCAGGCCCAGGAACAGGTTCTGGACGCGAAGCGTACCGATGCTCTCATCCAGGCGGATAAAGAAATATCCGTAGAAAAACAGGAGCGTACCGAGAGCCGAGATGGCGAAGAGGATCGCCACCTGCTTCTCGGACCGCTTCTCAGCCCGGGGATCCGTGTCGGCCAGGCGAGGGCGGTGCGGGGGAAGTCCAGGATTCTGGAACTCCCCTTCTTCGCCCTGGCCAGCCGTAGCAACGGTGCCCGAGGTGTTCGGACTGCCGTGACTATGGTCGCCCATGATCCCCCTCATCCTTCTCTTGAAACTGCATTAGTAGACCTATGTGTAACTGTGATGTCACCCCGGGGGGTGAGCGCGGCGATGACTAGGAAGACCGGGAGGTCAACCAGATGGTGAAAGCGATGATCAGGCCCAGGCCGGCTGTCCAGATGAACAGGCCTTCAGAGACCGGACCGAGTGAACCGAGCTCGGCTCCGCCGGGGGAACCGTTGGCTTCGATGTTCTTCAGGAAGGTGATGATGTCCTGCTTCTCCTCGGGGGAGAGGTTCGCATCAGAGAAGACGGGCATGTTCTGCGGGCCTGTGACCATGGCCTCGTAGATGTGCTGCTCGCTGACACCTTCCAGAGCCGGAGCGAACTTGCCGCGGGTCAGGGCACCGCCTGCGCCGGCAGCGTTGTGGCACATGGCGCAGTTGACGCGGAACAGCTCGCCGCCGGCAGCGGCGTCGCCGGTGGTTTCCAGGTACTGCTCTTCCGGAACGGAAGGACCGGCGCCGAGGGAGGCGACGTAAGCGGCCATCTGTGCGGTCTGTTCTTCGTTGAACTGCTGCGGCTTCTGCTGGGCCTGCGGGCCCTGCATGGCCATCGGCATGCGGCCGGTGCCAACCTGGAAGTCGACGGATGCGGCACCGACGCCTACGAGGGAGGGGCCGTTCTCGGTTCCGCTGGCCTCCATGCCGTGGCAGGTGGCGCAGTTCGCAATGAAGAGCTTCTCGCCCTGCTGCACATCATCGGCAGTGTAGGTGGTGGCGGCCTGGGCTTCGTTCGCTCCGGAAGCAGCTGCATAGATGCCGCCGGTAACGATGAGGCCCAGCAGCAGCAGTGCTACTGCTGCAAGGGGATGACGTCGCCTTTGCGATAGTGCCTTCACTTAGTGGTTCCTAACTTGTGTGGTCTTTTGGTTACTCGTGCCACTTTGAATATTGCTGTGGTGCTGCCCGAACGGACTACTTGAGGAAGTAGATGATGACGAAGAGGGCAATCCAGACCACGTCGACGAAGTGCCAGTAGTAGGACGTCACGATCGCAGAGGTCGCTTCGAAGTGTCCGAACCGCTTGGCGGCGTAGGCACGTCCGATGATGAACAGGAATGCGATCAGGCCGCCGGCCACGTGCAGGCCGTGGAAACCGGTGGTGATGTAGAACGAGGAGCCGTAGGCGTTGGAGGAGAGCGAGATCCCGTGGGACACGAGTTCTGCGTACTCGAAGGCTTGGACGGCTACGAAGATGGCGCCGAGGAAGAAGGTCAGGTAGAACCACTCGACCATTCCCCAACGGGCAATCTGGAAGAGCCCGCCGGTGCGGCGCGGCTGAAGCCGCTCAGCGGCGAAGACGCCGAACTGGCAGGAGAAGGAGCTGGAAACAAGGATCACCGTGTTCACGAACGCGAAAGGCACGTTCAGCTTGGCCGTCTCGATCTCCCACATCTCGCCCGAGGTGGAGCGGAGTGTGAAGTACATCGCGAAGAGCGCAGCAAAGAACATGAGTTCGCTGGAGAGCCACACCACGGTCCCTACGGAGACCATATTGGGGCGGTTCAGCGTGGGGTGAGCCGGGGTACTGGGGGCATGGGTCGCTGTTGTCACATAGACATTATGGCCGTAAAACTGCCCAGTTCACCAACAGAACCAGACGAACGGCGCGTCCGGTTCGTTCCCAAACCGCCCACTTCCCAGCAACGGCGCGGAACTTGCCGTCCGGAAACAAATCAGCATTTTCTACGATTCGTAGATAACCTAGAGCGTGTGAGTACGTTTTCGAGTTCCGAGCACACCTGGCCGTCGCTTATTACCGCGCTCATCGCGGGGCAGGACCTGAGTTCCGAACAGACCTGGTGGGCGATGAACACGATTATGGCCGGGGAGGCATCCGACGCCCAGATCGCCGGGTTCCTGGTTGCGCTGCGGGCCAAGGGTGAGAGTGTCGAAGAACTCACCGGTCTGGTTGAGGCAATGCTGGAGAACGCCCGGCCCATCGACATTCCAGGTGAAACGCTGGACATCGTGGGGACCGGCGGAGACAGGCACAACACTGTCAACATCTCTTCGATGGCTGCGCTCGTGTGCGCCGGTGCCGGAGCCAAGGTTGTGAAGCACGGCAACCGCGCGGCGTCGTCCTCGTCGGGTTCCGCAGATGTCATTGAAGCTCTTGGCGTCCGGCTGGATCTTCCCGTGGACCGTGTTGCCCGGGCCGCTGTCGAAGCCGGCATTACGTTCTGCTTCGCCCAGGTGTTCCATCCCTCCATGCGCCACGCGGCAGCTGCCCGGCGTGACATGGGCGTGGCCACCGCCTTCAACTTCATGGGTCCGCTGACCAATCCTTCGCGTCCCTCTGCCTCGGCCATTGGCGTCGCGGACGAGCGGCTCGCACCGCTGATCGCCGGCGTCCTGGCTGCCCGCGGCGTCCGTGCCCTGGTGTTCAGGGGCGGTGACGGGCTGGATGAACTGACGACCACCGGCACCTCCACCGTCTGGGAGGTCCGCAACGGGGCCGTAGAGCGCTCAACAGTGGACCCCCTGGATCTCGGGATAGCCCGCGCCACCCTGGACGATCTGAGGGGCGGAGACGCCGCGGCGAATGCCGCCGTCGTCCTCAGTGTGCTGGCAGGGGAGCGCGGCCCGGTCCGGGACGCAGTGCTGCTGAACGCCGCCGCGGCGCTGGTTGCCCTGGATCCGGCCGCTGAAGGAACCCTGACCGAACGGCTGAAGGCGGGCCTGCGCCGGGCCGAGGAGTCCGTTGACAGCGGCCAGGCGCGCAAGGCGCTGGACCGCTGGGTTGAGGTCACCCAGTAGAGCCGTCGAAACGGACATAAAGCCGCATAAAAATACAGGGAGGGGAGGCGGACCGCACGGTCCGCCTCCCCTCCCTGTGATGTCTTGTTAGGGCCCGGAATGATGCGCATTACCGGGTGAATTCGTTACCCAAACGTTGCCGCCGGAGCCCTGCGGCCGCGCAAATTCAGTGTTTTGCGGGCCTAATTATCCGTCGAAGCCCAGCGAGAACGCGGCGTCGAGGTCGTGTTTTGAGTAAGCCCGGAAGGCAATCTGGGTGGTGGTGCCGATCACGCCCGGGACCTTCGAGAGCCGGTTGGCAATGGCGTCGGCCAGGTCCTCGTGGCGGCGCACACGGGCGATGGCGATCAGATCCCACTCTCCGGTGACCGAGTAGACCTCGCTGATGCCTTCAATCTCGGAGATTTCCTCCGCGCACTCCGGAATCCGGGCCGAGTCGGTCTGGATGAGTACGAAAGCGGTGATCATGGCTTGCCTTTCCTTCTCCTGCTGGGCACCGGAATCAGGCCCTGTTTATGAGCCTAGTTGAATCGCGCCGGGAGCGCCTGTGCATGACAAGCGCGGCGGCCAGCCGCGGGAGAAGGATGAACGCGCCGAGAACGCCAAAAGTGACCAGCTGGAAACTGACCGCAGTGCCGCCGCCGGCCAGGGCACGCAGCGCCAGGCCGCCTCCGGCAGTCAGCAGCCAGAGCACCACCCCGTGGGGCCACACCGAGGCCGGGTGCCGCCACATCCGCAGCAGGGCCCAGCCGGCCAGCGCGGCGGCGATGAACGGGGAAGCGGTCAGCAGGACACCAACGGGATCCACACCGTGGGCATGTGTGTCCCGGCCCAGGGCGGCAAAAACAATAATGAGGACGACGTCGGCAGCCAGCTGTGCGGCCCAGAGCCTTGACGGGCGGTTCACGGCTGAACCTCCGCTGCGCTGCCGCCTTGTTCACGGATATAGGGGCCGAGCAGCTCGCGGACAAGGCGTCCCACCTGCTCCTGTTCCGTACCGGATTCAAGCAGCCGGGTTCCGGTGTGCACGATCGCGTTGATGAGTTCGGCGGTGCTGTGCGGGTCTTCGGCGCCAAGGTCCTTCAAGGCGCCTACCAGCGGGTCCAGGATCGCCTGGTGCATCTGAGCGCTCTGGGCGTCGAGTTCTTCGCTTGGTGCCACGGCTGCCAGGGCGCTTCCGACTGCGTGCTCACCTTCGGCCACCAGGGCGATGTTGGTCAGGACGTAGGCAAGGATCCGGTCAGCGGGCTGCTTTTCCGCGTTCATGGCGTTTTCCACCCGCTGTGCCCAGCGGGGAAAGACGTCCATGACCAGAGCGTTAAGCAGGTCTGTCCGGGACTTGTAGTACTGGTAGGCGCTGGGCCGTGCGAGCCCGGCCAAGGCGGCCACCTCAGCCATGCTGGGTGCTTCGCCGGTGCGGGCCAGGAGCGTCCTTGCGGCGTCCAGGAGGGCCCTTTGCTGTGCGGCACGGTGTTCAGCCACCGTTGGCGCGGTAATGCGGGGCAAAGAGCCCTCCTGTTCGTGCAGTGTCTAGCTTGCGAGCCGTCCGTCAACCATCTCGACGACCCGGTCGCAGTGATGGAGGACATCGTGATCGTGGGTAACCATAACAGTAGCAACCCCGAACTCATGGGTTTCCCGGGCGAGGAGCTCCACAACGTCCTGGCTGCGTTTGCGGTCCAGGGCGGCAGTGGGCTCATCCACCAGCAGGAGCGAGGGCTTGGACACCAGTGCGCGGGCAATGCCTACGCGCTGGCGCTCACCACCGGAGAGCTGGTCGGGACGGCTGTCCAGCTTGTGGCCCATGCCAACGGCGTCGAGCAGTTCCTTGGCGTTGAACTTGCCCTTCATCTTGGCCATCCGGTGAATCAGCTCAAGCTGTTCGGAGGCGGTCAGGGCGGGGATGAGGTTCCCGGACTGGAACACAAAACCGATGTTCTCCAGCCGGAACCGGGCTTTGGCGGCCTTGCTCAGTGTGGAGAGATCCGTTCCGTTGACACTGACCAGGCCGGTATCCGGTGCGGTCAGCGCCCCGGCGACGGCGAGCAGTGAAGACTTGCCGGCACCGGAAGGGCCGACGACGGCGACTAGCTCACCGGGTTCGACGGCCAGGGATACGTTATCCAGGGCCTGGACGGTGCTTTCGCCGTCGCCCAGCGCCAGGTTGGCGTTTTCAATGCGCAGGCCGCGGGTGCCGACCTTTGCGCCTGCAGGGCTGGTTTGGGGGGTGCTCATCGCTGTCCTCCTAGTGCGGCCAGGGGATCAACCCGGGAAATGCGGACGATGGCGATCGCGGCACCGAGGACGCCCATGAGGATCGTCACAGCGGTGGCGGTGGAGATGGGGCCGGCCTCAAGTGCGAACGGCATGGCGCTTCCGGACAGCCATGCGCCCATGCCGAGGCCAGCTGCTACGCCGACTGCGGTGGACAGGACCAGAATCACTACGGCCTGGAAGATGCCGTCACGCAGCAGGTAGCCGGTGGAAGCACCAACGGCCCGAAGTACGGCCAGCTCGTGCTTGCGCTGGATCGTCCATACCGTGAAGAAGGCACCGACAACCAGGGCGCAGATGGCGTAGAGGAAGATCTGGATCATTTCGAGCGTCATCGTCTCGGCTGTGTAGCCGGGGGAAGCATCGAAGGAGCCTTCCAGCGTGGAGGTGACAGTGCCGGCGGCGGCGTCGCCTGCAGCAAAGTCCAGGTCTGCGCCGTCTTCGGCCTTGATGGCGAGGGCGCTGGCGGTGTCGAAGTCCACAGCGGCAACGTCCGCCTCGCCCGGAGCACCGGGCTGGGACTGTCCGCTTGCGATGTACTGCCAGGTTTCCAGCGGAAGGTAGGCCATATCAACGTGGCCGAAGGTTGCCTGGCCGTCAGTGAAACCAACAACGGTCAGTTCGACGTCGAGGCGGTCCAGGGTGATGACCGAACCGAGCTCGATGCCGGCGTCTTCTGCGGTCGCAGAGACCACCATCTCATTGGCGGCCTGGACCTCGCGTCCTTCGCCAACAGCGGGGGCGAGGAAGGAATCCGAGTCGATACCGAAGAGGGACAGGTCAACCTGTGTGCCGTCTTCGGTGGCTCCATTGATGATCGTGGAACCCAGCATGGTGACGTCCTCTACACCCTCCTGGGTGCTCCAGGCTTCTGCCTGGGAAGGATCGACAATGCTGCGGGAGAAGGCATTGTCGGTTTTGGTGCCCTCGTTAAAGGCAATTGCCGTCGCCGGCATGGCCTTGAGGCCGGACACCCCGTCATTTACGAGGCCGGAAGACAGGCCGGAGAGAAGGACCATCAGAACGGCAATGAGGGCGATGACGCCGCCCATTAGTCCGAACCGGGCCCGAGCGAAACGCAGTTCGCGCAGCGCTAGGAACATGAGAAACCCCTTGATTGTTTGGGTATATAGGTTGCCGACACGCAGTCAGCAACATACCAACATCATGTCACTATGTTTTGCCAGCACCAAACAGCGGTCACAGTTTCGGGCCCGGAAGAACCGGCGCGGGTATCGGCGCGGCCCTCTGCTCTGGTGTGCTTGAAAGATGACTCGGGTGCGGGAGGCCTGGCACCGGATACGGCGGTCACGGGTGCTGCGCTGGATAGCTGCTGGCGTGCTGATGCTGCTCATTCTCGAGTACGTGGTGCTGCCGCAGATTCTGGGGTCTGAAAATGTCATAGCCGCGCTTCGGGGGCTTCCTCCGATACTCGTGCTGGTGGCAGCCGCATTCGAAGCGCTGTCCCTGTGCTGCTACAGCGCGCTGACCAAAGTGGTGCTGCCGGGAACCCGGAAACCCCGGTACTTCACGCTGCTGCGGATCGACCTCAGTGACCTGGCTGTCAACCACGTCGTGCCCGGGGGAGGGACGACGTCGGCAGCGGTGCGCTATGCCCTCCTAACCCGCGCCGGCGTACGTCCACAGGACGCACTCAGCGCAGCTATGGTTCAGGTGGTGGGCGCCAACCTCGTTCTCGGGGTCCTCTTCGGGGCTGGAGTGCTCACCGCACTCGGTGAGGTGCGGATCAACCGGTACTTCATCACCGCAGGCATCGCCGTGCTGGTGCTGCTGGCCCTGAGCCTGTCGGTTTTGTCGGTGCTGGACCGGCACCTGGACGCCGCCGTCCGGGCGGCGCGCAGGACGGCACACTTCATCCGGTTCATCAAACCCGAATCAGCTGAACGATTCGTGCGGACCATGGCGGCGGAAACCGCGATGTTCCGCAGGGATCCGCGGCGGCTGGTCCTGGCCCTGTTTCTGGTGATTTGCTACTGGGGTTTCGACGCCGCCTGCCTGGCCACATTCCTTGCCGCCTTTGGGCACATTCCGGCGCCGGGTGAGCTGCTCATCGCCTACTCGTTGGCGAACCTCGTGGCACTGACTCCGCTGACGCCTGGAGGCGTAGGACTTGTGGAGGGCGTGCTGGTTCCTACATTGGCGGGCTTCGGAGCCCCCAGTGCTGCCGCGCTGCTGGCGGTGCTGTCCTGGCGGATCCTGAACTTCTGGCTGCCCATCCCGGTGGGCGGGCTGGCCTGGCTCTCGCTGCGCCTGGGTGTGCTGAGGAAGTCTGCCGTGCGTGGAACCCCAGGGGACGGCCGCCTATCCCGCGGCTAGCGCAGCAGGTTCATCCAGTCCGGCGGGACGCGTCCGGCCGGACCCGGAACCGGCTGGGACGCCGGATGCGCCAATGGAGGCGCCAGCTGCGGACCAGCAAAGACCGCCTCTTCCGGATAGCTGTAGAACCAGTCCTCACCGGGTTCATAGCTGCGGATCACCGGATGCCCGGTGGCCTGCTCATGCGCGGTGGCGTGCTGGCCGGGTGAATTGTCGCAGCAGCCGATGTGGCCGCACTCGGCGCACCGTCTCAGATGGAACCACCACCCTTCCGCCTCAGTGCACTCCACACAGCCCGGCCCTGTGGGCGGAACAGCGGGATCGATGCCTGGTACGGATTCCATGGCGGCCTCCTCTGGCACACGGCTGGAGTTCCACCACAGTAGCTACTTCCGGCTCCGCCCAGAAGCGGTTTAGGGAAAACGGACGACGGCGGAGCGCGCTATCCCTCCGGCGGGGTCCCGGCGCCGGGCGCCTCACTCGCATAGCCAATGGTGAGCGTGTCCAGGACAGTCTGCCGGGTAAACACCCCGCTGTCCGGTTCCGTTTCGGTCAGCAGGTCGATGGTGAACAGCACGGTGGTGCTTGTAGCCGAGGGGTTGGCGGGGAGCGCAAAGCCCGAGGTGTAGGCATACGGCGGTTCCAGGGCGAAGCTTCCCTGATCGTTCGTGAGCTCCACGCCCAATGCATCTACCCGGGCGTTGAAGCGGGTGACCCGGACGGCCCCCGGGGAGGACTCGCCGTCGATCTTCACGCTGACGTTAATAATGGGTGAAGAATCCGGCGTCCATTCGGCCGGGGATTCGTTTGTCCAGTAGTCGACCACCAGAGTGTGCGAAGCTGCTCCCAGGCGGTGGGTGGTGGAACCTGCGGCCAGATCGTTTTCGGCGGCGGGTCCCGGTTCCCGGGTCTCTTCGGAGCTTGCAACGGCTTCGCTGCTGCCGGGAAACCCGGGGACTGCGCATGCCTGCAGTCCCAGCATCAGCGCCAGGACGGCTGCCGCGCCGATGGTGCGTCCGGTTCTGGAAGCGCTGCGGTGTACGCCGGTCATACTTTGAACCCCCGGTGCCGGCGCAGTGCCTTGCGCAGCATAAACAGGGTCTGGACAAGTGTGGTGATGTACAGGATCGGCCAGCCGATAGCCAGTACGGCGGACTGCAGGCTGTCAGGGAGGTTGAGCCACGCGAAGGTTAGTCCCGCGATGATGACCAGTGCCACAAGGGCGGGCATCAGGAATCCGTAGCCTGCGCCCCGCTCGGCCCTCGCCTGGGCTGCCCAGTTGTCGGTCTGCTGACTCGAAAAGAACTTGGCCCAGGCCCGGACGAAGTGTCCGATGCGCAGCCAGAGATAGAGTTCAGCCGGAAAGGCAAACAACGCAAAAGCGATATCCCGTGCGCTCCGGTCCTTGATGGACAGCGCGATGCGGAGGTTGAGGATCACAGCAACCAGGGGCGGAATGAGCCAGAACCAGTAGAAGACGTAGGCGCCTATGCTCAGCGAGGCGGTGAGCAGCAGAAGGAAGCCCATTCGGGTGACGATGTTGAACAGCATGGAGATGTTCTCGCTCCAGCGCAGCCTCAGGTTGGGGTGAAGGGGCTGGCCCGGGGTGTTGCTCCGCTGCCCCGGCCACATCAGGTCGATTGCACCGTAGTTCCACTTCACCTGCTGGCCGTCCAGTGCACGAAGGGTCTCCATGCCTCCCACCGAGGCTCGTGACTGGGCGGAGATCTTCGTGGCATAGCCGATGCTCTTGATCTGCAGTGAGAGCAGAGAGTCCTCCACCTCTGAGTCCTTGACCCACGGCGTTGCCTGACGGTTGTCGACCATGACGTTCTTGAGGGCTTCCATCGACAGGATGGAGCACTGGCCGCCGAGGACGGCCATGTTCCGCCCTCTGAGCAGGTTGTCCATATTGAATGCCGCAAACTGTGCCCTTTGTCCTGTCGTGAGGAATTTTGAAATGAATCCCTTTTTAGGTTCGGCGACAGTGTAAATTGCTGAAACGCCGCCTACCCGCGGGTCGCTCAGGATTTCCTTTTCGAGGTGTTCGACGGCGTGTTTATCCAGGATGGTGTCACCGTCAACGCCCAGGAAATAGTCGTACTCATCGCAGACCTGGCTGAACCCGTAATTGAGGGCTCCCACCTTCTTGTCAGTGTTGACGCCAATGTCGTGGACAAACACCTCGGTCTGGTAGGTGAGGTCCTGGTAGGTGTGTTCATGGGGTCCGGCGAACTCTCTGGCCAGGTAAAACGTCTCATCATCGGTGTTATTGATGACTACGTGGATGACGTCCGGCAACCGGGTCTGCTTCAGGATTGCGTTGAGGACGTCGACAATGGTGTCCTCTTCGTTGTACGCCGGAATTACGCAGGCAATGGTTGCCCGTTCGGACGATTTTTCTACGACTTTCCGCTCTACTACTTTCAAGTAGTCAGCGTGGGGTATTTCCCGATCCGTGATCATTGAGCCTTCCTCCAGGCATCTCCAGCCTCACCGCTTCTGCAGTCTGCATTGGCAATCCTTGCAGGCGGAATACTCGAGTAATCGAAAGTTTCCCGCAGGAAATGCTCAAATTTGGACGCAGTCCAGTTTTTTTGGGCGTGCAGTACAGGTAGTCAGGGTGGGGGAGGCGGGCTCTGCGCGTACTTAGGCGCTCATGGCTGGACGGCAGGGCAGGATCAGAGCAGCTGGGCCAGGACTGCAGCTGCGGCCAGCAGCCCCAGCAGAGTTCCCTGTGCCGGCGTGCCGAGCCGTGCGGTTCGTCCCAGGAGTCCGCCCGGCACCTGATGCATCAGCCAGTTGCGGCGGGCGTTGATCTTGCGCATGGTGGTCTGTCCCTTCTTCCTGCAGGTGCTCAGCCAGGCCGTGAGTATTTTTAGTCTGCTTCGCTCCGGCGCGGTGAAGCCAACCAGCAGGCCGTGATTTTGGCTGCGTGCCGGTGTGGGCAGAGCCATACCCGTGTGCCGGGTGGGAACAGCGGGAATGTCAGCCCCGGCACAGGAGAAAGTGAATCTGCGCACGGCGGGACCCCATCTGCCCCGGGATCACGCGGATCCGTGCCGGGGTTCGTTCAGGTGCGCATCCTAGCCTGAAAAGATGAAAAAACTGCCCCTGGCGGCAGCAGGGTTCATGGCTTCAGCCGTAGCCGCAGCCGGAACACTGGCCGCAACTGTAATACACAAAGATCCAAGACCTTCCGCCCTTTTAATCCGCGGAGTGTTCTCCAGCGGAGGGAAGGTCCAGCTGCACAAACTGCGCAAGCACGTTCCGTCCGGGGGAGTGCTGGCCCACCGTTCACTTCCCTATCTGGGCAAGCACCCGCGCCAGTCCATGGATGTGTTCCTGCCAACCGATTCCGGTCAGGGGCCGCACCCCGTTGTGGTGTGGGTGCACGGCGGTGCCTGGATTTCAGGGTCCAAGGAGAACGTGGCTCCCTACCTCGAAATCCTCGCCGGCCACGGCTACGCGGTGGTGGGCGTCGGATATTCCATCTCGCCGGAAGCCAGCTACCCCCAGGCCGTGATCGAACTGAACCAGGCGCTGGGCTATCTGCGCGAACACGCGGGGGAGTACGGCATAGATCCCGACAGGATAATTCTGGCCGGCGACTCGGCCGGGGCACAGCTTGCGGCGCAACTGGCGCTGATCATCACGGACCCCGGGTATGCTGCCCGCACCGGCGTTACTCCGGCTGCAGCACCCGAGCATCTGCGCGGAACCCTGCTGTTCTGCGGGGTGTACGACCTCAAGACGATGGCAAAGCTCAAGGGGCCGCTGGGTTGGGGATTCCGGACCGCCCTGTGGGCCTATTCAGGTTCAAAGGACTGGGCATCGACACCGGCGGCTGAACATATGTCCATCCTCGATCATGTGGGGGAAAACTTCCCGCCCACCTACATTTCCGGCGGCAACGCCGACTACCTCACCGAGCAGCAGTCCAGACCGCTGGCGAAAAGGCTGAAGGAACTGGGGGTTCCGGTTGTGGGACGGTTCTGGCCCAAGGAGCACAAACCGGCTCTGGGGCATGAGTTCCAGTTCAAGCTGCAGCTCAAGGACGCCCGGATGGTTCTGGCGGACACTCTCAACTTCCTGGATGCCGTCACCGGTAATTCCCCGGTCCCGGTGCGTTCCGACTTCCAGGCCACGGCCTAGCCGGGAAAACCCAGCCACGAACCCTGGTGGACAAAGTGCCGGCCCGCTGAGCGGGCCGGCACTTTTGGTTTGCTGCAGGAGGTCCCGGTGCTAGGACTGCCAGATGTCGTCGCCGCGCAGGGTGGCGTCAGCGCCGCCGTCGCAGTAGATGGTCTGGCCGGCCAGGTGCGAGTTTTCCTCGCTGGCAAGCCACGCCAGCAGACGGGCGATGACAACGGGCTCGGAGTGGCCGTTCAGCGGCATCGGAACGTTCTCGTCCACCATCTTGACGCCCTCCGGCGTGGCCAGGAGTTCCTTGGTCATCGCCGTCAGGACGGTGCCCGGAGCTACGGCATTCAGCGGGATTCCGTTGCCGGCGTAGAGTTCGCTGACCGACGCACGGCGAACCCAGCGGCTCAGGGCGCGCTTGGAGGAGGGGTAGTTCAGGTACCCGATCTGCGGTCCCTGGTCTGCAAGCTTCTGGCCGATCTGGCGGGCCAGTGCCTCGTCGCCGGCGAGCATGGCGTCAACCAGCTCGGGGGAGTTGGGCTGCAGCGAGGCCATGGAGCTGACGACGACGGCGCGGGGCGCCTCGCTGCGCGCCAGCACCGGAGCGAGCCGGTCCAGGAATTCGGTGACTCCGAAGAAGTTGACGGAGACAGTCAGCGGAACCGGAGCGGAGATCCCGGCGCAGGCAATCACCGCATCCACGGTGCCGCCTGCGAGTTCAACCGCGCGGTCGGCAGCGGTCTGGCGTCCCTCGGGGGTGCTGAGGTCGGCCTCCACCTCGGCGTTGCGCAGGTCAATACCAATGACGGTGTTGCCGCGTTCTTTGAGCAGCTGAACGGTTGCTGCGCCAATGCCGGAAGCGGATCCTGTGACGATATAAGTACGTGTTGTCATACTTCGAGGTTACTCCCGCTGAAGGCGTGATATACGGGGGTGATGCTGAGGCCGGTCCCGACGGCGGCACATTGAATCCAGTCCAGGGCTCAGAAGGTTCAGGGGTTTTTCCTACCTGACCATCCGGACGCTGGTCAGCCCGGGAACCGGGGTATCGGCGAGCTCGGTTCCGTCTGCCTCAAATCCATTCCGCCGGTAGAAGGCGTGGGCGCGGGGGTTGTCCCTGGCAACCCAGAGAAACGCCGGATGGAGGGGAAGCACCGAGTCGAGAAGGGCCTGGCCGGCGCCGGTGCCGTGGCTGCGCCGTTCCACATAGAGCATGTTCAGCTCTGTTGGCCGGGGTGCTGTGCCATCCGCGGCATTCCCGGCTGCGGCGAATCCAATAATCCGGCTGCCTGCCGCGCCTGTGTCCGCTGTGACGGCTACGGCCACCGCAACGCCGTCAGGGCGGTTTCTGGACAGGCGGGTCCACATGGCTTCGCGCTGTTCCAGGAACCGAGGCGTGAAGAATCCGGGCGGGAGCTGATCGGCGTAGGTCTCCTGCCACGAAGTGACATGAAGCCGCGCCAGTGCCGGGGCGTCGGCTTCACGGAGCTCGCGGACAGCAAAGGCTGCTGGTGTCATGGGGTGGACCCTACATCGGGGCCGGCGCCCGGTACAGGGGACCGCTTCCGAAACGCTAGTTGACATAATGTAGATTATCGGCGCACGAGGCAGTACTGCGAAGAGGGTCCCCCGCAGTGCTTTGTACCAACCCGCGCCGGCGCGCTTCCAGCCGTGCGTTTCACCGCCGGCAGCTCCGGCTGCAGTGACTCTTTTGACAGCCCCAGAACCCCTGAGCAGACCCCGGGCGCCGCACAGCCCGTTTTCCCGGCAAGGTACCTCACGTGTTTTTGCTCATGTTCGCTCCGCCGGGCCGCCTCAATTTGGGTTGACATAATCTCCCCCGCAGCCTGGACGCTCTGGATTGCAGGTTTACATAACGCGGCCACACTGCCCTGGGAACATTTGTGCAGGGTGCGTCGTTGTACCGGGCGTTGACCTGCAGAAAGGCGGAGAATGCGCGGAATTGGCCGGCTCCTGCACGGCACCGGCCGGATGTCTGACCCGCAGCAAGCGGGCCGCGCAGCACCCGGGCACCAGCGGACGGCCGGTACCGGACTGCAGGTTTCTGCGGTTTAGGCCACAGAAAGACCTATTCAGATGCCGTTTGGTGTGTTATGCGGCTTCACCGATATGATCTACGCTCGAACCCCCCCACAATTTCAGGAGACAAGCACTACACATGGCTACCGATTACGATGCACCGCGCGTCAAAGAAGAAGACCAGCCCACGGACTCTTTGGAGGGGCTGAAGGCCCAGCAGCGCGGCGGAGCGATGACGGCGGTTATCGACGTCGAGGAATCCGACGCCATCGACGGGTTCGACCTTCCGGGTGCGGACCTTTCCGGTGAAGAACTGCTGATCAAGGTTGTTCCGGCACAGGCTGACGAGTTCACCTGTATGTCCTGCTTCCTGGTCCGCCACCGCTCCCAGATTGCACTGGAAAAGAACGGCGACAAGTACTGCGTGGACTGCGAGGGCTAAGAGCTCTCCCCCGCACAAACAACGAGGCAGGTCCCGGGCAGTGATGCCCGGGACCTGCTTTTGTCTTTAACGTCCGGCAGGAAGGCTGCCCCGGGTTGCCGCCGGCAGCGCGGCACTAGGATGGATCCGTGATCTACGAACCCGGCGCCGCGGAGTCCCCCGCCGATATCCGCTCCCTGGTCCTTCCGATGCTGGAACAAGACCTTGTACCCATTGTCCAGCTGGGGCACCCTGTGCTTCGGCAGTCCGCCGCCCCCTACACGGGGCAGCTGCAGCCTGACGAGCTGCAGGCCCTGATCGAGCTGATGCGCCGGGTAATGCACCATGCACCGGGAGTAGGCCTGGCAGCGCCGCAGATTGGCATTCCGCTGCGCCTGGCGGTGCTGGAGGACGCGTACGCGCCGGATCCGGATGCTGCCGAGGTGCGCGAGCGGACACCGCTTGAATTCTTCACCATCATCAATCCCCGCTATGAGCCGCTGGACGGGGAAACTGCCGCGTTCTACGAGGGCTGCCTCTCCTTTGAGGGGTACCAGGGCGTGGTGGAAAGGCACCGTTCGGTACGGCTGGATTACGAGGACGAGCACGGCACGGCCCGGCAGCGCACCTTTACCGGCTGGCCCGCGCGGATCGTGCAGCACGAAACAGACCATCTCAACGGGATGGTCTACGTGGACAAGGTCCTCACCCGCTCGCTGTGCTCAAACGCCGAGTACCCGCGCTGGGCCTCCCCTGACATCGGAGAGGCCCGGCGCGGGCTGGGTTTCTAGGAACCCTGTACTGCCGGCGCGGGTTCGTGCTTCCCCGCAGCTGCGGTGCCCGGGTTTGCCGGGGTGGGCAGCCACCTGGCCCACCAGCGCAGGATGTGCTCAAACCGCTGGCGCCGGTGCCACGGAGTGCCGGTCCGTGAGAGCTCATGGTTCTCACCCGGGAAAAGCAGCAGTTCTGTGGGAACGCCCTGCAGCTTCAGTGCCGTGTAGTACCGCTGCGCCTGCTCCACAGGGCAGCGCAGGTCTTCCTCGGAGTGGATGACCAGGGCCGGGGTGCGGACCTTGTCCACCTGGGCGAACGGGCTCTGGGCTGCCACCTTGGCCGGATCCGTTCCGGTGTAAGCGGCTGAGAAGAACCAGCCGATGTCCGAGGAGCCGATGAAGGACAGCGGATCCAGGAAACCTCGTTCCACAACTGAGGCGGTGAACCGGTGGTCCTGGGAGATGGTCCAGGCCGTCAGGTAACCGCCGTAGGATCCGCCCATGACGCCAAGCCGGGCGCCGTCGAGCTCCGGATGGGCGGCCAGGGCACCTTCGAGGAACCCGAGTACGTCCTGGAGATCCAGGGTGCCCATGGCTTCCTTGATGGCCCGCCCGTGTTCCTGGCCGTAGCCCGAGGAGCCGCGCGGGTTGCACATCAGGACCGCGTAGCCGGCAGCAGCGTAGGTCTGGGCTTCGTCGAACAGCCCCCAGCCGTACTGGGAGAACGGCCCGCCGTGGATATTCAGCAGTACCGGATGCGGTCCTTCGCCCTCCGGCAGCACAACCCAGCCGTGGACCGGGTAGCCGTCGGCAGACGGATGGGTTTCCTCCAGCAGCGGCAGCACGCCCGCTGTGGCGCGGAAGGCAGCGGAAAAATCCGTCAGGACGCGCAGCTGCTCCGGTGCCGAGGGATCCACTGCCGCGACGTCCCCGCTGGTCTGCGAATCGGTAAAAGTGACGACGACGGCGCCGGCCGCCTCTGCCGCGCCGGTGACCACCCGCGGGCCGGACACCAGTGTGCTGAGCTCACCCGTGCGGTCCGCCCGCAGCAGTTCGCAGGCGCCGCGGCTGAGGTTGAACACCAGCACCCGGTCTTCCCCGGCAGGGAGGATCCCGCCTCCGGCGAGGTCCATGGTTTCCGGATCCGTCAGTCTCACGGCAGCGGCAGGATCGGCCATCGGCGCGGCGTACAGGGCCGTGTTGCGCGCCACGAAGTCCAGCCCGGACTCCGACACGTCCTGGCCGAGGTAGTACAGCACCGTGCCGTCGGCACTTTGCAGCGGATGGGACACCGTCAGCCGGGGTCCGGCGAGGTTGGTCAGCCGGCACGGCTCCCCCGTGCCGTCCGCTCTCAGCTGGTACACGTCGGTAACCAGATCGGTGTCGGCGCCCTCATGCAGTGCAGCGCTGAAGAGAACCGAGGACCCGTCGGCACTGAAGACCGGATTCTCGACGTCGGCATCCAAGCTGGTCAGCTGAAGTGCCTCAGGAAGCCCGCTGGACGTCTGATCCCGGTCCGGGCTCTCCGCCGCCGCCCGGCCCACCGGCGTCACAAACGGTTCGGCGCCAAGGTCCGGCAGCGTCAGGACAAAGGCCTGGATGAACTTGTCACGCGTGTAGCCGGCGCCATTCATGCGGTAGTTCAGCGTGGTGATCAGGCGCGGGTCCTCTGCTCCGGCGGAGACGCCGTCGAGCGTTCCGTACCGCCCCTGCTCCGGAACGCGTGAGGAAAATACAATCCGGGCGGAGTCCGGCGAGAAGCGGAACCATGAGACACCCAGATGCCGGTCGGTGAGCTGGACCGGCTCTCCGCCGCCGGCGGGCACGGCGTAAAGCTGCGGGCGAACACCGGGCACGGAGCGCAGGAAAGCGATCACTGATCCGTCCGGGGAGAACTGGGGTGCGGAGTCGCTGAACCCGCGCGTCAGCCGCCGCGGAGCTGATCCATCCAGGCCGATGCTCCACAGCTGGCCAACGTAGGAGTCGGCCGCGAAGTCGGGCCGCTGGACGGAGACGACGGTCCGGGTGCCGTCGGGGCTGAGGGAGGGTTCGGAGACGGAGTTCAGGAGATCCAAATCACTGGGTTTCATGGAACCGAGCCTAGCAACAGCCGGTTCGTGCCGCCGCGCACAGCCCTGGGCTGTGCCGGCATTGCGGCGGCCTAAGATTGGGGTATGCCCTCCGGAGAACGCCGCCTGCTGACCTGCCCGAACTGCGGCGGTGACCTGAAACCCGATGCTGCCCGGACCAGCCTCAGCTGCCCCTCCGGGCACCGGTACGACGCCGCCAAACAGGGCTACTTCAACCTGCTCACCGGTGCGGGCACCAAGTTCCAGGCAGATACGGCACAGATGGTCCAGGCACGCGCCGGCTTCCTGGCCGCCGGACATTATGCGCCGCTGGCCCGCAGGCTCGCCTCCCTTGCCGCGGGCGCCGGCAGCGGTGCTGAGCCGGGCCCGGTAGTGCTTGATGCCGGCGCCGGCACGGGGTACTACCTCCGCGAAGTACAGCAGGCGACGGGAGCTTCCGTGGCCGTTGCGCTGGACATCTCGAAGTTCGCACTCCGCCGCGCAGCACGGGCGCTGCCAGGGGAATATGCACTGGTCTGGGACGTATGGCGCCCGCTGCCGCTGGCCGACGGCGCTGCGGACGTGCTGCTGAATGTTTTTGCCCCGCGCAACGCGGCTGAGTTCCGTCGGGTGCTTGCCCCGGGAGGCACACTTCTGGTGGTCACTCCCCTGCCCGGGCATCTGCGGGAAATCCGTTCACTGGCCGGCATGCTCGAAATCGGCGGCGAAAAAGAGACCCGGGTAGCCCAGTCGCTGGGGTCCGGATTCGCCCCTGGGCCTGCGGAGCATCTTGAGTTCCGGATGTCCCTTTCCCGCACCGACGTCGAGAATGTGGTCCTGATGGGTCCGTCAGCACATCACGTCGATGCGGACGCCCTCAGCGGCACCCTTGCACAGATGGATTTTCCCCTGCAGGTGAGCGCAGCGTTTTCGCTTCAGCAGTTCCGGGCAGCCGGTCCGGACGGGGCCTGACCGCCTCAGGAACAGCCGGCCGCGGCCCGGAATTGTGGCACGCCCGTAACCTGATGCGCCTAGGTAAACCCGCGTTTATCAGGCAGAATAAGCCACAAAGCCCGCAACTAACCACTCCGCCCGGCGCTGGACGGCACTGCAGCATCCCGGCACCGGGACAGACGGAGCCGGAGGGAAGATCATGCAGGAACTGTACAACTGGCTCGTCGATTACGGCTGGGTTCTCTGGCTGGTGCTTTTTCTAGGCTTTGCGGCCATCGAAACCCTCACCCTGGACCTCTTCTTCGCCATGCTGTCCGTAGGGGCGCTGGCCGCCATGCTTGCCGCTGTCCTGTCCGCACCGCTGTTCCTGCAGGTAGTGGTCTTCTGCATCGTTGCGCTGGCCATGATTGTGCTGGTTCGTCCCGTAGCCCTCAAACACCTCAAAACCGGAAGCAAGGAACAGCGGTCGAATATAGACCGGCTTATTGGTGACACAGCCGTCACGCTCGAGCCGGTCGGGTCGCGCACAGGAACCGTAAAAATCGGCGGTGATACCTGGACCGCCCGCACCGGAGACGGGTCCCTTCTTCCCGCCGGCGAGCAGGTAGCCGTGACCCGCATTGAAGGTGCCACGGCAGTGGTTGAGCCGCTGCCGTCCGCGGGCCGCCTGCATGCCGATGCAGACGAGCATGACGACGACGGCGGTCCCGCCGGCCGTCTGTAGGAGCACACAGACCACAACGGGACACCCGGCCAGCCGGCCGGGACCCGGACGCTCCCCGACACGGAGCAAGAATCAGGCTGGACCACAAACAAGGCCCGGCCGCAATGCAAGGGGGAATATGGAAACCACCGTCCTGTTAGTCATCCTGGCTGTCCTGGTCATCTTTGTCCTGGTCATCCTCGTAAAATCCATCCGGATCATTCCGCAGGCCCGTGCCGGCGTCGTTGAACGCCTCGGCAAGTACCTGCGGACCCTGAACCCGGGCCTGAACATCCTGATCCCGTTTGTAGACCGTCTGCTGCCGCTGCTTGATCTGCGTGAACAGGTTGTCTCCTTCCCCCCGCAGCAGGTCATCACCGAGGACAGCCTCGTGGTCTCCATTGACACCGTGGTCTACTTCCAGGTCACCGATGCACGCGCTGCCACATATGAGATTGCCAATTACATCCATGCGGTCGAACAGCTCACCACCACGACGCTCCGCAACGTGGTTGGTGGGCTGAATCTCGAGGAAGCACTGACTTCCCGGGACCGGATCAACGGCCAGCTGCGCGGCGTGCTGGACGAAGCCACCGGCCGCTGGGGTATCCGTGTCTCCCGCGTTGAGCTCAAGGCTATTGAACCGCCCCTGTCCATTCAGGACTCGATGGAAAAGCAGATGCGTGCCGAGCGTGAGCGCCGGGCAACCATCCTCACGGCCGAGGGCACCAAGCAGTCCCAGATTCTGACTGCTGAAGGCCGCCGCCAGGCCGCCATCCTCGCGGCTGAAGGTGATGCCAAGGCAGCGATCCTCCGCGCCGACGGCGAAGCGCAGGCAATCCAGAAGGTCTTCGATGCCATCCACAAGGGCAACCCGGACCAGAAGCTCCTTGCGTACCAGTACCTGCAGACGCTTCCCAAGCTCGCGGAAGGCGATTCCAACAAGCTCTGGATCATTCCCAGTGAACTCGGAGAGGCACTGCGGGGCGTCGGGTCCGCACTTGGGGACTACCTGCCGGATGTCCGGAACGGTGCGGCCGGCAACAGCGGAAGCAACGGAACCTCTGCAGCTGCGGGCACTGATCCCGCCGCTTCGGCGGGACAGACGGACACCGCTGCGGGCCTCCGGCTCGGATCCGGTGACGCTGTCCCCTAGCCGGCCGGTCGCCGTCGTACCCGGCTGCCGCTATAATTGACTGTTTGACGGGGAACAGGGCTTTGCCGGGAACAGGATTCGCGGCTGCCGCGTTGAATCGGAAGAGATATCCGGTGCGCAGCCGGTGTGAGCTTGAGCGGCTGTCCTTCTGGGCAGCGGGTATTACTGATGGACCCGCCGGGGTCTTTCGAAACTGATGAGGGAGAAAAAATGAGCGATCGTAGCCTGCGGGGTATGCGACTGGGTGCGCAGAGCATGGAGACGGAATCCGGTGTTGAGCCGGCTCCCCGCCAGCGCGTCGAGTACCGCTGCGAGGATGGCGAACGCGTGTTCGTGACCTTCGCCGCCGAGGCAGAGGTTCCCCCGGTCTGGGTTTCCAAGACCGGCAAGGAGGCTCTGCTGGTCGACGGCGAGAAGCCGGACACCAGCAACGAGAAGCCGGTGCGTACGCACTGGGACATGCTGCTCGAGCGCCGCAGCATTGAAGAGCTCGAAGTCATTCTCCAGGATCGTCTGGACAAGCTCCGTGAGCGCCGCGGAGAACGCGCCGCGTCCTAACGGCGGAGTGACCCGTGGTCACCGCAACGGTGACCCTACGGCGAAGGCCGGCAGCCACATGGCTGCCGGCCTTTCGCCGTCCCCGGATAAAAATTCCGGTGCCTAGCTGCGTCCGGTGAGCTTCTGCCAGCGGGCAGTCAGGCCCCACTTGGTCACGTTGGCAATCGCCTCAAAGACGATGTTGCCGCTCATCTTGGACGCGCCGAACTCGCGCTCCACAAAAGTGATGGGCACCTCGGTGATCTTCAGCCCAAGCCGCGCCACCCGGAAGGTCATGTCCACCTGGAAGCCGTAACCGACTGATTCAACAGCGGACAGATCAAGCTTCTCCAGGGTGCTGCGCCGGAACGCGCGGTAACCGGCAGTGATGTCCCGTACCGGAATGCCCAGCATCAGCCTCGAGTACGTGCTGCCTGCACGGGAGAGGAGCTTGCGGTGCAGCGGCCAGTTCACCACGGATCCCCCGGACACCCAGCGGGATCCGATGACCAGGTCTGCTCCAGCCGCCGAGGCCTCAAGGAGCAGCGGCAGCTGTTCGGGTTTGTGCGAGCCGTCGGCATCCATTTCAACGAGGACGTCGTAACCGTTCTCAAGCCCCCACCGGAATCCTGCGATATAGGCCGCTCCCAGCCCTTCCTTGCCCTTACGGTGCAGGACGTGGACCTGCGGGTCCAGTGCTGCCTGCTTGTCCGCGTAGGCGCCCGTTCCGTCCGGGGAGTTGTCATCCGCAATCAGCACGTCCGAGTCCGGGACAGCGGTGCGCAGGCGCTGCAGTGTCTTTGGCAGCGACTCAATTTCGTTGTAGGTGGGGATGATGGTGAGGACGCGCACTCAGTGGCCTTTCAACGAACACGAGCCGCGCTGATCGCGGCTCGGATGGGGGTACTGCGGACGAAGGCAGGATTACCAGTATAGGTGACCGGGGCATCCGGCGGTCCGCAGGCCGGCACTGCCGTGGCACACGAAGGGACAGGCGCATCCGTCTTCGGGCCAGTTCCGGGGGCTCCGGACCTGTTTTCTACTGACGGTTGAACCTGTCCCTGCGCGCTGCAACTACTGCCTGTGCTCCTGAGCCGGCCGGTGTTGCTTCAAACGGGCCCTTCACCGCGCTGGGTGAAAGACCATCACCCCACACATGTTCGTGCCCGGGCCTTGCAGCCGGGTCCCGGTGTAGCCGGTCCGTGCCGCGGTCTGTCTAGACTACGTCCTGAGCGGGAGGTGTCAACATCTTTCCTGACTAGGGCGTAATCTCTATAGCCGCAGGTCAGAGGCATAATGCGAACAGTTACGCAACGGTATTTTTTTTCGGGAGCCTAGCTAAAATCGGGCGCCCGGTAGAGTTCTGTTCCCAGGTGCACGGTCTGCAGGCAGCGCGGGAGCCGATCCGTGTCCAGCGCCGGCAGAAGCGGTGTTCCGGCGCGCGGGTCGGTGCTCCAGGAAGCCACCGAAGCATCGGGCGTCTGCACCATCAGTTCCTCCGCTTCCCACACCGCGAAGGAAGCCGGAGTGCCCGGTGCCAGCTGGCCAAGCATGGGGTTGCCGGTTCCGGCAGCACGCCAACCTGCACGGGTGTGGGCGATGAACGCTGCACGTGCCGAGATGCGTTCGGCGCTGTTTGAATGCATAACGGCGGCGCGGACGGCGCTCCACGGATCCAGGGCAGTGACGGGGGCATCGGACCCGAAGACCACCGGAACACCCGCAGAGAGCAGGGCGGCAAAGCGGTTCATGGATCCGCTGCGCTCCCCCAGCCGCTGGGAGTACATGCCGCCGGGAACTCCCCAGGCAGCGTCGAAGGACGGCTGCATGCTGGCGGTAATTCCGAAGCGCACCAAATCTGCGACCGCCTTGTCATCACTGAGTTCGAGGTGTTCCAGGCGGTGGTGGGCGGCGCGCAGGGCAGGCTCCCCAACGGCGTCGGCGGCGAGGTTCAGCGCCTGGATTACGGTGTCGAGACCGGCGTCGCCAATCACATGGAAACCTGCCTGCAGGCCCGCACGGGTGGCCAGCTCCAGATGCCGGGCAGCTTGTTCGGCACTGAGGTAGAGGCTGCCGGAAGTTTCCGGGGCGTCGGAGTACGGTGAGCGCAGGGCTGCTGTGCGGGCCCCGATGGATCCGTCGATATTCAGGTCTCCGGCCAGTCCCAGCAACCGGCCGTCGAAGGCGGCCATAATGTCAGCCACATCCGAATCGCTTCGGGCAAGCTGGCCCCAGTACGGCAGGATCTGCGGTGCGGGGGCATCGCCGAGACTGCCTTCCAGTCCCAGGAGCTGGCGGAGGTCCTCGGCAGGGGAAATGTGCGGGGCAGCCATTTCGGCGACGGCCACGATGCCCTGCGTTGCTGCCAGATCCAGGGCGGCACGCTGGTAGCGGGCACGCTCGGCGAGGGACAGGCTGCGGGAGAGCGTCCGTGCCGCTTCATGGGCATCACGGATCACAAAACCGTCCTCCCACCCGTCCATTCCAGCCAGCCCGAGTTCGGCGGCAAGGGTACCTGAGACCACGGCACAGTGGACGTCCGCACGGGCGAGGTAGACAGCGCGGTTGCCGGAGGCACGGTCCAGCTCCGCGGCGGTGGGCACCCGGCGGTCAGGCCAGCCGGATTCATCCCAGCCGTGCCCAATGATGAGCCC
The DNA here is from genome assembly GCF_053619115.1 of Arthrobacter sp. NPDC055585. Lineage (NCBI taxonomy): Bacteria > Bacillati > Actinomycetota > Actinomycetes > Micrococcales > Micrococcaceae > Arthrobacter > Arthrobacter sp. NPDC055585. Next base: position 260,834 of record NZ_JBSHIT010000007.1, read on the forward strand.
GGACGTGCGCGCGGCTTCTGCTGCAACGGCGTCAAGCATTTCAGCCAGGCTGCGCACGCCGGAGAGGTCCACCGAGGAAATGGCAAGCCCGGTCTCCGTCAGGTGGACGTGGGAGTCCACAAACCCCGGCGCAGCCAGTGCACCCTGGAGGTCCACGACGCGCATCTTGCTGTCCTGGATGGAGGTGGCAGCCTGTTCCGAGCCCACCCAGGCGACGGTGCCGCCGTCGACCAGCATGGCCGTGGCAAACGGATCGGCGGAACTGTAGACCGAGCCGTTCCGGTAGAGGGTCAGGGCATTGGCCGGGGCCGTGCTGTTCAAGGACTCACCTGTTCTGTGGTTTGTTCGAGGGGATAACGGAAGATATAGGCGCCGGGCTCCCGGAGGCCCGGCCTATTCACTCACTGCGGAGTATGCGACGACGCCGCGCTTAATCAGGTCGATCGCTTCGCGGCAGCGCCGGCGCAGGCCGGTGGGAATGTCCGGGACCTTGGCCAGCTGGTCAATCAGGTCGATTACCTGCTTGGACCAGCGGACAAAGTCGCCTGCGGCCAGCTCGGTGCCGTTGAGCGCCACCTGGAGGTGCTTGCCCCGGACCCACTTGTACATGGGCCAGACCAGTCCCAGCTCCGGTTCCCCGGTGACCGGCAGCATTTCTGCCTCTTCCAGGTCCGTGAGCTCGGACCACTGGCGGATCAGAATGTCCACCGCTCCGTCCAGGACGGCGCTGGGCATTTTCGGCCGCAGGCCGCGTTCCTCCCGCTTGGGCTGGTACACCAGTGCGGTGGCGAGACAGGCAAGCTCCACGGCGTCGACGTCGTCAAAGGCACCGTTCTCCAGCCCGAGTGCTGCCAGCAGGTCCTTCTCGCCGTAGATCCGGCGGAGTTTGCTGCCGGCGTCAGTCACCTGCAGTACACCGTCAGCGTCCGGAGCCACGTAGCCGTAGTGCTGCAGCAGCGACGTCACGCGGTCGAAGGTCTTGGCGATCGTGTTGGTCCTGCCGCGGATCTGGGCGGAAAGGGCGTCTGTCTCGCGACGCAGCTTCCACCAGCGCTCGGCCCAGCGGGCATGGTCTTCCCGGTCGCTGCACCCGTGGCAGGGGTGGGCGCGCATCTTCCGGCGCAGCTCGGCAATTGCCTGTTCCTGCCGGTCGGTGCCGGCGGTATGGAGGGACGCACCCCGGCTGCCTGCCGGACGCGGCGGGCGGTGCTCGCGGAGGGCATTGCGCAGCGATGAGGCGAGGTCGCGCCGGTCCTTGGGAGTCCGGGCGTTGAAGGACTTGGGGATGCGGATCTGGGAGACCACGTTGACGGCTCCGTCCAGGTCCTGAACGTGGAGCCGGCGGATCTGCTTGTCCTCAGTGAGGATGGTCGGCCGCGGGTCGCGGGCCCCGGAGTCCGGTGAGAGCACCACGGCGTAGCCCGGACTGCGGCCGCCGGGAACATCCACGACGTCTCCGGGCCGCAGGGTCTCAAGGGACGCGGCAGCGGCGCTGCGCAGGCTGCGGGACTTGGAGCGGGAGGCGTTGCTCTCCAGATCGGAGAGCCGGCGGCGGAGCGCGGCGTATTCGGTGAAGTCCCCCAGATGGCAGGTCATCGCCTTCTCGTACCCGGCCAGTGATTCCTCACGGGACCGAACCTGGCGGGCCAGACCCACCACGGACCGGTCCGCCTGGAACTGGGCGAAGGACGATTCAAGGATCTCCCTGGCCCGGTCGCGGCCGAACTGCGCGATCAGGTTGATGCTCATGTTGTAAGTGGGGCGGAAGGACGAGTTGAGCGGGTACGTCCGGCGGGAAGCCAGACCGGCTACAGCAGCCGGATCGGTTCCCGGCTGCCACAGCACCACGGCGTGGCCTTCGACGTCGATTCCACGGCGGCCGGCACGCCCGGTCAGCTGCGTGTACTCCCCCGCCGTGACGTCCACGTGGGCTTCGCCGTTGAACTTGTCCAGCTTCTCCAGGACCACGGACCGGGCAGGCATGTTCACGCCCAGGGCCAGCGTTTCCGTGGCGAAGACGGCGCGGACGAGCCCGGCAGCGAAGAGTTTCTCCACAACTTCCTTGAACGTGGGAAGCATGCCGGCGTGATGGGCGGCGAAACCGCGGATGAGTCCTTCACGCCAGGTCCAAAAACCAAGGACTTCCAGATCGTCCTCAGGGATGTCCCTGGCCGCCTCGTCCACCGTCCGGGCTATGACGGCGCGTTCAGCCTCACTGGTCAGCGTCAGGCCGGCGTCAACGCACTGCCGGACTGCGCCGTCGCAGCCGTTGCGGGAGAAGATAAAGGTGATGGCAGGCAGCAGCCCGCGCTTGTCCAGCTGGCTTATCACCTGTGGGCGGGATGCGCGCGGAGTCCGCGTCAGGGCGTTGGAGCCTGAGGGTCCCCGGCGGGCGTTGGCCGGCTTGCGTCCCCCGGGACCCGATCTTGGCCCGCCCCAGCGGCCGCGCTGGTTCAGCCGCGATTCGCTGCGGGCCAGTTCCTGCAGTTCGGGGTTGACCTTCACTTTGTCCCGGGCCCCGGCCGGCTCGTTTCCGGAGCCGGCCGTCTCATCGAAGGAGACGTCCGTGGCGAAAAGGTCAAGGATGTCCCGGCCCACCATTACGTGCTGCCACAGCGGCACCGGCCGGTGTTCGGTGACAACGACGTCGGTATCGCCGCGTACGGTGTCCAGCCAGGCGCCGAATTCCTCGGCGTTGGAGACGGTGGCGCTCAGGGAGACCAGCTGCACGTCCGAGCGGAGGTGGATGATGACCTCTTCCCAGACAGCACCGCGGAAGCGGTCGGCCAGATAGTGGACTTCGTCCATGACGACGTAGCCGAGGTCATCCAGGGTCTCTGAGTTGGCATAGAGCATGTTCCGCAGCACCTCGGTGGTCATGACCACAACGGGTGCATCCGGGTTAATGCTGGTGTCACCGGTGAGCAGGCCTACGTTGGCCGAGCCGTAGGAGGCTGAAAGCTCGGTGAATTTCTGGTTGCTCAGGGCCTTGATGGGCGTGGTGTAGAAGGCCTTGAGGCCCCGTTCCAGGGCCATGTAGACGGCGAACTCGCCTACCACGGTTTTTCCGGCACCGGTCGGGGCAGCTACCAGGACTCCGCGGCCGGCTTCAACCGAGCGGCAGGCTTCCAGCTGGAAGGGGTCAAGATCAAAACCCAGCGACTGCTCGAAGACTCCCAGGCGGGTCCGTGCGTGGCCGGTGCGTTCTTTGGCGGCAAGATACCGTTCAGACGGGGAAGTCATATCTCCAGCCTAGACGGTGCGCGGGGCGGGTTTGGCCTCCCGGCACGCGCACCTCATCCAGCGCGGCGGAGCCACGTACCGGGACAGGCAGCGGACCTTACAGGTCGTTGAGGCTCGATGCCCTGTCTGCTTCGGCGCTGACTGCTGCTTCGCGGGCCGCATTGCGCCGCACGCGCCGCTTGTCATTGATGAAGCAGAGTCCCACGGCAACAGCGAACAGCACCAGCAGCGGGGCAGCAAGGTAGAACATGCTCAGCGCGTCGCCGCCCGGAGCAGCCATGGCTGCGAACAGGCAGATGATGAACACGGTGATCCGCCAGTACTTCACGATGGTTTTACCGCTCAGCAGGCCGAGCAGGTTCAGTCCCACCATCACCACAGGAATCAGGAAGGCAATGCCAAAGGCAAGCAGCAGCCGCAGCACAAAGGCCAGGTACACCGACGCCGTAATAACGTTCGCAGCGCCTTCGGGAGTGAAGTCCGTCAGGACGCCTACGGCATTGGGGAGGATCAGCCAGGCCAGCCAGACGCCTGCCAGGAACAGCGGAACAGCGGCTGAGAGGAAGCCCAGGGCAGCGCGGCGTTCCTTGGTCTTGAGACCCGGGGTGATAAACGCCCAGAGCTGGTACAGCCAGAAAGGACTGGAAACCAGCACTCCGATGAAGACGGAGACCTGGATCATCTGGTCGAACGAGGTGGCCACGCCGTCGAAGTTGATGGTGGCCAGCCGGCCCTGCTCTTCAGAGAGCTCCCGGACCGGACGCGTCAGTTCGTTGAAGACAGGCATGTAGAGGAAAAAGCCGCCCACGGTGCCAAGCACCACTGCGATAGCAGCCTTGAACAGCCGGTTGCGGAATTCCCTCAGGTGTTCCTTGAGGGCCATCCGCCCTTCAGGGTTGGATTTGCGCCCCCGTTTCAGCGCCACGGCCGCTATGGGTTGGCGGGCGGGTTACCGCTGCCGGTATTGGGTCCGGCCGGCGGTGTGTGTCCCGCTGCTGGCCCCTGCTGGGGAGCGGCCTGGCCCGGATTGTTGACGACGCGGCCTTCGACCGGGTCTCCGTCCGCTGCTGCCGTGGTGTTTTCATCCTTCATCTGGCGCACCTCGGACTTGAAAATCCGAAGCGACTGGCCGACGCTGCGCGCCAGTCCCGGCAGCTTCGGGGCACCGAAGAGCAGGATCGCGATAACAATGATGATGACAATGTGCCAGCCTTCTAGGCGCATGCCGGTGTCCTTTCGTTTGAATGCATTCTATGTCAGAGCCCGGGGATATCGCGCCAGGCCCGCGGTTGTCCGCGGAGGATCCGGCGCTGCACACGGCGTTCACGCCGGGCCTCTTTCCGGGAGGCTTTGCCCTCGTCGTACCGGCGGCGTTCAGCTTCCGGATCAGCGAAGACTGCGGGCTGGAACCGGCCGGCCTCAGCCGGCGGAACAGGCGCAGTGATAAAGGACAGCCGTTCCCCGGCTGACTGGACTTCACGCAGCACTGCCATGAACTTGCGGAAGAGCCGGTAGCCGATCAGGACGTACAGCAGCAGGGCCACCGCTGTGAGGGCAACCCAAATCAGAATCCACGACCACCAAGGCATGTTTCCAGCATAGTGGAGGGCAGCGGTGAACCGGCGCAAAAACGGGTGCTCCGGCTCAGGGGTTCACCGCCTGTTCATTCGTAGTTCGCCGCCTCGTTCAGCCAAGCCTGCGTATCCCGGCGCAGGCTTTCGGGTTCCAGTACCGCCCCGGAACCTGCCAGCCGGGCAATAAACCCCGGAATCCAGCCGGAGTTGGCGGTACGCAGCACCACTGCCTGGCTGCCGTCCGGAAGCGCGGCGCGACGCTCGGCGTGGTAGGCGTCCGCCACCCAGGCCGCGTCCGGCAAAAGGCGGATTGTGACAAACTCGTCCGCCTCCCCCGGGGTGAAAAGGCTGGAGGGGAACTGCGGATCCGGTGCAGGCAGATCCCCGGCTGCCTCTCCCCTGTCTGTGATGGACAGGATCCGGTCCACCCGGAAGAACCTGCCGGCCTGTGCGCGGTGGCACCACGCATCCAGATACCAGGTGTTGTTGTCCGAGAAGATGCGGCGGGGGTCTACCACCCGGTCGGAGACCTCGTCGCGGCTCGGGACAACATACCGGATGGCCAGGCGCCTGCGGCCCGTGACGGCCTGCTGCAGATCATTCAGCAGATCCGGGGGTGTTCCCCCGGGCAGCAGTTCAGCGGCCAGGGACGTTCCCGCACCCGCGGCCGCACCGGCGGCTTCCGTAAGCTTGGCGTGGGCGGAGGTCACGGCGTCCGTCGGAGCGGCCCCGGGAAGGGCCGCGAGGGTGTCCAGTCCGACCACCAGGGCAGCAGCTTCATCCATGGACAGGCGCACCGGCTGCGAGAGGTTCTCCGCGTTGTCGATGTAGATCTCCCCGGTTTCGAAATTCACGTCCATCAGCCCGTTGGGGTAATAGCGGGGTCCGCTGACGAACAGCAGGTTCAGGTCCGAAGCCAGCTGTTCCGGGCTGACGCCGAACTTCCCCGCGGTCTCCGCCAGGTCTGCGCCCTGATTGGCCAGGATGTAGGGAACCAGATCCAGCAGCCGGCTAAGCCGTTCCTGCGCACCGGCATTCTTGGGTACGGTGCTGCGGACAGCCGCCGGCTCCGAAAACGCCGGAACCGGCTCGGCCTGAAGGCTGCGTGCACGGGACAGGGCGCTGCGTGCACCCGCCCTCAGCTCAGGCGGATGGACCGCCCGGGCTGCGCTGCCCAGGGCTGCCGTGTCAGCCGCAAGGGAATCCAGATCGGTGACGGTAAACCAGAGCCTGTCCCATCCGGGGCCGGGGTCGGGCAGTGCTGCCTGGTCGTCCGGGGAGCCGGTGGCCCGGAGCCGCAGCTCAGCGCCTGCACCGGCACGAACATCCACCGCTGCAGACGCCGGAGCAAACACCGAGTCCAGGGCAGCAAGGGATGTATGGATGTCGAAGCCCTGCGGGACGGTGTAACTGCCCCTGGCGGCAGTTACGCCGCTCGTCATCCGGGAGAGCCGGAACCAGCGTTCGGCGTTGCGGTCTGTGTCCCAGCCCACCAGGTACCAGTGGCCGTACCGTGATCCCATGCCCCAGGGCTGAACGGAGCGGGAAGATTCCCGGCCGTCAGATGCCCGGTAGCCGAAGCTGATGGGTGTCCGGCCGGTTACGGCGCGGAACACCTTGTCGAAATTCGGATCCGCGGTGCGGATCGCCGGGTGGACCGGGCTGGCTGCGGCGTCTTCGGCCAGAACACCGCGGGCACGGAGTTTGCGCAGTGCCCGGGCCGCCGCGGAGCCGAGTGAAGCCTGTTCCCACATCTGGGCAGCCAAGGCCAGGACAGCCGATTCTGCCGGGGTGAAAGTCACCTCGGGCAGCCGGTACTCCTCACTACGGATGCGGTAGCGCTGCAGGGAATTGTCCTGTTCGTAGAGCGGATCCTCGCTGTAGGACTCCACGGGGATGCCCTGCTCGCGCAGGAACTTCTTATCCCGGTCGAAGAGCTTCTCCCTCGCCTCGGCGGTGGCAGCTTCGGAATAGAGCTCGATTTCCTCGAACAGCTCGTGCTTGGTGAAACCGCGCCGGGTCGAAAGCAGGGCTATGACCAGGTTCAGCAGGCGCTCGGTGCGCTTTTCGGCAGATTTGGCAGACACACGGCTAATCTACCGCCGCCGGGCCCCGATGCACGCAAAGGGCGGCCCGCCGGTCACAGATGACCGG
>NZ_JBSHIT010000008.1:0-46506 GCF_053619115.1 Arthrobacter sp. NPDC055585
TTCGAACCCGGCCTCCCGCCGTCGTTGTTTGGTGTTCCCCTACTTCTGCAGGTGGTCCACCAGGTTTTTGGCGATGCCGATGTACCTGGCCGGGGTGAGTGCGAGCAGGCGTGCCTCGGCCTCGGCCGGCAGGCCCAGCCCGGAGACGAATTCCTTCATGCGCTCGGCGTCCACGCGGTGTCCGCGGGTGAGTTCCTTGAGCCGCTCGTAGGGGTTTTCCATGCCCGGAGCGCCGGCAATGGCCTCCGCCCGCATCACCATCTGGATGGCTTCGCCGAGGACTTCCCAGTTGGTGTCCAGATCTGCAGCGAGCACGTCTTCGGCGACGTTCAGGCGCTCCAGGCCCTTGGCCACGTTGGAGATCGCCAGCAGGGAGTGCCCGAAGGCCACGCCGATGTTCCGCTGCGAGGAGGAATCGGTGAGGTCACGCTGCCAGCGGGAGGTGACCAGCGTGGAGGCCAGGGTGTCCAGCAGGCCGTTGGAGATTTCCAGGTTCGCCTCGGCGTTCTCGAAGCGGATCGGGTTCACCTTGTGCGGCATGGTGGAGGAACCCGTGGCACCGGCAACGGGGATCTGGGCAAAGTAGCCAATGGAGATGTAGCTCCACACGTCCGTGCAGAAGTTATGCAGGATCCGGTTGAAGCGGGCCATGTCCGCGTAGAGCTCGGCCTGCCAGTCGTGCGACTCGATCTGGGTGGTGAGCGGGTTCCAGGTCAGGCCCAGGCCCTCAACGAAGGACTTGGCCACCTGCTGCCAGTCGGCACCCGGAACGGAGGCGTAGTGCGCGGCGTAGGTGCCGGTGGCGCCGTTGATCTTGCCGAGGAACTCGGTGCCGGCCACGCGGTCCAGCTGGCGGGTCAGGCGGTGCACGGTGACGGCGAGTTCCTTGCCCAGCGTGGTGGGGGTGGCGGGCTGGCCGTGGGTGCGGGAGAGCATGGGCACGGCGCGGGTTTCTTCGGCCATGGCGGCGATCTGGGCCACCATTTTCCGGGCTGCGGGCAGCCAGACGTTCTCCACGGCACCCTTCACGCCCAGGGCATAGGAAAGGTTGTTGATGTCTTCCGAGGTGCAGCCGAAGTGCACCAGCGGTGTGAGGTTCTCAATGCCGATCGCGGCCAGCCGTCGGCCAATGTAGTACTCCACGGCCTTCACGTCGTGAACCGTGACCTGCTCGATTTCGGCCAGCTCGGTGACGGAGTTCCCGTCGAACCCGGAGACGATCTCCCGCAGCTGCGCCTGCTGCTCGGCTGTCAGCGGCGAGGTGCCCGGCAGGACCGAGTTGGAGGTGAGGTGGATCAGCCACTCGACCTCAACATGGGTGCGGTCGCGGTTCAGTGCGGCTTCGGAGAGGTAGTCGACCAGCGGTGCGGTCGCGGAGCGGTACCGGCCGTCCAGCGGCCCCAGCGCGATTGCGGGGGTCACGGAGGCAAGGGAAACGCGGGGTGCGGAAGAAGAATCGGCCATGGGCCAATTCTTCCACGGTCGCGCGCTGCGGCCGATTCCGTGACAGGACGCTGAACCTTCCTCCACAGGCACCTGAAGCCGAACCTGTTTCCACGGATCGAAAAGGCGCACGACGCCGGCGCCGCGTACCTGCCTACGGTTGCGGTTCCGGTGCGGCAGGAGGTGCCGGCTTTGGCGGGCAACGCGGGCACTGCGGGCAACGCGGGCAACGCGGGCGCCCGGGGCGGCTGCAGGATGACAGGGGCAGGGTGTGACAGACGGAGAAGCGGCGGCACAGGCGCAGCGGGCAGGGGAGGCGGCGCAGGTTCTTGAAGCACATGCCGAGGAAGTGGGCCGGCTGCAGCATGAGCTTGGGGACACGCGCGAGGAGGAGTGGCGGTCCCCGGCCGGCAGGGCGTTTCAGGACCAGCTGCATGTGCTGGCACGCGAGCTGGGGATGTGCCGGGAGGCCATGGAGCGGGCCGCCTCGGCCCGCCGGACGGTGTCTGCAACCAATCAGCTTGAAGTCTGGGGGTAACAGGACCGTTGGAAACATGCCCGGTGCCCTCGCCGGCCTATACGGTCCGCGGGGGACAGAACAGCATCCTGGTCGAGTTCGATGCTCTGGAAGCCCGGGCCGCCCGGCTGGATTCATCTGCCGGAACCCTGCGGGAGATTGCATCGGCCCTCGAGCGGATGAGCGGAGAGGAAGCAGCATGGATCCGGATACAGCCTGCCAGTGCGGCCGAAACAGCCAGGACTGAATTGGACCGGGCCCTCTTCCTGCTCCGCAGCTGTATTGAATCGGCCGCTGGCACAGCATCAAAGCTGCGCTTGGCGGTGCACGAATACCGGGACGCCGAGGGACGTACTGAACGGATTGCCGCGCTGCCCGGGCTGCTGCCGCTGGGCATGGTGCTCCTGGACCCCGGACCGGGCGGGTTCCCAAAGCTAAGGGCAGTGGAGTCGCTGCCCGTGAGGTTTATCGATACTGCGGCCCTGCGCGTACTGGCCGCCCTATTCGGTGGGCCGGCCGCGCTTCGGGAGATCGAGGTTGAGCGGGTCCAGCCCCCGGTAGGGGAGGGGGAGAAGATCGAGTTGTCCGGCGGCGCTGCAGGGCTCCTGGAACGAAGCGCTGTGCTGCTGCGCGAGAACGATCCCGGTGTTGTTGAGGTGCTGCGGGTGGAGCCCCCGGGCGGCGGAGCAGGTGTGTTTGTGGTGACGCTGCCGGGAACCCAGACGGGCGGAGGAAGCGCAGGGAAGAACCCGTTCGACAACTACGGCAACGCCGAGGGCAGGGCCGAGGAAAGCCGGTTTATTGCTGCCGCCGTGGCGGAGGCCCTGCGGCAGGCCAAAGCGGAAGCCGGAGATGCCGTCGTTCTGGTGGGTTACAGCCAGGGCGGCATCCATGCTGCGCACGCCGCCGGGTACCTCCGGGAAACCTCCGGGCTGGATGTCCGTTACGTTCTTACCGCCGGTGCGCCGGCCGGAGATGCCGACATCCCGCCCGAGACGCAGGCTCTGCACCTGGAGCACGTCCAGGACTGGGTGCCCGGAGCGGACGGCACCTCCAACCCCGACACACTCAACCGCGTCACCATGACGCTGACGGATGACGTCCCGGTACTTCCCGGACAGGGCGGGCTGGGTCCGGCCCACAAACTGCCCGTGTACCTCGAAGGGGCAGCGGCTGCGGACCAAAGCACTGACCCGTCACTCCGGGGATCGCTGGCCGGTGTAGGCGCTGTGGTGGGTGTGGGCAGCGTTGCTGCCCGGGAACTGTACCGGTTTCGCCGCAGGGACCGCCGGCCGCCGATTCAGGTGGTGCCGAAAGGCCCGCCCGGACCGGCGCCTGGCCCGTCCCTGCCGCGCGTCGTGCGCCGGGACAACTAACGGCGGGTACCGGCCAGTGAACCGGCCACCAGGGAGACCAGGGAGATGATGATCGAGGCGAAGATGGCCGTCCAGAAGAAGGAGTCAATCTCAAAGTGCACGGGCGTGAAGCTGGTGAGCCAGGCCGTGAGCATCAGCATGGCGGCATTGATGATCACGGTGAAGAGGCCGAGCGTCAGGATGGTCAGCGGCAGGGCCAGCAGCCGGACGATCGGACGCACCAGGGCGTTGACCACGCCGAAGACCAGCCCAATAAAGAGGTAGGCCAGCACGATGTCCAGGGTGGAGTTCCCGGTCGCCGGCGTTCCGGATTCCCCCACCACGATTCCGGGCAGTGCCCAAGCGGCAACCCACAGGGCGAGGGCATTAATGAGGATTGTCAGCACAAGGCGCATGCCCTAATGCTGGCACAGCGGTTGCGGAGCCCCAAGCACCGGACAAATTCCCGCCGGGTCAGCCTGTGCAGCGCGTCACATAAGCACCTGTAAATCCGGACTAGTCTTAAGCCATGACCACTACCGAGAATGACACCAACGCTGTGGCTGATCCGGCGCCCGGCACTAGTCCGCGCCCGGTGGTTGACCGGCTGCCGCGCTACGCAGCTGGAAAACCGCCCGTGGCTATTGAAGGGCTGCAGAGCTACAAGCTCTCCTCCAATGAGAACCCCTTCCCGCCGCTGCCTTCAGTCCTGGAAGCAATTGCTGCCCACCCGAATGTAAACCGCTACCCCGATCCGCTGGCAACGGCGCTGCGGACGGAACTGGCGTCCTTCCTCGATGTCCCTGCTGAGGACATCGTCACCGGCGGGGGAAGCCTGGGCGCGCTGAACCAGCTCCTGGCCACCTTTGCCGGGCAGAACGAGGACGGCACCCAGGATGAGGTCATCTACCCGTGGCGGTCCTTCGAGGCCTACCCCATTTCGGTGGGACTCTCCGGTTCCCGCAGTGTTCAGGTCCCGCTGCTCTCCGACGGACGCCACGACCTCGATGCCATGGCGGCAGCAGTCACAGACCGCACCAAGCTGATCCTGCTGTGCACCCCGAACAACCCCACCGGCCCGGTGCTGAGCGCGGAAGAGGTTGAGGGCTTCCTTGCAAAGGTCCCCTCAGACGTAATCGTGGTCATTGACGAAGCCTACGAAGACTTCGTCCGCGACCCGGACGCCGTCAACGGCGTGGAAATCTACCGCCGCTACCAGAACGTGGTTGTCCTCAGGACCTTCTCCAAGGGTGCCGGCCTGGCCGGCCTGCGCGTCGGCTATTCAATTTCCCATCCGCACCTGACGCAGTACCTCCGGGTCACGGCGGTCCCGTTCGCCGTGTCGCAGATCGCGGAACAGGCGGCTATCGCTTCGCTGAAGCACCACGGCGAACTTGTGGAAAGAATACAAGCGCTGGTTGCAGAGCGGACCCGCGTGGTTGAGGGCCTGAAGGAGCTCGGCTGGGCAATTCCCCAGGCTGAGGGCAACTTCGTTTGGCTCGCGCTGGGGGGGAACACCCCCGAGTTTGCAGTGCTGGCCGAGCAGCAGGCGCTGGCAGTGCGTGCCTTCGGTACCGAAGGTGTGCGTGTCACCATCGGCGAGCAGGAAGCCAACAGCCGATTCCTCGCTTTATGTGCAACCTATACAAAAGGGCTCCGGGTTTCCTAGCGTGTCCTAAGTGCTTTCAGGGTCTCCGCCCTCGTTAGGCTGTGGGAAGTAACTTCCACATATATGCCACCACGGGTACATATTCCTGCGGCGGCATATTTCTAGCGGGGGCGGACCTGAAAGTCTGCCCTGGCGAGGAGAGGTATGGCCCTGGAGCACTTGCCCGCCACCGAATTCGATTCGACGGCGCTGAATGAGACGTTGGTGCCTGCCCCCGGCAGCTCACCGGACGGCATGGTCCAGCTGCTGACCCCGGAAGGGGAACGCACCGGACACGAGCTGTACGGCCGGTACGCCGAGGACGTCGATGACAAGGCCCTGCGCTCCTTCTACCGGGACATGTTCCTCATCCGCCGGTTCGATACCGAGGCCACAGCACTGCAGCGTCAGGGCGAACTGGTCATGTGGGTTCCGCTCACCGGACAGGAAGGCGCCCAGATCGGCTCCGGCCGTGCCCTGGCCGGGCAGGATTACGTTTTCCCGACCTACCGGGAACACGGCGTTGCGCTGACCCGCGGCTTGAAGCTCTCCGACCTGCTGCGCCGTTTCCGCGGCATTTCGCACGGCGGATGGGATCCGCGCGAGTCCAACTTCCACCTCTACACCCTGGTGCTCGCCGCCCAGGTGCCGCACGCCGTCGGCTACGCCATGGGTATGGCGCGGGACAACGCAGCCGATCCGTCCCAGCCTGCCGGTGCCACAGTCGCGTACTTCGGCGACGGCGCCAGCTCCGAGGGCGACGTCCACGAGTCGATGGTCTTCGCTGCGTCCTACGACGCTCCTGTGGTGTTCTTCTGCCAGAACAACCACTGGGCAATTTCCGTGCCCACCGAGGTCCAGTCCCGCATCCCGCTGGCCAACCGCGCGCAGGGCTACGGCTTCCCCGGCATCCGCGTGGACGGCAACGATGTCCTGGCAGTCCATGCCGTGACCCGCTGGGCGCTGGAACACGCCCGCAGCGGCAAGGGTCCGGTGCTGATCGAAGCGTTTACCTACCGGATGAGTGCGCACACCACCGCGGATGACCCCACCAAGTACCGGCTGTCCGCCGACGAGCAGGCCTGGATTGGCCGCGACCCGCTGACCCGCCTGGAAAAGCACCTTCGTTCCACCGGTGCCGGGGATGACGCCTTCTTCGCTTGCCTCACCGCCGAAGCAGATGAGCTGGCAGCACAGCTGCGCGCAGACGTGCAGGCCATGGAGCCGCCGTCGTTCACCGATTCCTTCGCGGACGTCTACGCCGAACCGCACCCGCTTATTGCTGAGGAACTGGCCTTCCACCAGGCCTACGAGGACGGATTCGCCGACGCAGAGGAAGCGGCCGGCACCAATGACACCGAGGAAAGGGCCGGCGCATGAGCACCATGACCATGGCCAAGGCCATCAACGCCGGTCTGCGCGCCGGACTGGCGGCGGACCCCAAAACTCTCCTGATGGGCGAGGACATCGGCGCCCTGGGCGGCGTTTACCGCATCACCGAAGGCCTGCAGGCCGAATTCGGCACCGACCGCGTTATGGACACACCGCTCGCGGAATCCGGCATCATCGGCACCGCGATCGGCCTGGCCCTGCGCGGCTACCGTCCGGTCTGCGAAATCCAGTTCGACGGCTTCGTCTTCCCCGGGTTCAACCAGATCACCACGCAGCTGGCCAAGATGCACTCCCGCAGCGAGGGTGCCCTGAGTGCACCCGTTGTCATCCGGATTCCCTACGGCGGCGGCATCGGCTCGATCGAGCACCACTCGGAATCCCCCGAAGCGCTCTTCGCCCACACCGCCGGGCTGCGCATCCTCGCCCCCTCCAACCCGCAGGACGGCTACTGGATGATCCAGCAGGCGATGCAGGGCAAGGATCCGGTGATCGTTTTCGAACCCAAGCGCCGCTACTGGCTCAAGGGCGAGGTGGACACCTCCGCGCCGTCGGGAGACCCGTACACCGCCCAGATCCTGCGCACCGGAACAGACGCCACAATCGTTGCCTACGGGCCGCTGGTGCCCGTAGCGCTGGCGGCTGCCGAAGCTGCCGCCGAAGACGGCCGGAGCATCGAGGTCATCGACCTGCGCTCCATCTCGCCAATCGACTTCGACACCGTCACCGAATCGGTGCGCCGCACCGGCCGGCTGATTGTCACGCACGAGGCCCCCACCTTCGGCGGAATCGGCGGAGAGATCGCTTCCCGCGTCGCTGAGCGTGCGTTCCTGCATTTGGAAGCGCCCGTCCTGCGCGTCGGCGGATTCCACATGCCCTACCCCGTTGCCGCCGTCGAGGAGCACTACCTGCCGGACATCGACCGGCTGCTCGACGCCCTCGACACTGTCTTCTCCTACTGACAGAGCCCCGCCCGAAGCTTCCGCCGCCGGTCCTCCGGCCCACGCCAGATCGAGATGCCATGACTGAGAAAACATTCAAACTGCCCGACGTCGGGGAAGGCCTGACCGAGGCCGAAATCGTCCAGTGGCGGGTCAAGGAAGGCGACACCGTCGCCATCAATGACGTGATCGTGGAAATCGAGACCGCCAAGTCGCTGGTGGAGCTTCCATCTCCGTTCGCTGGCACCGTCAGCGGCATCCTGATCCAGGAAGGCACCACGGTGGAGGTAGGCACCCCCATCTTCCAGGTGGATACCTCCGGAGCCGGCAGAAAGGCTGCCCCCGGCAAGGCGGGCAAGGCCTCTGCAAAGGCGGAGAAAACGACGACGGCGGGCGCGGCCGATGGACCGCCGTCGGCATCCCTGACGGGGACCGGCCCCAAGGCCGACGCCGTCCGCCGGCGTCCGCGCCGGAACCGGGCAGGATCTGCAGTGGCCGCGCAGGCCCCAGCACCGGCCGTTGAGACCAAATCGGAACCGGCACCCGAAACCCTGTCCCCTTCGCCGGTATCCTCCGAGGCCCGGAGTGCAGCACGCATCGATCCCCGCGGGGCTGCCGTCGCTGCTGCAGGCGCGGCAGTCCAGGACCGCATCAACCGTCTTGTGCAGCGTGTGCTGGCCAAGCCTCCGGTCCGCAAGGCCGCCAAGGACCTGGGCATCAACCTGGCCGATGTTCCGGCAACCGGTGCCGGAGGTGAGGTGACCAAGCAGGACCTGATCAGTTACCAGGCACAGCGTGAATCCGAGGTCGACTCCGCGGATACCTTCTGGTCTCCCTCCACCAAGCCCCAGGAACGCCGAATCGAGCGGATTCCGGTCAAGGGAGTCCGCAAGGCCACCGCAAAGGCAATGGTGGACAGTGCCTTCAGTGCCCCGCACGTGAGCATCTTCGTGGACGTTGATGCCTCACGCACCATGGAATTCGTCAAGCGCCTGAAAGCCTCACGGGACTTCGAAGGAATCAAGGTTTCTCCGCTGCTGATCCTGGCCAAGGCCGTCATCTGGGCCGCTGCCCGGAACCCTTCCGTCAATGCGACCTGGGCCGGAGACGAGATCCACGTCAAGCACTTTATGAACCTCGGCATTGCCGCGGCCACACCGCGCGGGCTTATGGTCCCGAACATCAAGGACGCCCAGGATCTCTCGCTCAAGGAGCTTGCGGTGGCGCTGAATGAGCTCGCCACCACGGCCCGGGCTGGCAAGACTCCGCCCGCAGACATGCGCGGCGGGACTCTGACCATCACCAATATCGGTGCCCTGGGCATCGACACCGGCACACCGATCATCAACCCCGGGGAAGTCGCGATCGTTGCTTTCGGCACGATCAAGCAGAAGCCCTGGGTGCTCGACGGCGAAGTGATCCCGCGCTGGATCACAACGCTTGGCGGCTCCTTTGACCACCGGGTGGTCGACGGCGACCTTTCGGCACGCTTTATGGCTGACGTAGCAGCCATCCTGGAAGAACCTGCCCTGCTTCTGGACTAGGCTCGAAAGGGACCCAACGATCGGAGCAGCATGTCAATGAACCCCGGACCCGAAAACCGCGGGGGCGGACCGCAGATCGACTGGAAGCGGACGGCCTGGATCCTCGTCGGCGCCTTTATCGTCTCCAGCCTGCTGATCATCCTGTTCCCGAACCTGGGCATGCTCTGGCGGCTGGCCATCATGGCCCTGCTGTTCGTGATTGTGGTGCCAATCTTCGACCGCCGCCGGCGGAAGTAGCCACGGCCGGCCGGTGAACACCGGCCGGGTGCGCGCCGTCCCTAAACCGTTCCTGCAGCGGCGACTGCCCGCCGGATCACCGGTGCGAGGCGCCTGACGCCTTCAGTGATGTCCTCTTCCGAGACTGCGCTGAAAGCCAGCCGCAGCCTGGAACTGGGTTCATCGCCGGGGGTGAAGGCTGTTCCCGGAATGAAGACCGTCCCTGCTTCAATGGCTTCGGCGAGCAGGGGGTACGTGTCGATCCCCTCCGGCAGGCTTACCCAGATAAAGAAGCCGCCGTCCGGCACCGTCCAGCTCACGCTGTCGGGCATCTCTTCTGTCAGTGCTGCGAGCATGGCGGCGCAGCGGTCCGCGTACAGACGGCGCGAGTCCCGGATGCGTCCCATCCAGTCGTAGTCCCGCAGGTAGGCCGCAGTGATCATCTGGGTCAGGGGAGAAGGACAGAGCACCACGGCTTCGCAGGCGAGGTAAAACCGGCGGAAAAGGTGCCGCGGCACCAGCGCCCAGCCCAGCCGCATCCCGGGGGAGAAAATCTTCGAGAAGGAGCCCAGATACAGGACGTCCTCCGGGTGCGAGGCCCGCAGCGGCGCCAGCGGCTCGCCGTCGAACCGCAGCAGCCCGTAAGGATTGTCCTCGAGCACCAGGATGTTGTTCTCGCGGCAGATCTGCACCACTTCGCCGCGGCGCCCGGCGGAGAGCGTGATGCCGCTGGGGTTGTTGAAGCTGGGGATCGTGTAGAGCATCTTCACCGTCTTGCCGGCGGCACGCAGTGAAGCGATCCGTTCCCGGAGGGCCTCCGGAATCAGGCCCTCCGCATCCATGGCGACCGGCTGGATATCGACTTCGTAGGACTCGAAGGCGTTCAGCGCGCCCACATAGGTGGGATCCTCGCACAGCACTACGTCACCGGGATTGCAGAAGACCTTGGCGGCCACGTCCTGTCCGGACTGGGAACCGGTGGTGATGACGACGTCGGCCGGATCCGCGTCGAGGATTCCTTCCGCTGCCATGACTTCGCACGCGAGCTCACGCAGCTCTTGAAGGCCCTGGCCCGGGCCGTACTGCAGGGCTGCCAGGCCCTGGGTGCGGATGATCGAAGCGGTTGTCTCCGCGAGCTCCTCCAGCGGCAGCTCCTGCATGTACGGACTGCCGCCGGCCAGGGAGATGAGGTCGGAACGGATCGAAATGTCAAAGACGTCCCGAACCGCCGACTGCTTGATGTGGAACGCCCGGTCCGACAGAAGTTCGTAGTGGCGGTGGGCGGATCCGGTGGCCCTGTCCAGCGCAACCTGTGCTTCCGGGGTCAGCACTGACCCCGTTGTTTCCTCAAACGTCATGCCACATCATGGCACTCGGGTTGACCGGGAAGCAACACAAGTTTTCTAGATCCAGCCCGCCTTGTGGGCCTTGATGCCGGCCTGGAAGCGGCTCTCGGCTTTTAGTTCCTCCAGCATCCAGGCGATGTGCCGGCGGCAGGTCCGGACGCTGATGCCCACTCTGCGGGCGATGACCTCGTCAGAGTGACCGGCCGCCAGCCCGGCGAGCACGGAGCGCTGGGTGCTGTTCAGGCCTCCCTTGCCCGGGTCATCGGCCAGGAATGGTTCCGCCAGGCTCCACGCAAACTCGAAGAGCTTGGTGAAGAGGCCTATGAGGTTGGGGTCCCGGATGACCAGCCCCGCCCTGTCATAGGTGTGCAGCTGACGGGCCACTACCGCCACCTTGTCATCGAAGATGAGGGTGCGCAGGGGAACATACGGCAGGGTGCGGAACTCCCCGCCGGCCTCACTGATGCGTTCCACGGCCTTGCAGGTGGGTACGTGGTCCCGGGTGCTGGAGTGATAGAGGGTCTGGCGCTTCACCCCGGCACGCAGCAGGTCCAGGTCCTTCTGCACGCTTTCTTCCTGGAAGTCGGCATTGGAGCCATGGCCCGGCCGGGCGATCAGGACGCTTTCCGCCGCCGAGCGGCCGTACTCAATGAGAACTCGCTGGACCTGCTCCGGGTCCTCCAGTACCTCCACCGATGCGTCCGCTGCCACCTGCCGGCGTGCTTCGGCAAAGGTGGGCACCAGGCTGGCCAGTTCCCGCCGCTTGGCTCCGATGCTGGCCCGAAGTTCCAGCATCGCGCGTTCATCCGGATCCACCAGCTCTGCCAGCGCGACGTCGGGGGAGACTGCCGTGTAGACGGGGTTCCCCGTGCCTTCCGTGAAAAGCAGGCAGCGGGCCTGCAGCTCCTCCACCGCGCGGTCAATGGCGCGCGAGGTGTAGCCGAGCGCATCCGATGCTTCTGCAGGGGTCCAACCCGGATGAGAGACCGCGTAACGGTACACCTCAACCGACACCTGATCGAGCAAGCTTCCTCCTCCAACTGCGGGGGTGAGGGACGGTGCCCGCGCCCCGGCGCGGCACTGAATCCCGGTCTGCTGCCAGCCTCCGGGCAAGACGTTCCCGCTCAGAATTGGAACCCGGAGAGAATGACATGACAGCTTAATGCCATTGTCCACCCTCACTTGGTAGTTCGGTACCCAAAAGGCTGAAATCCGCACTTTTTCAAGGGATTCGGGGTAGCGGCGGAGTCGTGCCGGCAGCCCCCGGGGCACCAACCGGACATGACAGGAAGCTGAAATTGGTAACGGTGGACAGGCCGTTGAGGCGCGGGGGAAGCTTTCGGAGTCAAACACGACCGGCTGTGCAACCAGCCGAACTAAAAGAGGGGATACGACCATGAAGAAGGCAACTGCACCGGTTTCCATCAAGAGCTGGGAATGGTTCTAATTTAGGCCCCTCTTTTGGGGGATGAACCAACCAGCAACACATCTAGACCCGCCCCAGCGGTGGTAACCAGACTTGAACCCGGAGGAAGAGCGCCATGAGTCAGCTAACAGCAGTTCGAAACGCCTCGCGAACTAATGCAAGCACTCAATGGTGGACTCTATCCATCTATACCGGCGGCTTCGATGTAGCGGACGGCATCATTGGAGAACTGGTTACCCCGCTGGCGGCGCAGGCCCAGCTATGGGGGGCGCAGCGGTGGTTTTACACCCGCTGCTCTGAGCCTGCGAACGCCCATGTGCGAATGAAGGTCCTGGCACCCCAGGAAACGCTTGACCGGCTTAAGTCCCTTTTGGTGGCTCTCCAGGAACAGGCGAACGGCGTCATCGGCCATCTGACCGTGACGCACGCCTTCGGAGATCCGGCCAGCGACCGATTGAGCCCGGGCGGAATGGAACAGCAGGATCCGCGGATCGAGGCGGATCTTGCCAAGTACGGCGGAGTTGAAGGACTTGCCCTTGCGGAGGAGGTCTTCGAGCTGTCCTCGGACCTCGGTACGTGGGCAACGGCCCGGTTCCCGAAGGTGCAGAACCGCTGGGCCCTTGGCTCCCTGCTGCTGTTCGATTCGGCACGCAGCATGATGAAGGGCCCTCGTGCCTCGAGCTGGCCCGACCGGCGCCGGCTTTCCTGGGATTACTACTGGGACAGCCACCTGCGCAGCTGCACTGCCGGTTTCGGCCCGCGGGCAGCGAGCGTGCGGCAGGCCATGACCGTCCAGGTGGGCGCCAAAGTGATGCCGACCCACCGGCTGATGGCAGCCACTGCTGCTGAATCGGCCGTGGAAAACTGGCGGCGCCGCTGGTTCCGCACCATGGACACCTACCTCTACCGGGCAGACAAGGCGCGTGTAAGCCGCAGTGCACAGCACCTGACGGTCTACCAGGCACACATGCTGCTGAACCGGCTGGGGCTCTCACTGCGGGAAGAAGCCGCGATGGGGCTGTACGCCCGGACGTGGAGCACGGAGCGCGAAGCCATGCTCCTGGATAAGCACTAACTCCGCCGGATGGACCGGGGGGAAGTCGTCACGGAGAAGGAGGCGGTCACGGTGTCGCAACGGAATGAAGTAGTTCTGGCTGCTGACGACAAGGATCTCGGTACGGTCCTGGGCTGCGACGAAGGCACTGTCGAGGACATGCGCGGAATGGGCTACGTCGAATCCCGAGGTGAACTCTGGAGCGTAGGGCCGGCAAGGGACTACCTGAGGGACGCTGCCTGGGCCGACTGCCTGTGGGACTAGCTGCCCGAAGAGCGCTGAGAACAGCCCGGTTCAGGATGCCGGGCCCATGAATGTCCGTCTGAAGAGTCCCGCCCGCTGAGGGGCCGGACTGGCCGGACGGTATGGGGGAAACCCCCACGAAGGACGGATCTGCCTGTGCTCCCCCCTACAGGCGGGTCCGTCCTTTGCGTTGGGCAAAGGCACGCCGGTAGGGTCACATGTTAAGTACCCTTACTAATTTTTCGGTACGCTCTACTTGGAGCTGCCCTCCGGTGCAGCAATAAGTTCCACTAGATGGAGGCCATATGTCAGATTACACATCAGCCAACGGACTTCCCATTCCCGGTGCTCCCGCACCGCAGGAACCCTCGCTCGCGGAACCCACGGAGCCGCACGATCCGCTTCCGCCAAAGCCGGACCAGGACGGTCCCGAAACGGTCTCTCCCACGGGCGTCCCCACCGGTGCACCCAAGACCTCGAATGCACAGTCCGGGCGCTACCTGACGACGGCGCAGGGCGCACGGCTGCGGGACACGGACCACTCCCTCAAGGCCGGTCCCCGCGGACCCGTCCTCCTCCAGGACCACCACCTGCGTGAGAAGATCACACACTTCGACCACGAGCGCATTCCCGAGCGTGTGGTCCATGCCCGCGGTGCAGCAGCACACGGCGTGTTCGTCGCCAACGGAGCAGCAGAAGGCATTACCCGGGCAAGTTTCCTGGCCCGCGACGCCCAGACCCCGGTCTTTGTCCGCTTCTCCACCGTGCTGGGTTCCAGAGGCTCCGCAGACACGGTCCGCGACACCCGCGGGTTCGCCACCAAGTTCTACACGGATGAAGGAACCTTCGACCTCGTAGGGAATAACATCCCGGTCTTCTTCATCCAGGACGCGATCAAGTTCCCCGACGTCATCCACGCCGGCAAGCCGCACCCGGACCGGGAGATCCCTCAGGCACAGAGTGCGCATGACACCTTCTGGGACTTCGTCTCGCTGCACACCGAGGCCCAGCACCACACCATGTGGAACATGTCCGACCGCGGCATTCCGCGGTCCTACCGGACCATGGAAGGCTTTGGTGTCCACACTTTCCGGGTGGTCAACGCCAAGGGGGAGACCTCCCTCGTGAAGTTCCACTGGAAGCCGCGCCTTGGGGTGCACTCGCTGGTCTGGGAAGAAGCGCAGATCATCAACGGCATGGACCCCGACTACCACCGCCGGGACCTGGCAGACGCCATCGAAGCCGGCGCCTACCCGGAATGGGACCTTGGTGTCCAGGTCTTCCCGGACACCGAGGACGAGATGTTCGAGGGCATCGATCTGCTGGATCCAACCAAGATCGTCCCCGAAGAGCTGGCACCGGTGCAGATCATTGGCACCATGACGCTCAACCGGAACGTGACCAACTTCTTCGCTGAAACGGAGCAGGTGGCTTTCCATCCCGGACACCTGGTGCCGGGCATCGACGTCACCAACGATCCGCTGCTCCAGGGCCGACTGTTCTCCTACATCGATACGCAGCTGACCCGGCTCGGTGGTCCGAACTTCGCGCAGATCCCCATCAACCGGCCCCACGCACCTGTCAACGACATGCTCCGTGACGGTTTCCACCAGGATGCCGTGCACAGCGGAACTGCTCCGTACCAGCCGAATTCGCTGGACGGCGGCTGCCCGTTCCTCGCCGGAGCGGACATGGGCGCCTTCATCGATGTGCCGGCCCCCGTGGCCAAATCGCGGAAGGTCCGGGAGAACCCGGCGACGTTTGACGACCACTACAGCCAGCCGCGGCAGTTCTTCCGTTCCCTCACTCCGGTGGAGCAGGACCACGTGATCCAGGCCTACACCTTCGAACTCGGCAAGTGCTACGAGGAGAACATCAAGGTCCGGCAGCTTCAGGCGCTTGCCAACATCGATGAGCGGCTGTGCGCCGAAGTGGCAGCAGGCCTCGGCCTGCCCGCGCCGGCCCCGTCGGTGAAGGTTGAAAACGCTGATCCGAGCCCTGCCCTGCAGCAGGTTGGCCGCACCTGGCCCGTGGACGGACGGATCATCGGCATTCTCGCCGACGAGAGCACCGACCTCGCGGCCCTGGCCCGGATCCGGGCCGCCGTTGATGCAGCGGACATGGTTCCGCTGGTTATCGCTCCGCAGGGCGGCATGCTGGGTGGCCAGATCCCGGTCCAGCGCACGTACCTGACCGCCCGCTCCACGGAGTTCGACGCCGTGATCGTCGCCGGTTCCGGTGAATACGGCACCGACGCGGTGGACAGCCTCGACGCCAAGGCCGGAAACCCGGCCGGGCACCCGGCCATCGATCCTCGGGTGGCCATCCTGCTCACGGAGGCGTACCGCCACTCGAAGGCGCTCGGCGCCTGGGGCAGCGGCGCCGGCGTACTGGGTGCTTCCGGAATTCCGGAGGACGCTCCGGGCATCCTGGTGGAATCGCCGGAAGAACTGGTTCCCGGCCTGATCACCCTGCTGGGACAGCACCGCGTGTGGGAGCGGTTCCCGGTCACGGCTGCGTAGCGGCGGATACCCGATACCGGTAAAAGACGGCGGGTCCGGAGCAGCACTGCTGCTCCGGACCCGCCGCTTTTGCCGGGGCTAGACCGGATCCGGAGTCTCTTCGTCCTCCATGGACCGGATGAGAGCGTAAAGGGCCTGGCGGAGTTCAGTTTCCCCCGCACGGGCATCGCACTTCTTCCGGACCGCCGCGAGCTCTTCCACCATTGCGGTGCCGGATGCTGTGCGCGTCCAGCGCCCCGGCCGGCGGGGACGTGCGTAACCGGCCCGGTGCAGCGAGGCCAGGCCAAAGGATGTTTCTTCGACACTCAGATTGGTCAGCTGGGCCACCCTCGCCGCCTGCATTCCAGGGGCGGAGAGCACCTTCAGCACACGCACGGAGTGTTCGGTCAGCTGCAGGTCTGCAAGGAACATGCGGCTGGCTTCGGCCGAGAGGTGGGCCGCGGCACCCAGCAGCAGGGCGAGCCCGCCGGGAATCGGCGGCGGTGAATTAGTGTCCAACGCGCCATCCGGGAGGAGCCCAGTCAGCGGGCACCTCATGCCCGGCGAAGGTCTCGCAGGCGGAGCAGGTGTAGCTCACAACGCCCGGACCATCAGGGGTGGGCGCGGTGTAGAACTCGTAGATCAGGTAATCGTCAACGCCGCAATGGTGGCAGATCGGCAAGTGCGCCGGCAGGCCCATCGATAACTCCATAAGGGTATACAGAAGCCATGGCCGCGTCTTGACCGTATCCCGATATCGTAGTATCTAAGCTCAAACACGACAATCGTGGGCGCTTTAGTGCGGTTCACCGGGGTTGAAAAGGAACAGTGCACTATGGACGATCTGAGGTCTGCGACTGCCACGGCAGCGCAGCTGCAGGACCTGCTGATTCACCATGAGGACGTGCTCGAATTCCTGCAGCAGCTGGCCCGGCTCAGTGCGTCTTCCCTGTCTTCGCGGGGCACGGTCTACTGCGGCATCACGCTGCAGCGTTCCCGCGGACACAGCTACACGGTTGCCAGCAGTGAAAGCGCCGCGCTGGAAATGGATGAAATGCAGTACGCGTTCGACGACGGGCCCTGCCTTCACGCGCTCCGCGTTCACGAGGCCGTGGATGTTCCGGACACCTCCGCCGACGAGCGGTGGCCGGAGTACATGCAGCACGTCCTGGCCCAGGGGATGCGCTCCATCTACGCCGTGCCGCTCACCCTGGAGGGGCACGCCCGGGCGGCACTGAACCTTTACTCCCGGTCGGAAAACACCTTCGACGAGGACTTCAAACGGGTCGCCCGCACCTACGCCGAAGAAGCCTCCATGGCCCTTCGCCTCGCGGTGCGGATGTCACAGCGGGCCACCACGGTGGAGGACCTGCAGACCGTGCTCCAGTCCCGGACAGACATCGACCTGGCGATCGGCATCATCATGGGCCAGAACCGCTGTTCCCAGAGCGAGGCATTCGAAACCCTCAAGCGTGCCTCCAACAGCAGGAACCTGAAATTGAAGGTGCTGGCCGGGGAAATTGTGGCCAAGCTCAACGGTGCACCCTCCGAAACGCACTTCCAGACCTCATGACCGCCCCCGACCAGCGGCCCGAAAACCAGCGCCTTCGTACCGTCCTGTTTGGCTACGGCCTGGGCGGGCGGGTCTTCCATGCACCGCTGATTGACGCAGATCCGCGGTACGCACTGGACGTGATCGTCACATCAGACCCCGCCCGCGCGGCAGCGGCGCAGGCAGCGTACCCCGCTGCCGCCGTCGTGCCCACGGCTGAAACCGCCCTGGAGCTGGCCGCGGACCTGGACCTCGCGGTCATCAGCACACCTCCCGCAACGCACGCGCCGTTGGGCCTTGCCGCGCTGGAAGCCGGACTCGGCGCCGTCGTGGACAAGCCTTTTGCGCATTCTCCGGAAGCTGCCCGGCAGCTGATGGATGCTGCAGCCGCAGCCTGGCAGGTGCTGACCGTCTTCCAGAACCGGCGCTGGGACGGGGACTTCCTGACGCTCAAAGGACTGCTTGAACGCGGCGAGCTGGGTACCGTTACCCGCTTCGAATCGCGGATGGAGTCGTTCAAGCCTGCCGTCACCAAGGCCTGGAAACGAGAAGCTGGAGCGGACGACGGCGGCGGGATCCTCTTTGACCTTGGCCCTCACCTGATCGACCAGGCGCTGCAGCTCTTTGGCCCGGCCGAACCGGTGTACGCGGAAGTGCGGTCCAGGCGCCAGGCCGGCGGGCCCGACGACGACGCGTTTGTGGTCCTGCAGCATAAAACAGGTGTGCTGTCCCACCTCTCGATGAATGCGCTGGCGCCGCAGGCAGCGGAAAGATTCCGGGTCACCGGGTCCAAAGCAGCCTGGGTGAAACACGGCACGGACCCGCAGGAAGCGCAGCTGGATGCAGGCGTGCGGCCGGGAGATTCCGGATATGGCTCGGAGGACCTCGCCGGCTGGGGGCTGCTGGGAACGGACCGTTCAACCACTGCCGTGCCCACCGAGGCCGGCCGCTACCAGGATTTCTACACCGGACTGGCCGCCGCCGTCCTGGACGGAGCAGAACTGCCGGTAGACCCGGCCGAGTCCCTGAGAGGGCTGGAAATTATACGGCAGATACATGCCGGGCTGTGATTCCCCTTAGGGCGCCCGCGTAACGGTCTGACCATAACGCGAGCGAAATCACGTTGTGGCGCTGGTCTCCTTTAGCATTCTAGGAATGCACCTCAAAGACCGGATCGAAGATTCCACCCTGAGCCGGCGGCAAGTCGGAATCATTGCAATTTGTACAGCTCTCTACATGATCGACGGTTTCGACGTCCTGGTCATGGCCTTCAGCGCTTCCGCGGTTTCAGCGGAATGGGACCTCAACGGCGCGCAGCTTGGTTTCCTGCTCAGCGCGGCTCTGGTCGGTATGGCTGTGGGCTCCATTTTTGTCTCCACCATTGCGGACGTAATCGGCCGCCAGAAAACACTGCTGCTCGGTGTCTGCGTTGTCGCAGCGGGCATGTTCGCCTCCGTCTTCGCTCCGTCCTATGAGGTCCTGCTGATCCTGCGCCTTATCACCGGCGTCGCGATCGGCACCCTGCAGGCCACCATCAACGTCTTCGCCTCGGAGTTCTCCAACGCCAAGCGCCGCTCCACTGCGCTGGCAATCGTCAGCATCGGCCAGCCCGTGGGCGGCGTGCTGGGCGGACTGGTGACCGGTGTGCTGATCTCCTCCTTCGGCTGGCGCTCGGCCTTCCTCTTCGGCGCCCTCGCCACACTGATCATGATTCCGCTGGTGCTCAAGGTATTGCCGGAATCCATCGATTACCTCTCCGTGCGGCGTCCGGACAACGCACTGGAACGCATCAACAAGACCCTGCGCAGCATCGGCCAGGAACCGGTCGCGGAACTGCCCGAACCGGCACCACGCGGCGAGAAGAAATCCCGCTTCGCCGACGTACTCACCGGCGTGAACGCCCGCCGTACCATCCTGCTCTCGCTGGCGTACTTCATCCTGATGGCCAGCTTCTACTTCGCAAACTCCTGGACCCCCAAGCTGATAACTGCCAGCGGCTTCAGCGCCCAGGACGGCATCAACGCCGGTGTCCTCTTCAGCGTCGGCGCCATCACCGGCGCCGTGGTGCTGGGCGTCTTCGGTGCCCGCTATGACATGCGCCGGGTCCTGGCCGTGTTCTTCGTGGTCGGTGCCGCCACCTTCGTGGTGTTCGCCAACTCCACGGAAGGTTCGCTGGGACTGGCGCTGTTTGCCGCCGCGCTGGTGGGCTTCGGCGCCAATGCCCCGATCGCGGGCATGCTGGCCATCAGCCCCACGTACTACGATTCCGAGGTTCGCGGCACCGCGCTGGGCCTGGTGATTGGCATGGGCCGCGTGGGCGCGATCGTCTCCCCGATCCTGGCCGGCGGGCTGATCGACGGCGGATGGACACCCGGGGACCTGTACTTCCTCTTCGTGATTCCGATGGCCCTCGGCGCCGTCGTCATTTCGATGCTCGGTGCTCCCGTACTGCGCGGAGCTGCCGCCAAGGTCCCGGTTCCGCACTAAGTAACATCCCACCTAAAGCCAAAAAGGCCGGCAACCCACATAGGTTGCCGGCCTTTCGCGTGGGGCGCTACGGAGCGACCAGTTCCTTCCAGCCCTCGGTCAGGGCCAGACCGTGTGCGTCAGAGACGGAGTGGTGAGCCACGGCCCCATTGGCGATGTTCAGGCCGCGGGCCAGCGCCGGGGAGTCCTCGAACGCAACCCGGACACCTTTGTCCGCCAGGGCGACGGCGTAGGGGAGGGTGACGTTGGTCAGCGCGTAGGTTGAGGTGTTCGGAACAGCGCCGGGCATGTTCGCCACGCAGTAGAAGAGTGAGCCGTGAACACGGAACGTGGGATCTTCATGCGTCGTGGGACGGCTGTCCTCAAAGCATCCGCCCTGGTCCACCGCGATGTCCACCAGGACGGAGCCCGGCTTCATGCGCGCCACCATGTCATTGGTCACGAGCTTCGGAGCCCGGGCGCCCGGGACGAGGACGGAGCCGATCACCAGATCAGCGTCCAGCAGGGCGCGCTCAATCTCGAACGCGTTGGAGGCCACGGTCTTGATGCGCCCGGCGTACTGGGCATCAAGTTCGCGCAGGCGGTTGATGTTGATGTCCAGGACGGTGACGTCAGCGTGCGCGCCGACGGCGACTGCGACGGCGTTGGTTCCGGCAACGCCGGCCCCGAGGACAACAACCTTGGCCGGCCGCACTCCGGGAACACCGCCGAGCAGCAGGCCCGGTCCGCCGGCGGGGGCCATCATGCACTGCGCCCCCACCTGAACGGCAAGGCGTCCGGCAACCTCGGACATGGGTGCCAGCAGGGGCAGGGCGCGGCCTTCCTGCACGGTCTCATAGGCAATCGCAGTCACGCCGGAATCCAGCAGCGCACGGGTAAGTTCCTCAGTGGCGGCCAGGTGCAGGTAGGTGAAGAGGATCAGCCCGGGCCGGAAGTACTGGTATTCCGAGCTGATGGGCTCCTTCACCTTCAGGATCATGTCCGCGCGCTTCCAGACATCGGCCGCGGCTGGGGTCAGTTCGGCCCCTGCCGTCGAATATTCCTCATCGGTAATATTCGAACCGGCGCCGGCGCCGGTCTCTACCAGGACTGTGTGTCCGCGGGTGGTCAGTTCGTGCACGCCGGAGGCCGTAATGGCCACCCGGTACTCGTTGTTCTTGATTTCTTTGGGGATACCGATAATCACGTTTTGCTCCGGTCAAAAGTTTGAAAGTACGAGTGGAACCAATCTGGAACCAATTACTGGTGAGCAGGTGTGCGGAGCCGCACTTGGGCGGTGCTCCTAGGTATCAGTCCCCCCTGAAGTACCGTCCCCGCCCTGCGCTGCAGTCTTCGCAGCGCGCGCCTCGCGCTGGGACTGAAGCCAGGCCTCGACGTCGGACATCCTGATCCGGCGGTGCGTGCCCCGGTATTCCACGGGGATGACGCCGGCATCGGTCAGGTTGCGCAGGTAGGTATGGGAGATCCCGGCCGCGGCAGCGGCCTGGGAGGTGGTGAGCAGTGGATTATGGGCCCGGGCTTCGTCTGTGCCTCCCGTTTCCGGCTGCGCGGCAGCAGTGACGCTCACGGCCGAGCCGGAAGCAAGACGGCCGAGCAGGTCCAGCACCGCGTCGCGGGCCGGCGGCGGCAGCCGCAGCGCCGTACCGTCAACAAACACCGTGACGTCCCCGGACGAAAGTGCCCGGTTCAGCGCCGCGGCATCCTTGCCGGTCAGTGCGGGGAAGGTCCTGCTCTGTTGGCTCATGGATCACATCTTGCCAAATGAAACAGCCCGGAAACATGATCTTGCGTCACAGAAGTGCGCGCCGCGCCGCCGGGTGAGTTCTTGGCCGTTGGCCCGCACCGTGCTGGAATGGGTCCCAGCCGGCGCCGGGCAAGGCGCGAACCGCGGATTCAAAGGAGAATCATGAGCAGCCGCACCATACGGGGAGCCGTCCTGGAACACATCGGAGCGGAGCGTCCCTACACCGGCAGCCGTCCCCTGCGCGTGGCGGAACTGGAGCTTGAGGGACCCGGTCCCGGTGAGGTGCTGGTGCGCATTGAGGCCGCCGGGGTGTGCCATTCAGATCTCTCGGTGGTCAACGGCAGCCGGGTCCGCCCACTGCCGATGCTGCTGGGCCATGAGGCCGCCGGACGCATCGAGGAGCTGGGCCCGGATGTCCCGGGCCTTCGGGAAGGCCAGCGGGTAGTCATGGCATTCCTGCCGCGCTGCGGGGAGTGCGCCGCCTGCCGCACCAACGGAAAGATGCCCTGCACACCCGGCAGTGCAGCGAACAACGCCGGCACGCTGCTCGGCGGCGGTGTCCGGCTCAGCCGGAACGGCGAACCCGTGCTGCACCATCTGGGCGTGTCCGCCTTTGCGACCCACGCCGTCGTCAATTACCGCTCCGTCGTCGCGGTGGACGACGACGTGCCGCCGGCCGTCGCCGCACTGCTGGGCTGCGCCGTGCTTACCGGTGCCGGAGCGGTGCTGAACGCAGCACCTCCCGGCCCCGGGGACGACGTCGCGGTGGTGGGGCTCGGCGGGGTGGGCATGGCAGCGCTGCTGGCCGCCCGGGCTGCCGGGGTACGCAGCGTGATTGGCGTCGATGCGCTGCCGGAGAAACTCAAACGCGCCCTGGAGCTGGGTGCCGATGCCGTGTACACCCCGGAGCAGGCGGCCGACGCCGGTGTCCGGGCGGCACTGGCGGTGGAGGCAGCGGGTCATCCGCGTGCGTTCGAGACCGCCGTGCAGCTCACCGCACCGGGCGGCACCACTGTCACGGTGGGGCTGCCGGCCCCCGACCAGCGCGCCGAGGTAACGCCGCTGACCCTCACCGCGGAGGCGCGGACCATCATCGGCAGTTACCTGGGCTCGGCCGTGCCGTCCCGGGATA
Organism: Arthrobacter sp. NPDC055585; assembly: GCF_053619115.1. Lineage (NCBI taxonomy): Bacteria > Bacillati > Actinomycetota > Actinomycetes > Micrococcales > Micrococcaceae > Arthrobacter > Arthrobacter sp. NPDC055585. Next base: position 22,539 of record NZ_JBSHIT010000008.1, read on the forward strand.
TTCCGGTGTATGCGGACCTGTGGCGCCAGGGGAAGATGCCCGTCGAAGAACTGGTTTCCGCGGAGGTTGCCCTGGAAGACATCAATGAGGCGATGGACACCCTGGCGGAGGGGCGGGCCATCCGCCAGGTGATCCACTTCGACTGACCGGACTGAACCGTGCCGGCCGGACCGGAACGGCGGCTGGGTCGGAGCGCCGGCCGGGCCGGGTTAGGCGGCTTTAATACTCCAAGCGAGCCCTGCGAGCGAAGGAGTTTCGTTGCCGCCGTTCCGGCCCGCCCGGTGCGACCACCCCGCCTACCTAGTCCAGGAGCTCGTAGGCCGGCAGGGTCAGGAACTCGGCGAAGTCGTCGGCGAGGCTGATGCGGCCGATGAGCTCACTGGCCGGGGCGTACCAGCGGTTGAACTTTTCCTCATCCACTTCACCGCGCAGCCGCTCGGTCTCTTCCGCCAGCAGGCGCTTGACCAAATCCTCGGTGACGGTCTCCCCGGTGTCTTCCAGCGTGACGCCGTTGTGGACCTGCTGCCAGACCTGGGAGCGGGAGATCTCCGCGGTGGCGGCGTCCTCCATCAGGTTGTGAATGGCCACCGCGCCGTTGCCGGAGAGCCAGACCGCGGTGTAGGCCACGGCAACGTAGAGATTGGAGCGCAGGCCCGCTTCGGTAATGGAACCCTCTGCGGTGGTCACGTCCAGGAGGTCCCTGGCGGTGACATGGACGTCCTCGCGCAGCTTGTCCACCTGGTTGGGCTGATCGCCCAGAACCGAGTCAAAGACTTCGCGGCAGGTCTGAACCATGTCCGGGTGCGCCACCCAGGAACCGTCAAACCCGTCATTGGCCTCACGGGACTTGTCTGCAGTGACCTTCTCAAACGCCTTGGCGGTAATCTCCGGTTCGCGGCGGTTGGGGATAAAGGCGGCCATCCCGCCCATGGCAAAAGCGCCGCGGCGGTGGCAGGTTTTTACCAGCAGTTCGGTGTAGGCGCGCATAAACGGTGCGGTCATGGCGACGTCGGCCCGGTCCGGAAGCAGGAAATCCTTGCCGGAGTCGCGGAACACCTTGATCATGCTGAAGAGGTAGTCCCAGCGCCCGGCATTGAGACCCGCGGCATGGTCGCGCAGCTCGTACAGGATTTCTTCCATCTCGAACGCGGAGGGAATGGTTTCGATCAGTACGGTGGCGCGGACTGAGCCCTGCGGAACACCCACGTAGTCCTGGGCAAAGACAAAGACGTCGTTCCAGAGGCGGGCCTCCAGATGGCTCTCCATCTTGGGCAGGTAGTAGTAGGGGCCCTGGCCGTTCTCCAGGAGCTGCTTCGCGTTGTGGAAGAAGTGCAGGCCAAAGTCCACCAGTGCACCCACGGCAGGTTCGCCGTCGATCAGCACGTGCTTCTCCGGCAGGTGCCAGCCGCGCGGGCGCATGACGACGACGGCGAGTGGCTCATCGGTGCGCAGTGCGTATTCCTTGCCGTCCGGGGAAGTGAAGGACAGGTCCCCGCGGGCGGCGCGGTAGAGGTTGTACTCGGCATCCACCACGTTGTGCCACGTTGGGGTGGAGGCATCCTCCAGGTCCGCCAGCCACACTTTGGCCCCTGAGTTCAGGGCGTTGATGGCCATCTTGGCGGGGGAAGCCGGGCCGGTCATTTCCACGCGGCGGTCGGTCAGTGCAGGCGGAGCCGGGGCAACGCTCCAGTTGCCGTCCCGGATTTCCGCGGTCTCCGGCAGGAAGTCCAGGGCTTCGCCTGCGGCGATGGCTTCGCGGCGGGCCGTGCGGGCGGCCAGAAGGTCGTTCCGGGTGGGAGCGAAGCGGTGATGGAGTTCTTCGATGAACGCCAGCGCCTCCGGAGTCAGGATGGTCTCGGCACCCTCGGCCGGGTTCGGATCGGTTACTTCGATGGCCATGGTTTCTCCTCTCGCGTGCCGGATCTGGCCCGGCCGCGTCGTCGAAGTGCAGCGTTGCCCTGAACGTACGGGGCGAACGTGTTGGTGTAAACCCGCCGGTTTACGCTTTTCTGCGGTCATTTCCGGGTTCAGCACCAACACGCTGTGCTCAGAAATGAAAACTTATTTCCGTATCGTGAATATTACGGACTGGGTTGGGGCAGGGCAAGACCGGGGGAGCAGGTATGCCCAAAGCGGATGTCCGGACCTGCCGGAATTCCGGCTCCGCACCGGAGAAAAGTTCGGCGGGGCGTGACGATCCTGCCGTGGTGCGCCCTTAATGGAAGGTACGGCGATCCCTCTCCGGGATCCCCCTCTTCAGGAGATGAGTGCCATGGCAGATCCCGCCAAGAATCCTGGACAATCCACCGCATCAGCGGCGGTCACCGGGGAAAGCGAGGACAGGGACAGCGACCTCTCGCAACACCGGCCCTCCGGCCCCCTGCACACTCCACGCGGAGACACCACCATCGAGGAGAGCGTGGTGCAGAAGCTTGCAGGCATCGCGACCCGCGAAGTCCCGGGCGTCTACGCCATGGGAAATGCCGCCCGCCGTGCGTTCAGCGCAGTCACCGAACGTATACCCGGTTCCCAGACCAACTACGGCAACGGCGTGAGTGTGGAGAAGGGCGAGCGGCAGGCAGCCGTCGATGTCAGCGTGATTGTGGAGTACGGCTATTCGATTGTTGAAGTCAGCCAGGCGATCCGCACCAACGTGATCCGCTCCGTGGAGAACGCCACCGGGCTGGAAGTCCTGGAGGTCAATGTGAACGTCACGGACGTCCATCTCCCCGATGAGGACAGCGACGACGACAGCCAGCCGCAGAAGAAACCTTCCGGACGGCTGGAGTAGGCCGGGCCCGGCCACCGTCGGGTCCAAATCCATAACGTACTAATTCGTCCTAAGGAGAGCACCGATGAATGCAACAAGATGGTGCCTGGTAGTGGGTCTGGTTTTGGGTATTGTGCTGGCATTCGGCGGGTGGTTTGCCTTCCTGGTGACCATTCTCTTCGGCCTGATTGGATTGCTGGTGGGGCTGGTTGCTGACGGCAAACTGGACATGGCCGGCCTGTTTGGCCGTGCCGCAAGCCGATGACCACCACACAGGTGGGCACAGCGCGCCGCCCGCGGCGGGCGGTCGAAGACCGGGGCAGCACGTCGATGTCCCGCAAGGTCCTGGAGAAGATCGCCAGCCAGGTGGCACGTGATGAGACCGAGGCGGGCGGATCTTCAGGAGGGTTTCTCGGACTTGGAAGCCGGGCGGATTTTTCAGCCCGTCCCGAGGCCTCGGTCGAGCTCGCCGGAAACATCGCCAGCCTGCGGGTAACCGTAGGGCTGCCCTATCCCGTGCCGCTGCGCCAGGCCACGCATGAGCTGCGGGAACGGATCGCCGGCCGGGTCACCGAGCTGACGGGCGTCCAGGTACGGCAGGTGGACATCACCGTGGCGTGGCTAAGGCCGCGTCCGGCATCCTCCGGACGGCGGAAACTGCTGTGAGCGCCGAGTCGCCTCCCGTGTCCCTGCGCCCCCGGCCCAGCCGTTCGGTACCTGCGACCATCTGCGCCGTGGTGCTTCTGGCATTGGGAGTCGCAGCCGTGGTGGCGGCCCTGCTGCGCCTAACGTCCGGAACCTGGCCGGAGGCAGTGACGGCACCGGTGCAGTGGCTGGCCGACTCTGCGTGGAACAGTCCTGGCGTCTGGACGCTGGGCATCGCGCTCGCCGTCGTGGGCCTGGTGCTGCTGCTTGCCGGCATACTTCCCGGCCGCTTCCACGATCTCCCGGTTCGTCTTCCCGGCACGGGAGATCCGGCAGCAGAACAGGAAACGGCAGGTGAACCGTCTGCCGTGATGTCCCGCCGCGCCGTGGCGCAGCTGGCGGCCGCCACCTGCGAGCACATTGACGGCGTTTCCTCGGCGTCGGCCACCGCCACGGACCGTGATGTCCGCGTTTCAGTCACAACGGCGCTGCACGACACCCAGGACCTGCAGCGGTGGGTCGGCGACGGGGTGCATTCGCGGCTGGAAGCTTCGGGCCTGGATCCTGTACCGCGGGTCCGGGTCACCATCCACTCACGGGACTGACCCGGCGCACCGGGAAGGACACAGCATGCGACACCATGCAGGAGCCATGAACCGGACGTGGCTGATCATTCTTGGCATCATCCTGCTTGCCGCAGGAGCAGCCTCAATCCTCTTCTCTTCGGGGCTCATGGACCAGCTCTCCGGCGGCAACCTTGCCGGGTCCGGCGAGCCGGTCCTTGCAGACGGCCCCGGCGTGCTGGATTCAGTCCCCGCTGCCGCCGTGCTGATCGGCGGCATCATCCTGGGCCTGCTGGGGCTGTGGTGGATGCTGGCGGAGGTCCCGCGCCGGCGGGCCGCTTCCACCTACCGGCTCCACGAGGATCCGGCCCGCGGAATCACCCGGTGTGACCCGGCGGTGCTGGCGGCGGCTGTGGAGGACGACGCCGCATCCCTGCCCGGGGTGGTGAGCAGTTCGGCGATCCTGCGCGGAACCGCGGATTCACCGGACCTGGCCATGCGGCTGACCCTGAACGAGCGGGCAGATGTGCAGGAAGCGCTGCGCCGCGTCCGCACCGAGGTGCTGGCTAATCTCAGCCGCGCCCTGGAGGTTCCGCTGCACACGGCAGGAATCGCGCTGGAAGTCAGCGGCCGTCCCGCGCAGATGGGAACCACCGTCGAATCCACCGGCACCGTTGTCTACTGAGTTGCCAAATCGTTATTTCCCAGGCCGGGGGAACTCACCGGCAACGGTGTTGCCCCGGCCCGCCACGCTGTAGCCTAAACGGCACTTCGGCCTTACCTGGCGACGGACGGGTTTATGACCATGGTGCAGCATTACCGGGAGGCACTGCCTCCAAACGACTATCCAATCTGTGTCACGTGCGGGACCCAGTACGGGGAACCCCGCCCGGACTGTCCGGTGTGCCTGGATGAGCGGCAGTACGTTCCGCTCTCCGGGCAGTCCTGGACCTCGCTTACCCGGCTGCGTTCCGGTGCCCGGCGCGCCAGCGTACACCCGCAGGGGCCCGGTGTGCTGGGGATTGGCTGTGAACCGAAGTTTGCCATTGGCCAGCGTGCCCTGCTGGTGAAGGCCGCAGGCGGCAACGTGCTGTGGGACTGCGTGCCGTATCTGGACGAAGAGCTGATTGACCTCATCAACGCCGAAGGCGGACTGACCGCCATTGCCATCAGCCACCCGCACTACTACGCCACGATGGTGGATTGGGCCCGGGAATTCGGCGTCCCCGTCTACCTGCACAGTGCGGACCGGGAATGGGTGGGCCGCAGCGACCCGGCCCTGCAGTTCTGGGACGGGGATCGAATGGAACTGGCCGAAGGGCTGGTCCTCTACCGTCCCGGCATCCATTTCCCCGGCGGAACGGTGATGCACTGGGACGACGACCCGGACGGACTCGGCGCCCTGTTCAGCGGCGACATCATCCAGGTAATCCCTGACTTCACCCATGTGGCCTTTATGTACAGCTATCCCAACCTCATTCCGGAGCGTCCGGATGTGGTGGAAGCGGCGGCCGAGCTCCTGGCCCCGCTGGCCTATGAGCGGCTGTACGGGGCCTGGTGGGATTACATTCTCACCCGCGGAGCGGACCGGATCGTGCAGGATTCGGCCCGCCGCTACCTCAAGTTCACACGCGGCTGAGCTGCTTCGCGGCAGCCCGCTCGGCTTCCGCCATGGCCTTGTACTCGGCCACCCGCGCCTGGTGCAGCGGGGTACGGCGCAGCACGGCGTAGGCGCCGCCCAGCAGGGCGAACCAGATGGGTGTGACCAGCAGGGCCGTCAGGGTGTCCGGCTGGGTAGTCAGCGCCCAGACAATAAACACGAAGAAGGCCAGCACCACGTAGACCATCACGCGGCCGCCGGGAAGTTTGAACTTCGAGTCCCGGTGCAGCTGCGGACGGCGGCGCCGGTAGGTGAGGTAGCTGAACAGGATGATGGTCCACACGAACATAAAGCACAGCGCCGAAATGGTGGTGACCAGAGTGAACGCTTCGCTCACCGAGTCGCCCGCGTAAAGCAGCACCACACCGGCCAGCAGGAAGGTGCAGGAGAAGAACAGGGCGTTGCGGGGAACCTGGCGGCGGGACAGCCGGCCGAACGCCTGGGGGGCATCGCCGTCGTGCGCCAGGCCAAAGACCATCCGGGACGTTGAATAGATGCCAGAGTTCGCGGAGGACGCAGCGGAAGTCAGGACCACAAAATTGACGACGGCGGCGGCAATGCCCAGCCCCGCGAGGGCGAACATGCCCACAAACGGGCTTTCGTCGGCGTTGAACCGCGTCCAGGGAATGACTGCCATCAGCACCACCAGTGCGCCTACGTAGAAGAGCATGATGCGCAGCGGAATGGAGTTGATGGCCTTGGGGAGGTTCTTCTCCGGGTCCTTGGTTTCCGCAGCGGCGGTGCCCACCAGCTCAATGCCGACGAACGCGAAGACGGCGATCTGGAAGCCGGCCACAAAGCCCATGGGGCCGGTGGGGAAGAACCCGCCGTTCTCCCACAGGTTCTCGAACCCGGCAGTGGCTCCGTTGCCCGAATCGAAACGGGTGAGGATCATGACCAGGCCCACCACGATCAGCGTCAGAATCGCGATGATCTTGATCAGCGCAAACCAGAATTCGGTCTCGCCGAAGGCTTTTACGGAGGGCAGGTTCAGCGCCACCAGCAGCACAATGCAGGCCAGCGCCGGAATCCACAGCGGAATTTCAGCCCACCAGAAGGTTACGTAGTGGGCGATCGCGACGACGTCGGCAATGCCGGTGACCACCCAGCAGAACCAGTAGGTCCAGCCGGTGAAGAAGCCGGCCCAGGGGCCCAGCAGGTCCGCGGCGAAGTCGCTGAAGGATTTGTAGCGCAGGTTGGACAGCAGGAGCTCGCCCATCGCCCGCATCACGAAGTACAGCATGAAGCCGATGATCATGTAGACGAAGATGACCGAGGGTCCGGCTACGGAAATGGTTTTTCCCGAACCCATGAACAGGCCGGTGCCGATCGCTCCGCCGATGGCGAGGAGCTGGATGTGGCGGCTGGACATCGAACGCGCGAGGCCCGGGTCCTTGGAACTTGTTACCGCAGCTGAATTATCCGTGGCTGAAGCAGGGGTGGAGCTACCTGGCATGGGGTTCTTTCTCGTTGGCGCCGAGTCAGCACGCCGCCGCCAAGACACGTTGCTGACACCCAATATGCACAGATATTCAATGAAGCCTCATGAGGAGTGGCGTGACCGCCGACCAATTCAGTTTCTGCAGTGCCCGGGGCCATGTCAATTTGGGAACCGGGCGCACCGGAAGCCGTATACCAGATTCCGCGCTGCCGGATGAGGCCCGGGTCATACCTTGAAGGCGAATGTCCCGCGGGCTAAAGTCAGGTTGCAGCCACAATTGAATATGCCTTTACCAGCCGTGGCGGGAGAGACCCGCGCATCAACGCAGACGCGGGCGCCGTAGGAGCAAACCCTCCCCGGGAATCTCTCAGGCCCCTGTACCGCCATGGCGAGGCAACTCTGGAAAGCAGGACCGGCGAGCCGGTTCCTCACCGACGGTGCAAGCGGACTACACCCGCGGAATCTCTCAGGTCCAATACAGAGCGGGGAGGAGCCAGTCGTCGTATCGGCGTACCCTCGCCCGCCTCTTGGAGCTCCCCATGACAGCAGTCCCGTCCACCGCAGCCTTTGTTGACCGCCATATTGGCGCGCGCGCAACCGAAACCGACGCCATGCTTAAGGCCGTTGGCTATGACACCCTGGATAACCTCGTGGACACCGCCGTCCCCGCCGCCATCCGCCAGGATGCGCCGCTGGTGCTCAGCGCGCCGCGCAGCGAGCAGGAAGCCGTCGCCGAACTGCGCCGCATCGCCGCGAAGAACAAGACCGCCGTGCAGATGATTGGCCAGGGCTACTTCGACACCCACACTCCGCCGGTAATCCTCCGCAACGTCGTGGAAGACCCCGCCTGGTACACCGCCTACACCCCGTACCAGCCGGAAATCTCGCAGGGCCGGCTCGAAGCGCTGCTGAACTTCCAGACCATGGTCCAGGACCTCACCGCGCTGGCCGTGGCCAACGCCTCCCTGCTGGATGAAGCTACGGCCGTTGCCGAAGCCGTGCTGCTGATGCGCCGCTCCAACAAGGCCAAGTCCGAGGGCAAGATCGTCCTGGACGCCGATGCGCTGCCGCAGACCATCGCGATCGTCCGCGGCCGGGCCAAGGCCCTGGGCTTCGACGTCGAGGTGGCCGACCTCGCCGCAGGGCTGCCCGACGGCGAGATCACCGGCGTTGTGCTCCAGCAGCCCGGTGTCTCCGGTGCCGTCCGGGACCTGTGCGGCGTCATCGCCGAAGCCAAGGACCGCGGGGCCCTGGTAACCGTGGCCGCTGACCTCCTGGCCCTGACCCTGCTGACCCCTCCCGGTGAGCAGGGCGCGGACATCGCCGTCGGCTCCGTGCAGCGCTTTGGCGTTCCGCTGTTCTTCGGCGGACCGCACGCCGCCTACATGGCCGTGCGCAAGGGCCTGGAACGCTCGCTTCCCGGCCGCCTGGTTGGTGTTTCCAAGGATTCCGCCGGCACCCCCGCCTACCGCCTGGCGCTGCAGACCCGCGAGCAGCACATCCGCCGCGAGAAGGCCACGTCCAACATCTGCACCGCCCAGGCGCTGCTGGCCATCGTGGCCTCGATGTATGCCGTCTACCACGGCCCCGAAGGGCTGAAGGCGATCGCCCTGCGCGCCAACGGCCACGCCCGCGCGCTGGCCAACGCGCTTCAGAAGGCCGGTATTGAACTGGTTTCGGAGACCTTCTTCGACACCGTCACCGCCCGCGTTCCCGGCCGCGCCGCCGACGTGGTTGCCGCCGCCGAAGCCAAGGGCATCAACCTGCGCCTGGTTGACGCGGACACCGTGGGTGTTTCCGCGGATGAGACCACTACGGAGGCTGTGATTGCCGACGTCGCCGGTGCCTTCGGCGCGGAGCCTGCGGAAGCTGCCGGGTTCGAGCTGCCCGCCGAGCTGCTGCGCACCTCGGACTTTATGACCCACCCGGTGTTCTCCTCCTACCGCTCCGAAACCCAGATGCTGCGCTACCTGCGCCGCCTTTCGGACCGCGACTTGGCCCTGGACCGCACCATGATCCCGCTGGGCTCCTGCACCATGAAGCTCAACGCCACGGCCGAGATGCAGGCCATGACCTGGCCGGAGTTCGCCTCCATCCACCCGTTCGCCCCGGATTCCCAGACCGAGGGCTGGCGCGAACTGATCTCCGATCTGGAAGCCCAGCTGGCCACCATCACCGGGTACGACCAGGTTTCCATCCAGCCCAACGCCGGCTCGCAGGGCGAACTCGCCGGCCTGCTGGCGATCCGCGGCTACCACCACTCCCGCGGCGAGGAACAGCGCAACATCTGCCTGATCCCGGCTTCTGCACACGGCACCAACGCGGCCTCCGCCGTGCTGGCCGGCATGAAGGTCGTCGTCGTGGGCACCGCCGGCGACGGCGCGATCGATCACGCAGACCTGCGCGCCAAGATCGACGCGCACCGCGAGAACCTCGCCGCCATCATGATCACCTACCCGTCCACCCACGGTGTGTACGACGACGACGTCCGCGACGTCTGCGAAGCCGTGCACGAGGCAGGCGGCCAGGTCTACATCGACGGCGCGAACCTCAACGCCCTGGTTGGCCTGGCCCAGCCCGGCGAGTTCGGCGGCGACGTCTCCCACCTGAACCTGCACAAGACCTTCTGCATCCCGCACGGCGGCGGCGGCCCCGGCGTCGGCCCGGTTGCAGCCAAGGCGCACCTGGCACCGTTTATGCCCGGCAACGCCGCAGCCTGGGACGGCGGGGATGACATCCCGATCTCTGCTTCCCGCTTCGGCTCGGCCGGCGTGCTGCCGATCTCCTGGGCCTACGTCCGGCTGATGGGCGGCGAAGGCCTCACTGCTGCAACCAAGAGCGCCCTGCTGGCCGCGAACTATGTGGCAGCCCGGCTGAACGACTACTTCCCGGTGCTCTACACCGGCAAGGGCGGTCTGGTGGCGCACGAGTGCATCCTGGACCTGCGCGAGCTGACGGCCAAGACCGGCGTCACCGCCGAGGACGTGGCCAAGCGCCTGGTGGACTACGGCTTCCACGCCCCGACCCTGTCCTTCCCGGTGGCAGGCACCCTGATGGTGGAGCCCACTGAGTCCGAGGACCAGGGCGAGATTGATCGGTTCATCGACGCGATGATCGCCATCCGCGGCGAGATCGACCAGGTGGCAGCCGGGGACTTCTCCGTGGAGGAGAGCCCGCTGCGCAACGCGCCGCACACCGCCACCGTCGCCGCCGGCAACGAATGGAACCGTGCCTACCCGCGCGAACAGGCCGTCTTCCCGCTGAAGAGCCTGCGGATGGACAAGTACTTCCCGCCGGTGGGCCGCATTGACGGCGCCGCGGGTGACCGCAACCTGGTGTGCTCCTGCCCGCCGATCGAAGACTTCGAAAACTAAAGGGGACAGCCGCAATGACTGAGCAGTACACCGCACTGTACGAAGAGCACAAACGCCTGGGTGCCTCCTTCACCGACTTCGGCGACTGGCAGATGCCGCTGAAGTACAGCTCCGAGCTGGCCGAGCACCACGCCGTGCGCAAGGCTGCCGGCCTGTTCGACCTCTCCCACATGGGCGAAATCGACGTCACCGGACCGCAGGCTGCCGCGTTCCTGGACTACGCGCTGACCGGCAAGCTCTCCGCCGTGGCCGTGGGCCGGGCCAAGTACTCGCTGATCACCAATGCCGAGGGCGGGATCATCGATGACCTGATCAGCTACCGGCATGGCGAGGAGTCCTACCTGGTGGTCCCCAACGCCGGCAACGCCGCTGTAGTGGCAGCCGAGCTCGCGGCCCGTGCCGACGGGTTCGACGTCGTTGTGGAGGACAAGACGGCGGCCACCTCCCTGGTGGCCGTGCAGGGCCCTGAGGCCGAGGCGATTTTGCTGGAACTGGTGCCCGCCGGGCAGCAGGAGCTGGTCACCGGCATGAAGTACTACGCGGCTGCGCCGGTTGAGCTGACCGTAGGCGGCAGCTCTCATCCGCTGCTGGTAGCCCGCACCGGCTACACCGGGGAGGACGGTTTCGAGATCTACGTTCCGAACGACGACGCACCCGCCCTGTGGCAGGCGCTGCTCGCCGCCGGAGAAGACCGCGGACTGGTTCCGGCCGGCCTGGCCTGCCGCGACTCGCTGCGGCTGGAGGCCGGCATGCCCCTCTACGGCAACGAGCTCTCCCTCGAGGTGGATCCGTACGCAGCCGGACTGGGCGGCGTTGTGGCCCTGTCCAAGGACGGCGACTTTGTGGGCCGCGAAGCCCTCACCGCCAAGAAGGAGCAGGGGCCGGCCCGCAAGCTGGTGGGCCTGAAGGGCTCCGGCCGCCGGTCGGCCCGTTCGTACTACCCGGTCCTGAAGGAGGGCGCGGTGATTGGCGAGGTCACCTCCGGTGCTCCCAGCCCCACCCTCGGCTACCCGGTTGCCCTGGCCTACGTCGATGCTGCCTATGCCGAACCCGGCACCGAGCTCGACGTCGACCTCCGCGGCAAGCCTGAACCCTTCACCGTCGTCTCCCTTCCGTTCTACAAGCGGGGCAACTAGCTCTCCCCTCCCGCCGAGAGGCCAGTTACGGCTCTTTTGAGCCCTGAAACGAGCCGTAACTGGCCTCTCGGTGGGGGACGGCAGCAGTTTTGAAGAATGACGGGCACCAGTTTGGGCCAAACCCGGCGGGGGCGGAGCGTTTCGCGTAGCCCCGCATCGCCGAGCGAGGAACGAGCGAGGTGTCTAAGCGGGGGCGGAGCGCTTCGCCTCCGCCGCCCGATCTACACTCGAACCAACGACTCCAAGCTCCCGAAAGGCACATCCCAATGAGCAAAGTTGATCCGTCCCTGCGCTACTCCGCCGAACACGAGTGGGTTGACGCTTCCAGCCCCGTGAAGGTCGGCATCTCGGCCGTCGCCGCTGACGCCCTGGGCGACGTCGTGTACGTTGACCTTCCCGCCGTCGGCGATTCCGTCACTGCAGGCGAGACCTGCGGCGAGGTTGAATCCACCAAGTCCGTCTCGGACCTGTACGCCCCGGTTTCCGGCACCATCGTGGAGATCAACCAGGAAGCCGTGGACAACCCGGCCATCCTGAACGAAGACCCGTACGGCGCCGGCTGGCTGTTCACCGTTGAGGTCACGGAGGAGGGCGAGCTGCTGAGCGCTGCCGACTACGCAGAGAAGAACGGCGGCGAGCTGTGACCGATTTCCTGAACTCCCACCTCGCGGAGATCGATCCCGAGGTTGCCGAGCAGATCGATAACGAACGGCGCCGCCAGCAGAACGGCCTGGAGATGATCGCCTCGGAGAACCACACCGCGGTGGCCATCATGGAAGCCCAGGGCTCTGTGCTGACCAACAAGTACGCCGAGGGCTACCCCGGACGGCGCTACTACGGCGGCTGCGAGTTCGTGGACGTCATTGAGCAGCTGGCAATCGACCGCGCCAAGTCACTGTTCGGTGCGAACTTCGCCAACGTCCAGCCGCACTCCGGTGCGCAGGCCAACGCTTCGGTGATGCATGCGCTGATCCGTCCGGGTGACACCGTGCTGGGGCTTTCCCTGGCCGACGGCGGCCACCTGACGCACGGCATGAAGATCAACTTCTCCGGCCGCCTGTACAACATCGTTCCCTACGGTGTGGATGAAACCACCCACACCGTGAACATGGACGACGTCGCATGCCTGGCCCGGGAGCACAAGCCGAAGCTGATCGTCGCCGGCTGGTCCGCTTACGCCCGCCAGCTGGACTTCGAGGCGTTCCGCCGCATCGCCGACGAGGTGGGTGCCTACCTCATGGTGGACATGGCGCACTTCGCCGGACTGGTCGCGGCAGGGCTGCACCCCAGCCCGGTTCCGCACGCCCACGTGGTGACCTCCACAACGCACAAGACCCTGGCTGGTCCGCGCGGCGGCATCATCCTCTCCAACGGCGCGGACATCGCCAAGAAGATCAACTCCGCCGTCTTCCCCGGCCAGCAGGGCGGGCCGCTGGAGCACGTGATCGCCGGCAAGGCCACCGCACTGAAGATCGCCGCCACGCCTGAGTTCCGCGAACGCCAGGAACGCACCCTGGCCGGTTCACGGATCCTCGCCGAACGGCTGCTCTCCGACGACGTCGCTGCCAAGGGTATCTCCGTGGTCTCCGGGGGCACTGACGTGCACCTGGTCCTGGTGGACCTGCGCAACGCGGAACTGGACGGCCAGCAGGCCGAGGACCGCCTCGCGCAGATCGACATCACGGTCAACCGCAACGCCGTGCCGTTCGACCCGCGTCCTCCGATGGTTACCTCGGGTCTGCGGATCGGCACCCCGGCGCTGGCTACCCGCGGCTTCGGTGAGGAAGCGTTCTCTGAAGTCGCAGACATCATAGCGCTGGCCCTCATTGCCGGAAACGCTGACGATCTCAGCGCACTCAAGGACCGCGTCCATACCCTGGCCGCGGCCCACCCGCTCTACCCGCAGGTCGCCGACCTGGCCGGAGCACCCGCCCGCGCCTAAGACGCGCGAACCAAAGGACACCGCATGGCTGTAGGAGTATTCGACCTCTTCACCGTAGGCATCGGCCCCTCTAGCTCCCACACTGTGGGGCCTATGAGGGCAGGCGCGGCCTTCGCCGCGGAGCTCGCCGACGCCGGTGTCCTTGCCTCCGTGGCCGGTCTCCGCGTGGACCTTTACGGGTCCCTCGCGGCGACCGGCCGCGGGCACGGCACGTTTCCTGCCGTCCTGCTGGGGCTTGAGGGCTTCGCCCCGGAGGAGATCCTCCCGGACCAAATGGAGGACCGGCTCGCCGAAATCGAAGCCAGCGGCAAGATCGAGCTGGGCAGCCAGCTGAAGCCCGGCGCCGGCGTCGTCCTTGAATACGGGATCGCGGACATGGTGCTGCATCCGCTCACCGTCCTTCCCCGCCACACCAACGGCATCCGGTTCGCCGTCAGCGCCGCGGACGGTGAAATGCTCCATGAAGCCACGTTCTTCAGCGTGGGCGGCGGGTTCATTGTGCGCGACGGCGAAGAGGAGACTGCCGCCGTCGAGCTCGAGGCCTCCAAACAGTCCCTTCCGTATCCCTTCCGCACCGCCGTCCAGCTGCTGGAACACTGCACCGCCAACGGGCTCTCCATCAGTCAGGTAATGCTGGCGAACGAGCTGGTGTCCCGCTCCGAGGAGGAGATCCGCGCCGGCCTGCTGCACATCCGGGACGTGATGGACCAGTGCAAGGACTCAGCCATTTCCCGCTCCGGCCTGCTGCCCGGCGGGCTGAAAGTCCGCCGTCGGGCACCCCAGTGGCATACCCGCCTGCGCGCAGAGGACCCGAACCGGGACCCGCGTTTCTGGCAGGAATGGGTGAACCTCGTAGCGCTGGCCGTGAACGAGGAAAACGCGTCCGGCGGCCGTGTGGTCACCGCGCCGACCAACGGTGCGGCCGGAATCATCCCCGCGGTGCTTTTCTATGCCACGCACTACGGCCCCGGCATGGACACGGCCAGCCCGGAACAGAAGGACGACGCCGTCGTCCGTTTCCTGCTCGCCGCCGGAGCAATTGGGGTGCTCTATAAGGAGCAGGCCTCGATTTCCGGCGCGGAGGTGGGCTGTCAGGGCGAGGTGGGCTCGGCGTCGTCCATGGCTGCCGCAGGCCTTGCCGAAATCCTGGGCGGCTCGCCCGAACAGGTGGAAAACGCCGCGGAAATCGCGATGGAGCACAACCTGGGCCTGACCTGCGATCCGATCGGCGGGCTGGTGCAGGTGCCGTGCATCGAGCGGAACGCGATCGGTGCCGGCAAGGCGGTCAACGCCGCCAAGATGGCTTTGTGGGGCGACGGCGAGCACCGGGTGTCGCTGGACGAGGTCATTGTGACCATGCGGGAAACCGGGCGGGACATGAGCTCGAAGTACAAGGAAACCGCTATGGGCGGCCTCGCCGTGAACGTTGTGGAGTGCTGACCGCAGCGGGTTGAGGCGCACCCTCCCGGATGGTAGACAGTAAGGACGCTTAGTAAGTCGCCGACCGGAAGGAAAGCATCATGGCCGAACGCGGAAACAGCACCCACGGGCGCCGCATGGATGAGGAAATGAAGCACGAAACGCAGAACCTCACCCGCAACGCCGTCCCTGACCACGCCCAGGAATGGCGCCAGCCCGAACCGCTGGCGGATGACACCGACAGCGCCGAAGTCCAGGACGTCATGGGATCGGTTCAAGAGACGGAAGCCTTCACTATCCAGCCGGAGGGGGACGACTGAGAATGCCGAAGACAACCAAGACCGGCAAGGTGAAAAAGAGTGAGTTGCCCTCGACACTTCAGCGCTCAGAAAAGAAGGCACGGAAAACCTTCGCAAAGACCTACGATTCAGCCCTGAAGGAATACGGCGACGAGCAGCGCGCCGCCCAGACGGCCTATGCGTCGCTGAAGCACACCTATGAAAAGGTCGGCGATCACTGGGAACCCAAGGAATCCAAGGGACCCTCGGACAAGAGGGCTGAGGAGGGCAGGCGCTCCAACGCAAAGACCGCCGGGGGAGTGGATGCCAACGCGTCCAAGGAACACCTGTACGACGTCGCGTCCCGGCTGGACATCACCGGCCGCTCCCGGATGACCAAGGATGAACTGGTGGATGCCATCCAGAAGGCGAACGAGAAGGAAACCCGCAGCTCCCGCGGGTCTTAGCCTTCGGCTACACAATTCCGCGCGATCTTGGTGCCGCCCAATCCGCGCGCCCAGAATGGGGACCACAAGCTTCCCTGACCGCTGCACCCACGGGCGCCGGGCAGGGCTCGGACACTGGTCTTCAGGAGAATCATGGGCGCACCCGGCACGGACGCTGGAGTCCACACGGACGTAGTCATTGTTGGTGCCGGCCTCGCCGGTCTCGCTGCCGCAGACAAACTCCGCGGCACCGGCCTGAGGGTCGACGTCGTCGAAGCGTCCACCCGGATAGGCGGCAGAGCGTTCGGCTGGTTCTGGCCCGCCGCGGGCCGCATGATCGACCTGGGCGGCACCTGGCTGCTGCCCGGCTTCGACGCTACGCGCGCGCTGGTCCGGGAACTCGGGCTTGATCTCTACGACTCACCTGCCGCGGACCGCTACCTGACGCATTTCCGCAGCGGCATCCGGGCCCAGCAGTACCCGCAGGACGACGCCGCCCTCACGGGAAGCCTGGAACTGCTGGAAAACCTCTGCGCCGGCAAACCGGCCACGGCCCAGTCCGTCCTGGACCAGGCTGGACTGGCACCGGACATCCAGGACTGGCACGCTGCCACGCAGCGCTATCTGGCCGGAGCTCCGCTGGAGGAACTCGACGCTGCCCACCTGCTGCTGGAGCCGGCTGAACTCCGCGATCCGGAGCACTACCGCAGCCAGATCCGCGGCACAACGGCGGTCCTCGCCGCCGGGCTGCTGGACCGCTCCGAAGCCCGCCTGCACCTCGAGACGCCCGTGCGGGACATCGTCCGTACCGCCGCCGGTTACACGGTCCACACAGGCGGTGAAGTCTTCCAAGCCCGCGCCATCGTGCTGGCCGTGCCGCTCAATACCCTAAAGGACATCACGGTGCCTGGGGACCTGCTCCGCCCGCTGGCACCCTTCCTGCCCGCCGGCCAGCCCGGTGCGTCACGGAAGGACTGGTTCGTCCTGGATGGCGTCACCGGGCACTGCCGGGTCTTCGCCTCCGAAGGGCCGTTTGGCTACTTCCGCACCGAAGCGCAGCTGCCCGACGGCGGGACGCTGGCTGTCGGGCTTGCACCGGCGGCCGAAGGGGCGCCGGACGCCGGTGAGCTGGAAGCCGGCATTCGTGCCTATCTCCCGGATGCTCGGGTGCGGGCACACTTCAGTTATGACTGGAGCGCCGATTCCTGGGCCCGCGGCACCTGGCTCGCCCCGCCCGTCGGGTACACAGCCGCCCTGGCTGCGGGGACGCCGGCCAGTCCGGGATTCGCGCTTGCCGGCGGGGACGTCTCCGACGCGTTCCCGGGAACGCTGGAGGGTGCCGTCGTGACTGGTCGCCGCGCCGCCGACGAAGTGAGGGCGCATCTGGCAGCGTCTCCCGCCGTCGTGCCCTGACACACCGCCCCGCCTGTGATTTGTGTTACAGGCGGGACATAAGGCAAGCTAGCTCCACTAATCGTCAGCTCGCTTACTAGTTCCTGGGGGTGGAGATGGGCCGCAGCATCAGTGTGCCTGCGCAGACCGAGCCGGAGGGCCTGCTGGGCTCGATCGACACATCCGTCAACAACTTCATGGAACCCATTGCGACTGCGTTCAATGACATCGTCTTCTTCCCGCTGACCATCGGGGACTTCAGTTTTCCCGTTGTTGTTGCCTGGCTGATCATCGCCGGGATTGTGATCACCTGCTACTTCGGATTCATCCAGTTCCGCGGGCTGAAGGTCTCCGTGGAGGTGGTCCGCGGCAAGTTCTCCACCAAGCAGGACCCCGGGGAAGTACCGCATTTCCATGCGCTGACCTCCGCGCTCTCCGGAACGGTGGGACTCGGCAACATCGCCGGCGTCGGCGCGGCCATGGCCCTGGGCGGACCCGGCGCCACGTTCTGGATGATCCTGGCCGGGCTGCTGGGCATGGCCACGAAATTCGCGGAATGCACCCTGGGCGTCAAATACCGTCAGGTCCACGAGGACGGCACAGTCAGCGGCGGGCCGTTCAAATACCTGCCGGTGGCCTTCAAGCGCTTCGGCTCGCTGCCCGCCAAAGTGCTGACCGGAACGTTCGCGGTGGCGATCCTGCTCTTCGGCGTGGCCGGCGGCAACATGTTCCAGGCCAACCAGACCTTCGCACAGGTCCGCAACGCGACCGGCGGCGAGGAAGGATTCCTGGGTTCCGACGGCGCCGCGCTGATCTTCGGCGTCATCCTCGCCGTCCTGGTTGCCGTGGTCATCCTGGGCGGCATCAAGTCCATCGGATCCACCACCTCCAAGCTGGTTCCGGCCATGGCTGCGGTTTACATCCTCGCCTGCGGTGCGGTCATCGCAGCGAACTTCCAGAACATCCCCGCTGCCTTCGGTGCGATTATCGAAGGTGCGTTCCGTCCCGAAGGCTTCGCCGGCGGAATCCTCGGCGTGATGATCATTGGTTTCCAGCGGGCGTCCTTCTCCAATGAGGCCGGCGTCGGTTCCGCCGCAATCGCCCACTCCGCGGTCAAGACCCGCCGCCCGGTCAGCGAGGGCTTCGTGGCCATGTTTGAGCCGCTGGTGGACACGGTCCTGATCTGCACCATGACGGCTCTGGCCATCATCATGGCCGGAGCACCCAGCCTGCAGGCCGGCATTGACCAGGTGCAGGGCGGCGGCGGCGCCCCCGACGGCGTCATTCTCACCTCCGATGCCTTCGCCACCGTGCTGCCCTGGTTCCCGGTCGTGCTGGCGGTCGCCGTCGCACTGTTCGCCTACTCCACCCTGATCACCTGGTCCTACTACGGGCTCAAAGCCTGGGAATACCTCTTCGGCCGCGGCCGGAAGCGCGAGATCACGTACAAGGTCATCTTCCTGACCTTCACCGTGGCCGGCTGCATCCTCTCCTTCAGCCAGGTCATCTCCTTTACCGACGCCGCACTGTTCATCTGCGCATTCGTGAACCTGCTGGGCGTTTACCTGCTGCTGCCGGTGATCAAGCGGGAGATGAAGAAGTACCTCGCAGACCGCAAGAGCGGCAAGCTGGACATCCTGGGCATCGAAGACGAAGACATTGAGGATGCCGCCCCGGCGCGCTAAGCGTCTGGCTCAGCCCCGGCCGAGGTACGGCATGCCTGCCGCCGTGAGAATCACGGAACCGGGATTGGCCGACGGCGGCAGCTCCGCCATGAACACGACGGTCCGGGCGGCCTCTTCGGCCGGGAAAGTGGGTTCCGCTTTGCGGCTGCCGTCCGGCTGAAGCGCTCCGCCGCTGGTGATGCCGGCCAGCAGTTCCGTGGCGGCGTTGCCGATGTCGATCTGGGCGCAGCTGATTCCCCACGCCCTGCCGTCCAGGTCGATGGACTTGGTGAGGCCGGTGACAGCATGCTTGGTGGCCGTATACGCCGCGGCCAACGGGCGGGGCGCAATCGCGGAGAGGGAGCCGTTGTTGATGATCCGGCCACCCTGAGGGTCCTGGTCCTTCATCTGCCGGACAGCCGCCGCGGCGCAGAGCATGGTGCCGGTCAGGTTCACCGCGATGGTTTCGTTCCAGTCGGCGAGGCTGATCTGATCCACGGAGCCGGACGGTCCCAAGCTGCCGGCATTGTTGAACAGCACGTCCACCCGGCCGAACCTGTCCGCTGCTTCGCGGAAGAGGCGCTCAACGTCGCCGGGCTGGGTGACGTCCGCCGGGACCACCAGGGCGCGCGCATCGCCGTCGGCCGTTTCCGTCAGCGCCTCTTCGCGCCTGCCGGCGAGCACAACCTGCCAGCCTCTGGCCAGGAACTCCCTGGCGGTGGCCCGGCCGATTCCCGACCCCGCACCGGTGATAACGGCTGTCCGCAACCCTTCAAAACTCATGACCATATCCTGCCGCATGCACCGAAATAGCAGAAAGTGCGCGTTTCAGCGCTGATACGTGCACTTTCTGCTATTTCGGGGAAAAGGGCGGCCGGGGGCGTTGACCGGCTGGAGGTGCAGGCCTAGTGTCATCCCAACTTGTGTACGGGCAGGACCGGATCCACCCGGCCCGGCAAAAACAAAGGGGTTTTTGTGCATATTCCGGCAGCGCAGTACGAACAGGTCCTTGATCCAATCGGCGACTCCCTGGTGCTCTCCGCCATCCTCGCCGCCCTTCCGCTGCTGCTGCTGTTCGTGATGCTCGGCGTCTTCCGGCTCAAGGCGTACCAGGCGGGCATTATCTCGCTGGTTCTGTCCATCCTGCTGGCACTTTTCGGCTGGGGCATGCCGCTGGACCAGACCCTGTCCGCCACCGCGCTCGGTGCGTTCTACGCCATCTTCCCCATCCTCTGGATCCTCATCAACGCACTGTGGATCTATAACCTCACGGTGGCCACACCCTGGTTCGACGTGCTGGGGCGCACCATCCGCTCCATCTCCGACGACCTGCGGATCCTGTCCATCCTGATCGCGTTCTGCTTCGGCGCCCTGCTGGAATCGCTTGCCGGTTTCGGTGCTCCGGTGGCGATTGCCGCCGCCATGCTGATGGCTGCCGGGATGAAACCGCTGAAGTCCGCGATCGTGGCGCTGCTGGCCAACACCGCGCCGGTGGCGTTCGGTGCCATGGCCGCCCCGATCATCGCCCTGAACGGCGTCACCGGCATCCCGCTGCAGGAACTGTCCTCCATGACCGGCCGGCAGACGCCGTTTATCGCCCTGGTGGTTCCGCTGATCCTGGTGTTCCTGGTGGACGGCAAGCGCGGTGTGCGGCAGACCTGGCCCGTGGCGCTGGTGGCCGGCATCGTGTTCGGCCTTGCCCAGTTTGTGGCCTCGAACTTCTTTGTGGTGGAACTGACGGACGTTGTAGCCGCCGTAGCCACCGTGATCGCCGTGCTGGCCATGCTGCGGGTCTGGCAGCCGAAGGAACTGATCGGCATGTCCGGGGAATCGATGAACGACGACGCCGGCGCGGCACGCGGGGCAGCGGCCGAAGAGCGGGCCGGGGAGCGCGCGGAAGGAACCGATACCCTGACCCGCACAGGCGGGGACGGCGGTGCAGCGCCAGTTGACGGAAACACCTCCGGCGGTGCCACCGGGAGCGAAGGGGGCACCGGGTCCGGCGGGGAAGATGCGGCCGCCGCAGCAGAAGACCGGGACCGGGACAACGCCCGTCCGCCGGCACGCAGCGTCTGGCTCTCCGTGGCTCCGTACCTGATCATCATTGTTGTTTTCTCTCTCGCGCAGATCCCGCCGATCAAGGCATGGCTGACCCAGGTGGGCGGTGTGACGTTCCACTGGCCCGGCCTGGACGTGGTGAATTCCTCCGGCGCTCCCGTCGGCGCGCAGAACCTGCGCTTCGACCACCTGAAGGCCACCGGCACGCTGCTGCTGATCTCCGGAATCCTGACGATGATCCTGTACCGCATTGCACCGGCCAAGGGCGTGCGGATCTACGGGGAGACCCTGAAAACGCTCCGCTGGACCATCGTCACCGTGTGTTCGGTGCTGGCGCTGTCCTTCGTGATGAACCTGTCCGGTCAGACCACCACCCTGGGCGTTGCGCTCGCCTCGGCCGGCGGCTTCTTCGCCCTGCTCTCCCCGCTGCTGGGCTGGATCGGCGTGGCGCTGACCGGCTCGGACACGTCGTCGAACTCCCTCTTCGGCCAGCTGCAGGTTGCTGCCGCCGAGGAGACCGGGCTTTCGCCCACCCTGATGGCTGCAGCCAACTCCTCCGCCGGTGTGCTGGGCAAGATGCTCTCGCTGCAGAACCTGGCCATCGCGGCGGCCGCAGTGGGGCTGAACGGGGTGGAAGGCACACTGCTGCGCAAACTGATCGGCTGGTCCCTTGGCCTGCTTGTCCTGATGACCCTGTTGATCTGGCTGCAGTCCACGCCGGTCCTCGGCTGGATGGTCCCGTAAGCCAACGCAAGGAGAATCTGTGAGCACCGAGCCCCTGGACGCACCCGGAACCACTTTCGCGGAAGGGCATGCCGCAGTACTCGGCGCTGCTGCCCGGTCCTCCGTGGAACACGAGGACCGACTGAGAGCCAGCACCGACCGATCCGGGTTTGTGGCTGACAGCCTGCCGGAGGGGGTGGTTTTCGCCCAGGATGCCGGGGAAGTGGCCGAGGTCCTGCGCCGGGCCACCGCCCACCGGGTGCCTGTGGTGCCGCGGGGAGCAGGAACCGGGCTGGCGGGAGCCTCATCCTCCCGCCGGGGCGAGGTGGTGCTGGACGTATCCGGCATGGACCGGATCCTGCGGATTGACCCGGAGGAACAGCTGGCCGTGGTCCAGCCCGGCGTGCTGAACGCTGAACTGAACGCGGCAGCAGCAGAATACGGACTCTTCTACGCCCCGGACCCGGCCAGTACCGCCATCTGCTCGATCGGCGGGAACATCGCCACGAACGCCGGCGGGATGCGCTGCGCCAAGTACGGCGTCACCCGCGAAGCCGTGCTGGCGCTGCGCGTGATCCTCGCGGACGGGCGGGAACTGCGCACCGGACGGGAGACCATCAAAGGGGTCAGCGGCTACGACCTGAACGCGTTGATGATCGGCTCCGAAGGCACCCTGGGGATCGTCGTCGAGGCCACGCTGCGGCTGCGCCCGCTTCCCGTGCAGACCGCCACGGTGGCCGCGTTCTTCCCGAACGTTGAGCAGGCCGCGCGGGCGGCGTCGGCCGTTGTAGCGGCCCGGATCCAGCCGTCCATGATGGAACTGATGGACGGCCAGACCCTCGAAGCCGTCGACGCAGCCCTGGGCACGGACTACCGCTCCCGCGGTGCGTCCTTCCTGCTCGTACAGACCGACGGGCACGGGGCCTTTCTGGAGCAGGATGTGGTGATGGACGCCGTCTCGCCGTTCGGGGTGTGCGAGCGGGCGGTCGACGATGAACAGGCCGCCGCACTCGTGACCGCCCGCCGTGAAGCCATCCCGTCGCTCGAGAAACTCGGCAGGGTTTCGATCGGGGACATTGGAGTGCCACGCGGAAAGCTGGCCGACGTCGTCGCAGGGCTGGAGGACATCGCCGAACGCACCGGCGTCCGCATCTTCACCATCGCGCACGCCTCCGACGGCAACCTGCACCCCATGATCGTGATGGACCCTGAGGACTCTGTGACAGAAGGACCGCCAAAGACCGCGCTGGGGGAGATGTTCCACCTGGCCAAGTCCCTGGGTGGCACACTGACCGGAGAGCACGGCATAGGCCTGCTCAAGCGCGACTGGCTCCAGGAGGAACTGGGTGACGTCTCGCTCGAAGTCATGCACACCATCCGGGCAGCGCTGGATCCGCTGGGCATCCTCAACCCGGGCAAGGCCATCTAGGAGCCGGTGGCTCTACTCGAAGAGCAGTGAGACGCGCAGGTTCTCAATGGGGGCGGGCCCCAAGCCGTGAACCCACAGGACGAGCTTCTGGTTCTGCTCCACGGCCAGCGATCCAGTGCGCCCACAGTGGGAGGTAGTCGAGCAGGACATCAGGGGTTGGAACAGGCCGTCACGGACGAGGTACACGTCGATGAGGCTGCTCCGTTCCGTCATCTCGACTCTCATCCCGGTGATGGTCCCTGCGCGCGGCATTCGAATTTCCTTAGCTTCCCGTGAGCTGGAGGGAGCTACGGACCCGGCGATCGGGAAGTAGCCCGCACCGTTGGGGAGAGTTGCGGGATCTATGGTTCCGGGCAGGAAGCTGACAAAGACCGTCTCGCCCCCGGCTGGGCCCTGCGGGCCCTGGGGCCCCTGCGGGCCGGTTGGTCCGGCCGGGCCTATTGGTCCTTCCAGTCCTTCCGGTCCTGCCGGGCCGATTGGTCCGGCAGGGCCGGTGTCACCCTTATCACCGGTGTCGCCTTTGTCGCCCGTATCACCCTGTGGCCCGGCTGGCCCCTCGGGTCCCGGAGCCCCTGCAGGTCCCTGTGGTCCGGCCGGACCGATCTGCCCTTCTGGTCCTGCCGGTCCCGGAGCACCGTTGGATCCAGCTGGACCCTGGGCACCCGGGTCACCTTGAAGGCCTTGCACGCCCTGAGGGCCCATGGGTCCCTGCGGGCCAATCAGACTCTGAGATCCACCCGGCCACGTTCCCGCCGACTTGGGGCCGTAGATGGCAAAGGTTGTGGTGTCGAGGTAAAAGTCGCCGTCCACGCCCACATTGTTTGCGGGAGCCCCGGATCCGTTGTGGATGCTGTTTCCGTCCCGGCCGGGAAGTCCGGCGGGTCCGGTGGGTCCGGTAGGTCCGGTTGGGCCTTGTTCGCCGGCTGGTCCGGTGGGTCCGGCAGGTCCGGTTGGGCCTTGTTCGCCGGCTGGTCCGGTGGGTCCGGTAGGTCCGGTTGGGCCTTGTTCGCCGGCGGGTCCGGTGGGAC
>NZ_JBSHIT010000008.1:46602-198676 GCF_053619115.1 Arthrobacter sp. NPDC055585
GGTCCGGTAGGTCCGGTTGGGCCTTGTTCGCCGGCTGGTCCGGTGGGTCCGGTAGGTCCGGTTGGGCCTTGTTCGCCGGCTGGTCCGGTGGGTCCGGTAGGTCCGGTTGGGCCTTGTTCGCCGGCTGGTCCGGTGGGTCCGGAAGGCCCGGTGGGTCCTTGTTCGCCGGCGGGCCCGGTGGGCCCAGTTGCTCCGTCGGCTCCGTCGGCACCGTCGGCACCGTCAGCTCCGGCGGGCCCGGTAGCTCCCGGGGCCCCCTCCGCCCCGGGCGCTCCCGCCTTGCCGGGCGCTCCCGTCGCCCCGGGCGCTCCGGTCGCCCCGGTCGCTCCCGTCGCCCCGGGTGCCCCCGCCTGACCGGGCGCCCCCGCCTTGCCGGGAGCACCCGCTGGGCCAGCCGGTCCCGTCTGCCCCGGAGCGCCGGCGGGCCCGGATTCTCCGGGCTTGCCGTCAGCGCCCGGTTCGCCCTTGTCTCCCTTGGTATCGGCCGACGCCGTGGCCGCCACGCTGGAGACCTCCCCGTCAGCTCCGGCAGCCAACCAGGACACCGGGATACTGCCAGGGCCGCAATCGAGGTCCCCGGCTGATGTGGCAATGCTCGTGAATTGTAGCGAGGTGTCGTCGAGGCAAGCGTGATAGGAGGCCGAACCTGAGGAAGCGGGTGTGCACGCTGAGAGTGCCAGAACAGCAGCGGCCGCTGCTGCAATCGCCGGCACGAGCCGGGGGACGGGGCGGTTCACGGGTATCTCCTGGGTCGTCTTTCGGGACAGGGCGGGGGAGAGTGGCCGCAGAACCTGCGCGGTGCGGTCCTCCCCCAGCGGGACCCGCATGCCGTAAGTAAATAGACGAAGACCAATTATGGACTCCGTCCAGACAGTTATAGTCCACTTATTGGACGGAGTCCAGAAATTACGCATGTCCCGCAATGATGGCCTCGCCCATAACAAAAACAGCAGCCGCCCCAAGAGGGGCAGCTGCTGTTTCGAGAAGCCGGGGCGGGACGCCGCTAGCTGCGGCTGGCCGGTTCCGGTTCGTGGTGGTCAACATGCGGGTGGCGGCGCTCCAGCGAGGAGCCTTCGACGTCGACATCCGGCAGGATCTTGTCCAGCCACTTCGGCAGCCACCAGGCCTTGTCTCCGGCCAGGTGCATCAGCGCGGGGATCAGCAGCATGCGGACCACAAACGCATCCAGCAGCACACCGAAAGCCAGCGCGAAGCCGATGGGGCGGATCATGGCGCTGTGGGAGAAGACGAAGCCGCCGAACACGGAGACCATGATGATCGCCGCCGCGGTCACCACGGCGCGGCCCGCCCGGACGCCCTGCACCACGGCCACCCGGGACGGAGCGCCGTGGGCGTAGGCCTCCCGCATACCGGAGCCGATGAAGAGCATGTAGTCCATAGCCAGACCGAACAGGATGCCCACCAGGATGGTCGGCAGGAAGTTCAGGATCGGGCCGGGGGACTCCACGTTGAAGACACCGGAAAGCCAGCCCCACTGGTAGATCGCCACGACGCCGCCGAGGGCACCGAAGTAGGAGAGCACAAAGCCGAGGGTTGCAATGACCGGAACGTAGATGGACCGGAAAACCAGGATCAGGATCAGCAGGGACAGGCCCACCACCACGCCGAGGTAAATCGGCAGGGCGTCGGACAGCTTGTCGGAAATGTCGATGTTGCCGGACGCGGTTCCAGCCACGCCGATCTCATATTCGCCGTTCAGCGGGGACATGTCCCGGAGCGTGTGCACCAGGTTCTCGGTGGATTCACTCGTGGGTCCCTGCTCGGGAACCACCTGGAAGGCAACCGTGCTGCCGTCCTCGGAGGAGCCAATGGGTGCGACGGCGGAGACGCCGTCCTGCTCGAACAGGATGCCGGCGATCTCGGCCTGGGCCGCGGTGGCCTCGGCGTCGGTCGGTTCGGATTCCAGCTCGGCGACCACCAGCAGGGTGCCGTTCTGGCCCTCACCGAACTTCTCCGAGAGGGTGGAGTAGGCGCGGTACTGCGTGGAGTCGTGGGCTTCGGAAGATCCGTCCGGCAGGCCGGTACGCAGGTCCAGCGCCGGAATGGCGATGACCAGCAGTGCCGCGATTGAAACCAGGGCGGTGAACACGGCACTCATGGTGGACATGGGCTTGGCCGCAGCGGGCACGGGGGCCGGTGAAGCTGCTTCCTCGGCGTGCGTGACCGCAGCGCGTTCCTTCTTGCTCAGGATGCGCATGCCCGTCAGCTTCAGCAGGGCCGGCGTCAGGGTCACGGCGATCATCACGGCAATCGCGATGCAGGCAGCGCCCACGGTACCCATCAGGCCCAGGAACGGAATGCCCGTGATATTCAGGGCCAGCAGTGCAATCAGCACGGTGGACCCGGCGAAGACGACGGCGTTGCCGGAGGTTCCGTTGGCCAGGCCGATCGATTCTTCCAGCCCGTAGCCGGCCTTGAGCTGGCGGCGGTGCCGGTTCACGATGAACAGGGCGTAGTCGATGCCCACGGCGAGGCCCAGCATCAGGCCCAGCACCGGGGTTACGGAGACCATTTCGACGACGCCGGAGAAAGCCAGCGCGCCCAGGGCGCCGATTCCGACGCCGATCAGCGCGGTAATCAGCGGCAGGCCGGCACCCACCAGGGTGCCGAGCATAACCACCAGGACAACGGCCGCAACGATCAGGCCGATGACCTCGCCGATGCCGAAGATGCTGGGGATGCCCTGGGCAATGTCGGTGGAGAAGTCAGTGGTGACCCCTTCCACGGGGGCGTCGTTGAAGACAGCCACGAGGGCATCCTTGGTTTCCTGGGTGACCTCCATCTGCGTGTCTTCGAAGACCACGGTCACGATGGCAGCGCTGCCGTCTTCGGAAACCATCCGGATTTCCTGCGCCATGTTCAGCAGGGCTGCGCCCTGTTCCAGCTGCGGGGCCTGCGCTTCGGCGGCTGCGGCCTGGGCATCCAGCTCCGCCCGGCCTGCATCAAGCTGCGCCTGCTGTGCGTCGAGCTGCGGCTGGGCCATTGCCAGTGCGCCGGCGGCCTCGGCCTGGGCCCGGGCCTGATCGAGCTGCTGCTGGCCGGCGTCGAGCTCGGCACGTGCAGCCTCCAGCTGGGCCCGGCCGGCGTCGAGCTGTGCCTGACCCTCTTCCAGCTGGGCGCGCTGTGCATCCCGTTCGGCTTCCGTGGCGAAGGGGTCGACGGCGTTTTCAACACCGTCTACCTCGGACGCATCGGTCACGAGGGCAGCGATGGCGTCCTTCTGCTCCTGGGCGAAGGGTGAGCCGTCCTCGGTTTGGAAGACCACGGAACCGGTGCCGCCGGAGGCCTCGGGGAGCTCCTGCTGCAGGCGGTCGGTGACCTGGGTGGTGGGAGTGTTCGGGATGGAGATGGCGGTGGAGAGAGTGCCGCCGAAGAGTGCGAACGCTATGCCGGCAATTGCCAGCACTGCAATCCACACGCCCAGCACGGTGCGGGCGCGCCGTGCGGCGCCCTGCCCCAGGCGGTAAAGGAATTCAGCCATTGGTGGTCCTTATCAAAAATCTTGGTTCTGCTGCGGACGGGGGCGGCGGGGTGAATCGCCGCGAGCGAAAAATTAGGACCGGCTGGGGGGCGTGCCCGCCCCGGTGCCGGTGCGCAGGGCTGTGACGAGCCGCTGGAGGAGCTCAATCCAGGCGGTGCGGGATTCAGGGGTGTCTACGGCTCCGGTCTGGGCGCACCAGCGTTCGTAAAGCACGCTGATTCCGCCCGCAAAGGTGCCCACCAGAAGCTGGATGTCCTCCGGATCGGACTCGGGGTGCCGGGAAGCGAGGGCGGCCATCACCTGGTCGCCTGCCATGGTGACGGAGCGGAAAGCCATAATGGCCTGCTGCGGCGAGGAACGTGCGTCGGCACGGCCAAGAACCTGCGTGAGATAGGAAACCGCTTCGATGAACCGGGGTGAACTTACCAGGTCCACGAGGTCATCCAGCGGTGAATAGCCCTCCGGTGCCGTGCCGTCCGGCAGTGTCAGGGAGGAGGCGACGACGTCGGTGCCTACCTCGGTAACGACGTCGTCAAGCGAGGCGAAATGGTTGAAAACAGTGCGGCGGGAAACATCGGCGCGCTGGGCCAGCTCATCGACGGTGAAATCAGTGCCACGGCGTTCGGTCAGCAGGGCAGCGCAGGCATCGACTATTGCCTGGCGGTGCCTACTTTTGATGGCCGTCCGGCGGTCGGGGGTGGAACTGGCTGGAAGCACACTCCTACACTAAGTGCATCGTTGCACCGGGTGCAACTAGTCCCGCTCGGGTTCCGAGGCCGCAGGGGTACGGCCGGCGCCCGCGGACTGGCGGGATCCGAGGAAGTACACCAGCAGGCCGGCGCCGATCAGCGTCAGGAGGGCGCCCCCATACACGGTGGCCAGTGAGTAGACCCCCTCCGGGGCGCCGGAAAACAGCCTGCTCAGGAGTCCGGGGATCTGCGGACCGGCGATCAGGAGGACCGTCAGCACCGGCCCCCCGGTCAGCCAGCCCCGGCGGCCGGGCTGCGTATTCTTGCCGCTGCTCTGCTCACTCATGGCTTAAGTCTTCCAGATTTCCGGCACGGGTGTTGGCAGGGATGTCCGGGGAGCTCACCGGGGCTTAGGCGGGCCGGACCCAACACCAGCTTCGCGCAGGGCCAGATACACCCGGTCACGGGCAAACGGCGGCCGGGTGAAGCGCAGGCCGGTGGCCTCGCGCAGTGCATTGGCCAGCGCCGGAACCACGGGGTTGAACGGACTTTCACTCATTGATTTGGCGCCCAGGGGACCCAGCGAATCATTGGTGGCGGCAAACAGGACTTCCGTGCGCGGCACGTCGGCAAAGGCGGGCACATGGTACTGGCGCAGAACCCTGGTCTGAACCTCACCGGAGGCATCCACCAGCAGCTCCTCGAACAGGCCCGCGCCGATCGCCTGCGCCACGCCCCCTTCAATCTGCCCGCGGCACTGCAGTGGATTCACAACCACCCCGGCGTCCGCGGCCTGCACGCTTTGCAGGATCCGGATCTCTCCCGAGGACGGGTCCACACCCACCCGGAAGCCCTGCACGTTAAAGGCAACAGAGCGCGGCGTGCCGCCCCAGCGTCCTTCTGCCACCAGCTCGACGCCGGCCTCCCGGGCGCGCAGGTACACCTCCGCCAGCGGTACGCGTTCATCACCGCAGACCACGGAATCCGTCTCGAGACTGACCCAGGCGGAGGTGCTGCGGAACAGCGACGCCGCGAATCCCAGCAGGCGGGTGGCAAGTTCGGCGGCAGCCGCCAGCGTGGCCTTGCCCGCAACCACAGTTCCGGTGGAGCCGTAGGCGCCGGTGTCATGGTCCACCAGGTCCGTGTCCGACTGCCGGATCACAACGTTCTGCGGCTGGGTGGACAGAGCGCTGCAGGCAAGCTGCGCATGGACGGTGGTGGTGCCGTTGCCGAACTCGGCGGTGCCGACGTCGAGCCCGTACCGCCCGTCCGGACGCAGCGCTATCCGGGTGTGGGCAACGTGGCCGCGCGGCGGCACCGTGTCAATCATGGCGACGGCGGTGCCCTCGCCCACCAGCCAGGCCGGCCCCAGGTCCGAGCCGGAACGCCGCGGATCCTGTGCCCCTTCCTGCAGCGCACCGCGGACCAGATCCACGCATTCGTCCAGCCCGTAGCTGCCGTAGAGCACGTCTCCGACGGCTTCCGGCGATGTGGAAAGCATGGGGTCACCCTCCACCACGAGGTTCCGGCGTTTGAACTCAAGCGGATCAAGGTCCAGAGTACGGGCGAGTTCATCCAGCGCCGATTCGACGGCGAAGACCATCTGGCTCAATCCGTAGCCGCGGAAGGCCCCGGCGGGGACTGTATTGGTGTAAACAGCACGGGCGTCCACCTTTTTGTTCGCGCACCGGTACACCGCCACAGACTCGCCGCAGCCGTGGAACATCACGCCCGGCCCGTGGTTGCCGTACGCACCGGTGTTGGTGGTGACGTCCACGGCCAGGGCGGTCAGGACACCGGCGGCGTCGGCTCCGGCCTTCACCCGGACTCGGAACGGATGCCGTGTTGTGGTGGCAGTGAACTGCTCCTCGCGGCTCAGCTCGATCTGCACGGGCCGGCCCAGCCGGAGAGCCGCCAGGGCCGCGATGTCCTCCACCAGGACTTCCTGCTTGCCGCCGAACCCGCCGCCCACGCGGCCGGATACCACCCGGACTTTCTCCAGCGGCAGGTCAAACACCCGGCACAGTGTGCGCCGGACCAGGAACGGAACCTGGGTGGAGGTCCGGATGACCAGCCGTCCGTGCTCATCAAAGGAAGCGACGGCCGCGTGGGTTTCCAGTGCCACATGCTGCAGGCGCTGGCTGTAATAGGTGCCTTCATGAATGGCCGCGGCGGCAGCGAACCCCGCATCCGGGTTCCCCAGTTCCGAGTGCAGCTCGGCCACGACGTTACTGGGAGCGGGGGTTCCGACGCCGGGTTCCGCCGCCGCTGCCGCGTGCAGCAGCGGCGCTCCGGGAGCCAGCGCCTCGTCCGGCTCAAACACTGCGGGCAGGATTTCGTACTCGATCCGCAGCGCCCGGACACCGGCCTGGGCTGCCGCCACAGAATCCGCTGCCACGGCGGCGACGCGCTGGCCCTTAAACCGAACGATGTCGTCCAGCACCCGGGTGTCCGCCGGGTCATCGGTGTGCAGTTCGTGCTGGGCGGAGGAAAACCGGAGTGCGGGGGCGTCCTCGTGGGTAAACACTGCCTTCACACCGGGAACCGCCAGGGCGGCCGAGGCGTCAACCGCAGTGATCCTGGCGTGGGCATGCGGTGACCGGGCCAGCGCCAAATGCAGCAGCCCCGGGTGGGTGCCGGGAGGCAGATCGAGGGTGTAGCGGGCAGTGCCGGTGACGATCGCCGGGCCTGCCGGGGCCGGAACGTTCTCACCCACTCCGCTGCTGCCGCCGTCGATGCCCTGCACGCCGGCGACGGCGTTTTCCACGGCCCGGTAGCCGGTGCACCGGCAGAGATTGCCCTTCAGTGCACGGGGAAGGTCGGCCCGGTCCGCCGGACCAAATGCAGCTGCGGTCATGATCATTCCGGCAGTACAGAAGCCGCATTGGAAGCCCTGGGCGTCCAGGAACTGCTGCTGCACCGGATGCAGCGTGCCCGCGCCGGCCAGTCCTTCGATGGTGGTGACCTCCCGGCCCTCCGCGCGGCGGGCCGGAAAGATGCAGCTGTGCACGGGCGTGCCGTCCACATGCACCGTGCAGGCGCCGCAGTCACCGGCGTCGCACCCCTTTTTCACCCCGGTGTTGCCCAGTGCCCGCAGGAAGGTGCGCAGACACTGGCCCGGCGCCGGTTCGGCGTCTGTTGATTCGCCGTTGACGGTGTAGCTCATGCGGTCCCTCCGCCGGGGTCACCGGCCAGTTCGGACCGGATTTCTTCGCTGAACTGTTCGGTCATAAACCGCCGCCATTCCGGCAGTCCGTGCACGTCATCGTGGTAGGCGGAGAAGGGGATGGCGGCATCCAGCGCCGCGCGAAGCTCGGCTGCGGACGGAACTGCGTCAAAGCGCAGCTGAAACGGCCGGACCGTGGCGGCGGTGACGGTGAGAACAAAGGTTCCGCCTGGATCCGCCCGCCCAATGAGCAGCACAGCGGAACGGCCCAGGTTGGTGAGCGACTGGCGGCGCATCGCGGTGCGCGAGGCGAGGGCCTCTGCGGGAAGGGTAATGCTGCGCAGCAGTTCGCCGGGGGCGAGGGCAGTCTGTCCGTCGCCGGTGACGAGCTCTGTTACGGGCAGGGTGCGGCGGGTTCCGGCGGGGGAGAGGAGCAGCGCCTGCCCGTCCAGCGCTGCCGTGAGAGCCGTCATGGGGCCGGCGGGCAGGGCCGTGCACAGGTTGCCGCCCACGGTGGAAACATTCCAGACCTTGTGGCTGGCAACAAACGCGTCGCAGCAGGCGTGAACCAGGTTCAGCGCCGGCCAGGCGGCCGCGGCCGGAGGGAGGGCTGCGGCGAAGCCATGCAGCTGGGCGATTGTGCAGGTCGCGGCGATCTCGAGGCCCTCGTCGCCGGCCGTCAGCGGTTCCCATCCGGCGCGGCTGAGGTCCAGCAGCCGGCGAAGGGAGGACGAACCGTTCGAGAAGAGCACAGTGCCGCCGGCCAGCCACGCATCCCCCGGGCGGTAATCCGCCGGGTCCGCCGTGATGATCAGGTCCTCCACTGTGTTCAGATCCAAGTCCAGCTCACTCCTAACTTCGCCGGGACGGCTGCTCTGCCCTCCCGGCTCGGCAGCTGTCCCCAGCCCGGCTGCGGATTCTGCACAGCAGGTTCTGGAAAGAAATCGCTGTTCAAGGCATACAAAGTTCTTTTTATTGACCACCCGCGGCGGAAAGCTGCAGGAGACTGCGCACAATTCCGGCAATTGTTATTGCATCGAGGTTATTCGCCGGGGCCGGGCCCAGAATTGGGTTGGAGCCTACCATGCACGGACCCCGCCCGCAGGAGGGTCGAGGCAGGCATTCGGGGGCCGGGGCCAGGTTCCCGCGCGGAGTGCGG
This sequence comes from Arthrobacter sp. NPDC055585, assembly GCF_053619115.1. Taxonomy (NCBI): domain Bacteria; kingdom Bacillati; phylum Actinomycetota; class Actinomycetes; order Micrococcales; family Micrococcaceae; genus Arthrobacter; species Arthrobacter sp. NPDC055585. Next base: position 55,119 of record NZ_JBSHIT010000008.1, read on the forward strand.
ATCCCGGTGCCGGGGCGGTTTTGGTGTGCGCAGGTTTGCGGTGATTCCCGGTGGGATGAACCCTTGACACTGTGCTGCCCCGGCTGAAGAATGAGCGGACCTGAATTCAGGTGAGTAATACCTTCTCCGGAAACATCGAATCAAGTCGGCAGGCATATAACCGATGGTCAAGGGTGTTCAGCGCCGGCAGAGGCCGGCACCAGTGAAAGCTGACACCAATGAACGCATTCCCTCCGCAGGATTTCCTGGCCGAGTTCAACTCGGCACCTTATGCGAAGGCCCAGGAAATGCTTCGGCCCTGCGTTGACCTGCCGCGCTGGACATCTGAGATCTCCTTCGCCCGGCCGTTCGGCACCGCAGCTGAACTGCTCTCCTTCGCCGAGCTGGCTGCTCCGGACTGGACCGCGGCTGAGATCAGCGGTGCGCTGGCCAGTCACCCGCGGATTGGCAGCCGTTCCGCCGGCAGCGGGCAGGAAGCGGAGATGTCCAGGAGTGAACAGTCCGGACTCGAGTTCGCCGGCGGCAGCCGGGAACAGCTCGAAGAAGGAAACCGCCGCTACGAAGAGCGTTTTGGGCGGGTCTTCCTGATCCGTGCTGCGGGCCGCAGCACGGAGGAGATCCTGGCCGTCCTTAACCAGCGGCTGGAAAACAGTGCCGAGGATGAGCTGGCTGCGACCGCCGCAGCGCTGCGGGAGATCGCGATCCTTCGGCTTGAAGGACTGCTGGCAGGATGACACGGCGGATTACCACCCATGTGCTGGATACCTCCACCGGACGTCCTGCGGCCGGCGTTCCGGTCTCCCTCCAGATCCTCGGGGAGCTGGACTGGCGGGAACTTGCCGCCGGCACAACGGACGCTGACGGCCGGATAACGGGCCTGGGGCCGGACAACCTGCCAGCGGGGACGTACCGGCTGGAGTTCACAACCGATGCGCACTTCGCCACGGCAGGAACGGCGTCGTTCTTTCCCTCTGTCACCGTGACCTTCACGGTGGCGGACCAGGAGCACTACCACGTGCCCCTGCTGATCAGCCCGTATGCCTACTCCACCTACCGGGGAAGCTGACCCATGGACGCAGTTGAAGACGTTTCCCGCCGGGAAGGCACCTCCCGGATCATCCTGGGGCCCAACCAGTACGGCAAAGCCGAGGTGCGGCTGGTCAAAGTCACCCGGGACACGGCGCGCCACAGCCTGGAGGACCTAAGCATCACCTCGCAGCTGCATGGGGATTTTGGTGCCGCGCACACCCGGGGGGATAACTCCCATGTGGTGGCGACGGATACCCAGAAGAACACCATTTACGCCCTGGCCCGGGACGGCGTGGGTTCCCCTGAGGCATTCCTGCTGCGCCTGGCGGGGCATTTCACCGGCAGCTTCGAGTGGGTAAGCGGCGGACGCTGGGCCGCGGAGCAGTACTTCTGGAACCGGATCAACGGCCACGACCACGCTTTCAGCAAGGACAAATCCGAGGTCCGCACCGCCGTCCTGCTCGTCGAGGGAGGCCGGCAGCATCTGGTGGCCGGGATCAGCGGGCTGACCGTGCTGAAGTCCACCGGTTCGGAGTTCCACGGCTTCCCGCGGGACCGGTACACCACGCTGGCGGAGACGTCGGACCGGATCCTGGCCACGGACGTCACCGCCAAATGGCGGTACTCGAACGCGGACGTTCCGGACTTTGACGCTGCCTACGCGTCCGTGCGGTCCGCCCTGCTGGATGCGTTCGCGAACACCCATTCCCTGGCGCTGCAGCAGAGTATGTTCCAGATGGGCCGGGCCGTGCTTGAGGGACATCCGGAGATCGCCGAGGTGCGGCTCTCGCTGCCCAACAACCACCACTTCCTGGTGGACCTGGACCCGTTCGGACTGGATAACCCGGGCGAGGTTTTCTTTGCTGCCGACCGCCCCTATGGTCTGATCGAAGCCGCCGTGCTGCGGGACGGCGCTGCGGAGGATGATCCCGTCTGGAATACCATCGCGGGCTTCTGCTAAGCAACCCCGCAGCGCAGCGACAGTAACGGTGGTCACACCGGAGGGGTCTGCATTGGGGTATCGCGGGGGCGGAAAGTAGGCTCGACGGTATGGCTCCATTCCGAAACAGCCGCGCTGCAGCGCTGCCCGCGAAACTGTCCCGTTCCTGGCTGCTGGCTTCCGCCGCGGATGAAGCGAATTTTGCTCCCGCGCTTGCCTCGGAAGCGGACTCAGTCGTGTTCGACATGGAGGATGCCGTTCCCGCCGAAGGCAAGGCAGAAGCCCGTGAGCGCGTGGTTGAGGCGCTCTCCACCGGCATGACCGCCTGGGTGCGCGTCAACGGCATCGAAACCGACTACTGGGCAGATGACCTGGCTGCGCTGTCGAAGGCTCCCGGCCTGCGCGGTGTCATGCTGGCCATGACCGAAAAGCCCGAGCAGGTCACCCACACCGCCATGCGGCTCCAGGCCGGCACTCCGGTGCTCGCACTGGTTGAATCCGCCCTCGGCATTGAGAACGCGACGGCGATTGCCAGCGCACCGGGTACGTTCCGGCTGGCCTTCGGCGTGGGCGACTTCCGCCGCGACACCGGCGCCTCGGATGACCCGATGGCACTGGCCTACGCCCGCTCCAAGCTGGTGGTTGCCTCCCGTGTGGGACAGCTGCCCGGCCCGATTGACGGCCCGACGCCCGGAACCCTGGGCGAAAAACTGCTCGACGCCTGCAAGGTGACCGCGTCCATGGGCATGACGGGCAAGCTCTGCCTGATGCCCGAAGCTGCGGACACCATCAACAAGGGCCTCTCACCCAGCGAATCGGAAATCGTCTGGGCGCACGAGCTGCTGGAGGCACACGCCGCCGGAGCCGTGGTGGGCGACGGTTCCTACCTGCCGCGCCTGGCCCGTGCACAGAAGATTTCCTCCCTCGCGGACTCCTACGGTCTCTGGAACGCGTAGCTGGACGTCCGCGCGGGGCCAGCCTGCGCGGACACCTGCGGATCTACCGCTCGACCAGGATTCCGTCCTCGTCGGCATAGAGCACGGCGCCGGGGCGGAAGAGAACACCGCCGAACTCCACCGGGACGTCCACTTCGCCGGCTGAGTCCTTGGCGCTCTTGCGCGGGTTCGAACCCAGCGCCTTCACGCCCAGCGGAAGCTTGGCCACGGCCGCACGGTCACGGATTGGTCCGTTGATGACGACGCCGGCCCAGCCGTTCGCGACCGCGGCCTCCGCAATCATGTCCCCCATCAGGGCGGTGTTCAGCGATCCGCCGCCGTCGACCACGAGCACCGCGCCGTTGCCCGGCGAGTTCAGGGTGGACTTCACCAGCCCGTTGTCCTCATGGCAGCGGATGGTGCGCACCGGGCCCGTGAATCGGGTGTGTCCGCCCAGGTCCTGGAACTGGAGGGACACCGACGCGAGGGCTTCGCCGTGTTCGTCATAGAGGTCTGCTGTGCTCATTTCCATGGCACATACTGTGCCACAGGGCACATTTGTTACGTGCCGGCGGCCGTTGCGGCGGCAGTCGGGAACCGCTGCCTAGGCGTGCTTGAGGGCGGCCTGGGCCTTGAGCAGGTCCACCACCTGTAGAAGTTCCTCCACGGAACCTGAAGTGGGGGAGTTCTCCTCCTGCGGCCACCCGCCGGGCAGGCCTTCGTTGTAGTACAGCCCGTCGCCGAGCAGCATGATGGCCCGGGCAATCGCGCGGTCACCCACTTCGCCGAGCACCAGATCGAACCAGTCGCGGTGGATCTGCTGCAGCAGCTCGGACGCAGCGGCGTCGGACGCCTGTGCCAGGCGCACCGCACCGATTAGGGCACGGTCCAGTCCGCTGTCCACATAGACAGAGGTGCGGACCAGGAAGCGCGCCGGGCCTTCGGGGTCGGTCCGCATACGTTCCAGATCTTCGGCCGCAAATACCCGCAGCCGGTCCAGGAGTCCGGTGGCCAGCGCTTCCTTGTTCTTGAAGTGGTAGAGCAGTCCGCCCTTGGAGACGCCGGCGAGGGCAGTGACGGCGTCGAGGGTGGCCCCGCGGGGACCTTCATTGATCAGCAGTTCCTCGTACGCAGAGAGGACGCGTTCCCGGGCGGGTGTCTGTTCAGGCATGGCTTTACGCTACGCCATTCCGTGCTGTACAGTCTAGACGGTACAGTAACGTTTCGGGGTGGACCCGGCGGCTACTGGCATCTCTTTTTGACCCATCACTTTGCGGCAGGCGGAGCCCTGCCAAGTCCAAGGAGGAATTGTGCCTGCGGTACAGGAACGGCCCGTGCTTCAGCGGGCCGGAAAGCGTGAATGGCTGGGACTGGCGGTGCTGATGCTCGCCGTCCTGCTGGTAGCGGTAGACAACACCGTGCTCAGCTTTGCCGTCCCGTCCCTGTCCCGTGCCCTGGCACCGACCGGGACTGAACTGCTCTGGATCATCGACATCTACGCGCTGATCCTGGCCGGTCTGCTGGTGCCGATGGGCAGCCTGGGGGACAGGCTCGGACGGCGGAAGCTGCTGATGATCGGTACGGCCGGTTTTGGCCTGGTCTCAGTCGCGGCGGCCTTTGCCCCCACCGCCGGTGCCCTGATCGGCGCCCGCGCCCTGCTCGGTTTCTTCGGCGCCATGCTGATGCCTGCCACGCTTTCCATCATCCGGAACATGTTCGTGGTGCCCGGCCAGCGCCGGATCGCGATCGCCGTCTGGGCCGCCGGCTTCTCCGGCGGCGCTGCGCTGGGTCCGATTGTGGGCGGAACCCTGCTGGAACACTTCTGGTGGGGCTCGGTCTTCCTGCTCGCGGTACCGGTGCTGATCCCGCTGCTGGTCTTCGGCCCGAAGCTGCTGCCCGAATCCCGTGACCCCAAGCCGGGCAAGGTGGATCCGATCAGCATCCTGCTGGTCATGGCCACCATGTTCCCGCTGGTCTACGGCATCAAGTCCATCTCCACCCACGGACTCGACGCCTACTCCCTGCTGCCCATGGCCGCCGGCCTGATCTTCGGGTTTGCGTTTGTGCGCCGCCAGCTCAGCCGCTCCGAGCCGATGCTGGACGTGCGGCTCTTCCGCAACCCCGTCTTCACCGGGTCCATTTCGGCGAACCTGCTCAGCGTCTTCGCGCAGGTGGGCTTCATCCTCTTCCTCTCCCAGCACCTCCAGCTGGTGCTGGGGCAGACGCCCCGCGAAGCCGGACTGATGATGCTCCCGGGCCTGATGCTCACCGTGGTCGCCGGCCTCGCCGTCGTCCGGGTGGTCCGGCGCGTGCGCCCGGCCTACGCCGTCGCCGCAGGCCTGACCTTCAGCGCCGTCGGCTACACCGTGGTGCTGCTGACCGGACACGACGAGAGCCCGCTGGGACTGGTGATCGCCTTTATGATCCTGGGCATCGGCGTCGGCTCCGCTGAAACCATCTCCAATGACCTCATCCTCGGCAGCGTCCCGCCGGCCAAAGCGGGTGCGGCGTCGGCCATCTCCGAAACCGCCTATGAAGTGGGTGCCGTCCTTGGCACCGCCGTGCTGGGCAGCATCCTGACCGCGGGCTACCGCAACGGCATCGTGATCCCGGACGGCATGGATCCCGCCGCAGCAGCCGCAGCGTCGGAGACCCTCGGCGGCGCCGTCGAAGCAGCCAAGACCCTGCCCGGCCCGCAGGCCGCGGATCTGCTCACCTCAGCCCAGTCCGCGTTCGACTCCGGTGTGGTGGCGACGTCGCTGATCGGCATTGTGCTGATGGTGGCCGCGGCCGTTGGAGCCGTCTATACGCTGCGCCGGGTTGCTGCGGACAAGGATGCAGCTCCTGAGGCTGACGCCGTGACCGACGCCGGTGCTCCCGCCGACCCGTCGGCTGCACCTGAGGCTGCGCTCACCGCTCCGGGCGGACTTGCCTCAGAGGAAGAATCCGAAGCCGCAGCGCAGGCTGAACGCCAGGACGCCTGCGCGGTCCGCCGCTAGCGGCAGCAGCTAGTCCTTCTCCGGCGGATGGACAATCAGCACGGGGCAGTGGGCGTGGGCTGCAGCGGCGGAGCTGACTGAACCCAGCAGCAGCCCCGCGAAGCCGCCCCTGCCCCGGCTGCCGAGCACCAGCATCTGTGCGCCCTTGCTGGCCTCCACGAGCACCTGCACCGGCTGGCCGGACACAACGACCTTCCGGAGTCCTTCCGGAACGTCCTCGCCGAAGGCTTCAAGTACGGCGAGGTTGAGGGCTTCCTCGGCATCCACCCGCGGTGACCACTCCGTGGACGCCACGGGAGCGGCAAGCGAGATCGGAAATGACCAGACCGTGACCGCCTCCAGCCGGCACTGCAGGAGTTCTGCCAGCCGGCGGGCCGTCTGCAGCGCCACGACTGACAGGGCGGAACCGTCTACGCCCACCACGATCAGGTTGTCTTGGTTGGTTGTCATGGTTCCAGTCCCGTCTCTAGAGGCGACGCATCCCTGCCAAAAGTCTGCCGCCCACGCCCGCTTTTCACTAGAGGCGGGCATTGTTCGTACTATCAGCAGGTGCCCGCCAAAGAGTCCAAGCCCCAGGCTGCTGCCCCGCTGGGCGCCGGCCTGCTGCTGGTGCTCGCCTTCTTGGCTGCCACGGGACCGTTCACAACGGACCTGTACCTGCCGTCCTTTCCGGGCATAGCGGCAGACCTGGACGTCCCGGCGTCGGGGGTGCAGCTGACCCTGACCGCCTTCCTGACCGGCATGGCCGCCGGCCAGCTGGGGTTCGGTCCCATCTCCGACCGGTACGGCCGCACCCGTCCGCTGCTGATCGGAACCGGTGCCTTTGTGCTCGCCTCGATCGCCTGCGCGGCCGCACCAAACCTGGGTGTGCTGATCGCTGCACGCTTTGTGCAGGGCCTGTGCGCGGCGTCCGGTCCGGTGATTGCCCGCGCCGTGGCCGCCGACCTGACTTCAGGACCGGCAGCGGCACGCACCTTCAGCCTGCTCATGACCATTGGCGGTGTAGCTCCCGTGGTGGCCCCGGTTGTTGGCGGCCTGCTCACCGGGCTCTGGGGCTGGCGCGGGGTGCTCTGGACGCTGGCGGGAATTGCCGTGCTGATGTTCATCTGCGCGGCCGGCGCCGTGCGGGAGAGCCTGCCGGCGGAGCGCCGCTCCACGGGACCGCCCTTCGCAGGTCTGGGGGTGGTGCTGCGCCGCGGCCGCTTCCTGGGCTACGTGCTGCTGTTCGCGAGCTCCTTTGGGGTGCTGATGAGCTACATCTCCGCATCCCCCTTCGTCTACCAGAGCATCATGGGTCTTGGGCCGGAAACCTACGGGCTGATGTTTGGCCTGAACGCCGCAGGCATGGTGACGGCCGGATTCATTGCCGCACGGCTCAGCCGCCGGGTGCCTCCCCGCCGCACCGTTCTGCGGGCTGTGAGCGTGCTGGTGGGCTTCGCCGTCGTGCTGCTGGTCCTTGTTCTCGCAGCGGTTCCGCCGCTGCTGCTGGCGCTGCCCCTGTTCTGCATGGTCTCCTCCCTGGGATTCATCATGGGAAACACGACGGCGCTGGCCCTCGCCCAGGCAGAGGGCGCCACCGGCAGCGGCAGTGCGGTGCTCGGCGGAGCCCAGTTCCTGATGGGCGCGGCCGTCTCGCCGCTGACCGGTCTGGGCGGGGAATTCACGGCCTTCCCGCTAGCGCTGGTGATGATGGGTTCGGCGCTGCTGGCGGCCACCGCATTGTTCCTGACCCGCCAGCGGCATTCCGCGTAGACTGTGGGGACCATGCGACACATGAACAAGTACCGCACGCCCATTGTCTGGCTCCTGATTATCGGCCTGGTTGGCAGCATCAGCGTCGGATTCCTCGGCCTCTTCTTCTAGGCCCTCCAGCTTCCTTTCCCCGCCCGGCCAGTGGCCGGGTTTGCTCGGCGTGGCCGTTCCGCAATAGGATACTAAGCATGCTTACCTAAGTAGGCGGCCGCGAGTTGCGGCTCCATATCCATGAACAATGGGAAGTGGGGAAACTTAATGGCCAACGAAAACACTTCGGACCAGTACACATTCCAGGATCCGGTCAACCGGTATCCCTCGGTCAGCCCGCCCAAGCAGGATCAGCCCGAGCCCGGCCTCGACGCGGACCTTGAGCCCAAGACAGACCGCGGCGAGGATTCCTACCGCGGAACCGGGCGGCTTGAAGGACGCAAGGCACTGATTACCGGCGCGGATTCCGGAATCGGTGCGGCGGTGGCCATTGCCTTCGCCCGGGAAGGCGCCGACGTCGCCCTCTCCTACCTGCCGGAGGAAGAGGAAGATGCCGCCAGGGTCATCGAGCTCATCAAGGATGCCGGCCGCACCGCCGTCCCGCTTCCGGGTGATCTCCGGGACCGCGAGTACTGCATCCAGGTGGTGCAGGATGCCGTTGACGGCCTGGGCGGCCTGGACATCCTGGTCAACAACGCCGGCAAGCAGGTTGCGGTGGAGAACCTTGAAGACCTCAGCGACGAACAGCTCGATGACACCTTCAAGACCAACATCTACTCGTTCTTCCGGGTGACCAAGGCAGCGCTTCCGCACCTGCCGGCCGGCTCGAGCATCATCAACTCGACGTCGATCCAGGCCTACAGCCCGTCTCCGCACCTGCTGGACTATGCGAGCACCAAGGCTGCGATCAACAACTTCACCAAGGGCCTGGCCCAGCAGCTGGCGCCGAAGGGAATCCGCGTGAACGCGGTGGCACCCGGCCCGTTCTGGACACCGCTGCAGGTTTCCGACGGACAGCCCAAGGATGCCCTGCCGGAGTTCGGCAAGGACACGCCGCTTGGCCGCGCCGGCCAGCCGACTGAGCTTGCCCCGGCCTACGTCTTCCTGGCGTCCCCGGAGTCCAGCTACGTGGTGGGCGAAACGCTGAACGTCAACGGTGGCATGCCCAGCCCCTAAGCTCCATGTAAAAAGCCGGCCCTGCAGTTCAACTGCGGGGCCGGCTTCTTGCTGTCCGGGCTAGGCCGTTGCCGGCGTGAACTTGGCGCGGTCCACCCTGCGGTGGAAGCGCATGCCGGCCAGTCCGCCCAGGATCGCACCGACCAGGCTGACCACCACGGTGGCCAGAAGCGCCAGCCAGGATCCGGCGCTCACCTGGCTGAGATCCTGCGGCAGGGGAGCCACGGAGTTCAGCTGGGTGAGGCTGCGGATGTCATCGTTGAAGATCAGGCCAAGGACAATAACGACGGCGGCAGCCACCAGGGCCCACAGCCAGACGGCCACGCCCTGCTTGGCGCCGTTGAAGCGGGCCATCCGGCCGGCAACGTAGCCGCCCGCGTAGTAGGCCAGCAGCAGCACAATCAGGGTAATGATCGCGCCGATCAGCCCCGAGGACTGGTTCGCAGCCGCCTGGTCCAGTGCTGCGCCCAGGTCCGTGTCCGTTGAAACGCCGACGGCGGCCCCAATGGCAGCGGCCAGCGCCGACAGCAGGACCACCATTCCGGTAGCCGTCAGCCAGCCAAAGAACGCTGCGCCGAACTTGATGCCGCCAAAACGCTCCCGTTCGGCGGCCAGCAGCGCTTCCCGGTTCGGCATGACCGGCTGCTCGGCGGTCCGGTGGTGACCGTCGTGTCCGGAGGCTGCTGCGCCGGTTTCGTCCCTGGGTGCCGCGCGGCGCCCGGTGCCGGCCGGAGCCGCATCGGTGCGGTAGGCGGCGTCGTTCGGGTCCCTGGTGCCGGTGACGCTGTCATTCAGCACCTCGGTGTCATTAGCGCTTGTGCTGCCGGTGCCACCTGGTGCGCCAGTGCTGCCTGGCGTATCGGCGCGGCCGGTGCGTTCAGCGCGGGGCTGCGTTTCCAGCCGGCGGGTGACGTCCGGTTCGTTTGTGGTGCCGGAGGCGCTGGAAGCGTCCGGGGTATGCGGCGTACCGGGACCGTTTGCTGCACCGGGTGTGCCGGTGACTCCGGCGTCCGCGTCCTCGCGGGGAGGAACATCGTCTGCCTGCCTGCGGCGGGGATCGCCCGCAGCGGTGCTGCCTGAATCCATGCTCATCTGCTTCTCCTCTTGCCGTTGGGGGTGCGGACTGAAGGTGATGACTTCATAAGTAACCTTACTGTAGCGCCGCAAAGCGGATTTCGGCCGGACTGGCCGGCAATGCACCCTGAAACAGTGTTGCCCCGCCGCGTGGAAGACTTGGCTGCATGGATACGGACCTCATCATCACCCTCGTCGCCGGCCTGCTGATAGCTGTGGGCGTGGCCGGCATTGTGGTGCCGGTCCTTCCAGGCAGCATCCTGATTCTGCTGGGGTTCCTGGGCTGGGCGATCGGGGTAAGCAGCGGCGCCGGCTGGTGGTCCTTCGCCTTTGGGGCGCTGTTCGCGCTGTCCGGGCTCTCCGCCAGTGCTGTCCTGACCGGCAGGAAGCTGAAGCAGCGGAAAATCCCCAACCGGTCCGTCCTGGTGGGACTCGCTGTGGGCATTGCCGGAATGTTCTTTATCCCCGTCGTGGGGCTGATCGTCGGCTTCGCGGGCGGTCTGCTGATCAGCGAGTATGTCCGCCAGCGCAGCCTGCCGGCTGCGGCGTCCTCGTCCTGGGCGGCGCTGAAGGCCACCGGTCTGGGGATGCTCGTGGAACTGGGGCTGGCGCTCGCTGCTGGAACCGCCTGGATCATCGGCGTCTGGGTCCACTTCGCTACGCGCTAGCGCAGCGGATCACTGCCGGCCGGAGTGGCGGGAGCGACCGGACCGCCTGGGCCGGTAGGTGCGGCCAAAACTGCGCTCCGCACCCTCGATGATGCCGGTCAGCTCCCAGTCGTAGCGCCGTCCGCCGGGAACTTCGAAGATGCGGATCCCGTCGCCCAGCAGGACGGGAGCAACAAAGACCTGAAGCTCATCGATGAGGTCATGTTCCAGCGCCTGCCGGGCGATGTCCGCACTGATGATCTGCACGTCCTTCTCCCCGGCGATCTCCTGTGCCCGGCGCACGGCCTCCACGACTCCGCAGTTCAGTGCGGTCACCGAGGAATCACCGGCGAGTTCTTCCGGGCGGTGGGTGAGAATGAACTCGGTCCCGGACCAGGCACCGCCGTACGCCTCGGCCGTTGTCTCGTCCCGCTGCTCCTGCTGTGCCTTGGCGGCGTCGTAGCCGTTCCGCCCGGAGATGATGACCCCCACGGCCTCAGCCATCCGTTCAGTGATCCCAGGCGGCAGCGGCTCCAGTGCGTCAAACCAGCTCATGTCGTGGCCGGGTCCGGCCAGGAAACCGTCAATCGAACTGGTAAATCCCCACGCCACCTTGCCCATGGCCTGCCTCCTGTTGGTGTCCGCCGGGCCGCGCCGGCCGGCCGCTTGCTGGAGAAGCTACCGAACACGGTGGTTGTGCCACAAGCGGGTCCTCCTCCCAGGGGGGAGGCATGCGGACAGAAGCTGTCCTCAATCTGGGGAATACTCGAATCATGCCAAAAGACCCGCCGTCCCCGTCCGCCGGGACACCGGTCAACGCGGAGCGCAGCGCTCCGCCGGAGCTGGTAGTCGCCGACGCCGCTGCCTGGCGTGCCTGGCTGGGGGAGAATGACGCAGCGAGCGACGGCGTGTGGTTGATCCTCGCGAAAAAGGGCACGCTGGCCCCAACGGCGCTGACCTATGCTGAGGCGCTGGAAGAGGCCTTGTGCAGCGGCTGGATCGACGGCCGGAGGAACACCGTGGACCATAAGACCTACCGCCAGCACTTTACGCCCAGACGGGCACGGTCCCTCTGGTCAAAGCGGAATGTGGAACTGGTCGCCGGGCTTATCGAAGCAGGCCGAATGCGCGGACGCGGGCAGGCCGAGATCGACCGGGCCAGGGCCGACGGCCGCTGGGACCGCGCCTATGGCGGACCGGCCGCGCTCGAGGTTCCGGCGGATCTGCAAGCTGCCCTGGCGGCGGTTCCGAAGGCAGCGGAGGCGTTCGGTGAACTGGGGCGTTCAGCGCGGTATCCGATCCTGCACACGGTGGTTACCGCACCGAATGACAAGGTGCGGGCAGCCCGCATCGCCCGGCAGGTCGCCCGCCTGGCCGGCGGCGTTACGTAGGGCGGCGTTACCTAACCGGCGGAGTTCCCCAGCCGGCGGGTGCCTCCGCGGCGGCAGGGCAGTCAGCCCGCAGGCGGCGCAACGAACTCGGCCAGCGCCTGCAGCTGCCCCAGGCGCGCTTCGGGCTGCAGGTACATCATGTGCCCGGCTTCGTAGTAGTGGTGGGTGAACCGGGCACGTGCCTCCTCCGTCAGGCGCATGTGCGCCCACACGTACTCCGCCGCAAAGTGGGGTGTGGCGCCGTCGTAATAGCCGTAGTCCACATGCACCCGCAGGCGCCGGTTGTGCGCCATCAGCCGCTCCAGGGTCTGTGTGACGTCGATGGGTACACCCTCAAACTCCTTGTAGCTCCACGGCTGGACCCGGCCGGTGAGGATCTCATAGGGCAGGTCGTTCTCGTAGCCGAGTTCAGCGCGGACGTAATGGTTGATCGCCGCCGCGTAGGGGCCGTTGATGGCTGCCAGGCTGGGATCGTCCCAGTTCGTGGACGCCTGGGGGTCTTCGGCAGGGGCGGTGAAGCGTCCGTCGATCCGCCCAACCGCCAGCTCCTGTTCGCGGAGCAGCTCGGCGGAGAACTGCGCGTAGTCCCAGCGCAGATTGGTGCGGCGGATGAACCCTGGGTCCAGAGTGGTGAGTTTCGCCAGCTGCTGCACCGCGGCGTCGTATTCCTCCGGCGTCAGGCGTGAACCCTGGCTGAGCGCGTAGCCGTAGTCCCTGGCTGCGTATTCCTCGGCCTCGCGGACCACGTCCGCCAGCTCCCGGCCCGGATGCCGTCCGTGGTAGAACGCAATGGCGGCATAAGTGGGCAGGTGCAGCGCGTAGGGAGTGTCCACGCCCGGAGCGAACGTGAGCGTGCCCAGGTTCAGGACCGTGGAGATCAGGCCGAGTCCGTTGACGGACATGCCGTAGGCGTCGAACAGGCGGCCGGCGACGGCGACGGCGCGCAGGGTTCCGTAGGATTCTCCCACCAGATACTTGGGGCTCAGCCAGCGGTTGTTGCGGGTGGTCCAGAGCCGGATGACCTCGGCGACCAGATCGCGGTCCTGTTCGAAGGCGTGGAACTCGTCCGCAGTATTTCCGTCCACTACCCGGGAGAAGCCGGTGTTTACCGGGTCGATCATCACCAGGTCGGCGTGCTCCAGCAGGGTCTGCGGATTGTCGAGGAGGCCGTAGGGCGGCGGGGTGAGGGTTCCGGCGTCGCCGGAATTCACCAGGCGCGGGCCCAGCAGGCCCAGGTGCAGCCAGACCGAGGACGAACCCGGACCGCCATTGAACGCGAAGACCACCGGGCGCGGGTTCGGAACGTCCGTCTCCGTCCGGTCCGCGGTGTAGGCGGTCAGGAAGATCTCCGCCTTGGGCTTGAATCCGTCCGCCTTGCCGTCGGAGGTTTCTTCCCGCCGGAACACCACACGGCCGGTGGTGGTGGTGTACTCGAGGCCGGAGGGCAGACGGTGGCTGCGCTGCACCAGGTCATCGGTAACGTCCCCGGGCCCGGTGTCCGACGGCGAAAGACCGGCCGGTTTGCCGGTGGGCTCCGGCGCGGGGCCGGCTTCTGAAGGCTGTGAAGGCATCCGTCCAGCCTAGCGGCCAAAAACCCGGCTTGTGTGCTCAATCACACCTCATCTATAGTTCCACTAGTTCGTTATAAGAATCATGTGTTCAATTATCGAACTGCTGTATTTACGGAGCGACGGAGCAGTGCGGATGAGACCCATTCAGCCACTCCGCCGTCCACCCGGACCAGGGCCTGCGGGTCCGCTGAAAACTGCTGGAGCTATGGGCTGCATGCCTGGACAGCAACATTTCTGAGGATCGGGTTGTCATAAACGGAAAACAGTGTGTTCCCGGTCACAGATCAAGGTATCTTGATGCGACAGGTTACCGACCGTTCTTTCAGTAATGTTTCCCCAGTCAACAAATAATGGAGTTTCGATGACTACAAAAAGCGCGTCTGCTGCGCCGTCCCAGCGGATGAGCCGGGAGGAACGCAAGGTACTTGCGGGCACCCTGGTTGGTACCACTATCGAGTGGTACGACTTCTTCATCTACGCCCAGGCTGCAGGCTTGGTGCTCGCGTCCCTGTACTTCGCCCCGCTGGGCGAAGGCACCCCACTGGCGCAGGTCGTCTCCTGGGCCACCATCGGCATCAGCTTCCTCTTCCGTCCGCTGGGCGCCATTGTCGCCGGCCACCTGGGCGACAAGCTGGGACGTAAGAAGATGCTGGTCTTCACCCTGATCATGATGGGTGCCGCCACGGCGCTGATCGGCGTGCTGCCGACCTACGCGCAGATCGGTGTTGCTGCTCCGATCCTGCTCCTGGTCCTGCGTATCCTGCAGGGCTTCTCCGCCGGCGGCGAATGGGGCGGCGCTGCGCTGCTCTCCGTTGAGCATGCACCCATCAACAAGCGCGGCTTCTTCGGTGCCTACCCGCAGATCGGCGTGCCGATCGGCATGATCCTGGCAACGTTCGTCATGTTCCTCCTGACCAGCTCGATGAGTGAAGAGGCTTTCCTAGAGTGGGGCTGGCGTGTTCCGTTCCTGCTCTCGGTGGTCCTGATCTTCGTGGGATACTTCATCCGCCGCTCGGTGGACGAAAGCCCGGTCTTCAAGGAAATGCAGGAGCGCAAGAAGGACTCCTCCGCGCCGCTCGGCAAGCTCTTCAAGTACAACTCCCGCGAGGTCATCCTTGCCGCGCTGATCTTCATCGCCAACAACGCCGCCGGTTACCTGGTCATTGCGTTCTTCGCCTCCTACGCCGGCAAGGCGCTGGGCATGGAGCGTCCGTCGGTGCTGCTGGCCACCACGGTTGGCTCCTTCGGCTGGCTCATCTTCACCATGTACGGCGGCATCCTGTCGGACAAGATCGGCCGCGTGCGCACCTTCCAGATCGGCTACGCCTGGGTGTTCCTCTGGGCCATCCCGATGTTCCTGCTGATCGACACCGCAAACGTGTTCCTGTTCGGTCTGTCCATCTTCGTGCTGACCATCGGCCTGGGCCTGTCCTACGGCCCGCAGTCTGCGCTGTACGCCGAGATGTTCCCCGCCAGCATCCGCTACTCCGGCGTTTCCATCGGCTACGCGATCGGCGCCATCCTGGGCGGAGCCTTCGCTCCGATGATCGCCCAGCTCCTGCTGGATGAGACCGGCTGGTCCGGCTCGATCGGCATCTACATCATGGTTCTCTGCGTCATCTCCTTCGGTGCCGTGACCATGGTCAAGGAGACCAAGGGTGCAGACCTGGGCATCGAGGATTCGCACCGCGCTCCGCAGTCCAAGTAAGCCTTTCTCGACCCCCCCCACAACGAGATAACAGAAACTGCCCGTATCAGTCCTGATACGGGCAGTTTCTGTCATTTCGATGAGGGGGGACGCTACCGGGTGAGGGAGCCGATCTGGTTGCCGGCGCCGTCGTACACCAGCAGCGTGTCCTCGGCCGGGACCGCGGTGGCCGCCGAAGCCAGCCACTGGTCCACGTCGGGGCAGGCCATCAGGGTCATGGCCACCTCCTGGAACTGGACCGTTCCGTCCTCCATCACCCAGTGGCCCATCATGCGGTTGCACCCGTCGGTGCCGGTCAGCCGCCCGTCCTTGTGCAGCTCCAGGGACGGTTCCCGGGAGTTCTCCGGGTTGCCCCAGATCCCTTCGGCGGCGGCCGCATCGGATGAAGAAGCCGGGAGCGACGGCGCTCCGCCGTCGCTCCCGGAGTCATCCGGTGCCGGGCCCGGCGAGCCGGGATCCGCGGCACAGGCGGACACGCCCAGCAGCAGAGCCAGGGCAAGAAGCGAAAACCGGGTGCGCATAATCGAGGCCTCCTAGAGCCAGTTGTTCCGTTTGAACGCTGCGTAGAGCAGGATGCCGAGCACCACCATCAGGGCCAGCGCCATGGGATAGCCAAGCGCCCAGTCCAGCTCCGGCATGTTCCGGAAATTCATACCGTACACGGTCCCCACCAGCGTGGGAGCAAAGAGGATGGCAGCCCAGGAGGAGATCTTTTTGGTCTGTTCATTCTGCGCGATGGAAGTCTCCGCGAGGCGGTTCGACGCCAGTGTGGAGCTGAGGGCCAGGGCGTTGTCCAACAGGGACCGGTAGGCCGTGATGCGGTCGATCAGACGCAGGACGTGGTCCAGGACATCACCCAGCCGGTCCTTGAGTTCGGGCGGAACGGCGTACTTCTCCGGGTTCTGCTGCAGCTCGCCAACCACCGTTTCCAGCGGGCTGATGGCCCGCTGGCAGCCGATGACCTCCCGGGAGAGTTCATAGATGCGGCGCGAGACTTCGGCATCGCCGCCGAAGAGCTGGTCCTCGATCTCATCAATGTCATTCTCAAGTCCGGCGGACACCGGGGCGTACTCATCCACCACCTGGTCCAGGATGGCGTACAGCACCGCCTGCGGGCCAAGGGAGAGCAGATCCACCTCGTGTTCCAGGCGCTTGCGGACCCGCGCAAGGTCAGGCGACTCAGCGTGCCGGACGGTCACTACAAAGTTCGGGCCCACAAAAAGGTGCAGTTCACCGAGTTCCACGCGTTCGACGTCGTCAAGGTAGCGGGCGGGTCGCAGCACCACAAAAAGCTGGTCGCCGTACTGCTCCAGTTTGGAGCGCTGGTGTCCGGCCAGTGCATCCTCGACGATCAGCAGGTTCAGTCCGAACTCCTCGGAGACGGCCAGCAGCTCGATGTCATCCGGACGGTAAAGGCCAATCCAGGCCATGCCACCGGATTCCCGGGTGAGATCAAACGTCTCCTCGAGAGTCTCGGGGCTGTGCAGACGCTTCCCGTCCACATACACGGCGTTATCGACCAGTGTCACTGCTGCCTCCTTGCGCCCCCGGTTCGTTCTGTCCTCCCGAGCCTACTTCGCCCGGGAACCGGAAATGGCCAGCCGGACCTAGCCGGCGCTGAAGACCTCGGCATTGCGCGGCAGCCATGCCTCCCCGGTCCCGGGATGCCGAAACGCCAGTGGCAGCCCGCGCGCGTGCTCCCAGTCCATCGAATCGCACACCTGGACATGGACATGGGGTTCGGTGCTGTTGCCCGAGTTGCCGCACTCGCCCAGCACCGTTCCGGGTCTCACACGGTCCCCGGGCACAACCCGGACAGATCCGCGGCGCAGATGCGCCAGCAGCACGAAGGCCGCCTCCGGCCCGCCGCCGGTCGCGAGCACCACATGGTTGCCGGCGATCCCCGGCGGGCCCTGCCGGACACGCTCGCGCTGCGTGAGCGCATAGCCGGCCAATGAAAGCGGCGAGCGGCGCGCCTTGTGGTCCGGTTCGCCGTCGTGCACTGCCGCAACCGTTCCGGCAACCGGAGCCAGCACCGGAACGCCGAACCCGGTGAACCTCTCCGGACCCTCGGTGCCCAGGACGGCACGCCACGACGGCGGTGCGGAGCGGCCCTGGGAATCCACGGCCACAAAGTCGATGGCGTAGGTGGTGCCGA
This sequence comes from Arthrobacter sp. NPDC055585, assembly GCF_053619115.1. Classification (NCBI taxonomy): domain Bacteria; kingdom Bacillati; phylum Actinomycetota; class Actinomycetes; order Micrococcales; family Micrococcaceae; genus Arthrobacter; species Arthrobacter sp. NPDC055585. The sequence continues at coordinate 72,490 of NZ_JBSHIT010000008.1, forward strand.
GCAGGTGGGTTCCGTGGCTGGGTACCCGGTTGGCCGGACTGTTCTGCACAGTCCAGCGTCCTGTGAAGGGGAAGTCCAAAAGCAGCGGGTCCATCCTCTCAGAGTAGGGCCGGGGCTCGGGCCTGGCCCGGCACTGGCCCGGCCGGTCCGCGCCACGGCCGCTATATCCAGAACCTAAAACCTCGGCTAGGCTCGCGGCGCATGGAGATCATTGAGTATCGCCCACGCCCGGACCAGCTGGTTTACACCTTCGGCGGTGCTGAGCCGGTGATGCGGATCAAGCCGGGAACCGCGCTGAAACTTTGGTCGGAGGACGCCTTCAACAATGCGCTGACCTCCGTGGACGATCTCTCCAGTGAGAAGGTCAACCTGAACTTCGTGAACCCGCAGACCGGCCCGTTCTATGTGGAAGGGGCCGAGCCCGGTGACACACTGGCGCTGCACATCGTCGAGCTGATCCCGGCCCGGGACTACGGCGCTTCCGCCACCATCCCGTTCTTCGGCGGCCTGACCAGCACCGACCGCACCGCGTTCCTGCAGGATCCGCTGCCGGACACCACCTGGATCTACCACGTGGACTCCGCCCGGCAGACTGTCGGTTTTCAGGCGAGGTTCGGGGACTTCGACGTCGCGCTGCCGCTGGAGCCGATGCTCGGCACCGTGGGCGTGGCTCCGCCCGGCGGCGAAGTCCGGTCTTCCCTGGTGCCCGAGCGGTTCGGCGGCAACATGGACGCCCCCGAGGTCAAAGCCGGCACCACCGTGTACCTGGGCGTGAACCAGCCCGGTGCACTCTTCTCGATTGGCGACGGGCACTACCGGCAGGGCGAGGGCGAGGCGTGCGGCACCGCCGTCGAAGGCGCCATGCACTCCACGATCCTGGTGGAGCTGATCAAGGGCGGCGCACCGGCCTGGCCGCGGCTGGAGACCGATGGCGAGTGGATGGCCGTCGGATCCTCCCGTCCCATGGAGGATTCCTGGCGGATCGGACAGGTGGAAATGGTGCGCTGGTTCGGTGAGCTGTTCGGCCTGCACCAGATGGACGCCTACCAGTTGCTCACCCAGACCGCCCAGGCACCGATCGCCAACGCCGTGGACGCCAACTACTCAGTGGTGGTCAAGGCCCGCAAATCCCTGTTCCCGAAGGCCGACGCGTACGACGGCCTGCACGCCGACCTGCGCCGGCGCAGCGCAGAACTTCTCTAGGAGCACTCATGGACCTGCAGTTGAACGGCAAGACGGCACTGGTCACCGGCGGAACACGGGGGATCGGGCGGGCCATAGTGGAGGCGTTCGCCGCGGAGGGCGCGAACGTTGCCTTTTGCGCCCGGGACGCAGCGGAGATTGCTGCGACGGAAGCAGACCTCGCTGACAGTGGCGTGAAAGTGGAGGGCACGGTCCTGGACGTGGGCGACGGCGATGCCGTGGCCGCTTGGGTTGATGCCGTCGCCGCGGGCTTCGGGGGACTGGACGCGGTGGTGAGCAACGTCAGTGCGCTCGCGATCCCGGACACGCGCGAATCCTGGGAAGCGAGCCTGAACGTGGACCTGATCGGCACCGTCCGGCTGATGCAGGCGGCGATCCCGCATGTGGGCCGCAGCGACTCGCCGTCGCTCGTGGCCATCTCCAGTGTCTCCGGCCGGGAGGTGGACTTCGCCTCCGGACCGTACGGAACGGTGAAGTCCGCGCTGATCGCCTACATGGCAGGGCTGGCCTTCCAGCTGGCCGAAACCGGGATCCGCGCTAACACTGTCTCTCCGGGCAACACCTATTTCGACGGCGGCGTCTGGCAGGGACTCGAAGCGGATGCTCCGGAAATGTTCAGCGAGTCCCTTGCCCTGAACCCCACCGGACGGATGGGCACACCGCAGGAGGTTGCCGACGTCGTCGTTTTTGTCTCCAGTCCGCGTGCCTCCCGGATGACCGGCGCGAACGTCCTCGTGGACGGCGGCCTGTCCCGCGGGATCCAGTTCTAGCCGTTTAGGGTCCGTTCCGGAATTGCTCCGGTTTGTGACAATCGCTCCGCGGCGTACCGGAGCGATTGCACAAAGCGGAGCGGAACCGCGTCTAGCGGCGCACCGGATAGCGCAGGTGCAGCACCCGGCTGCCCTGCAGCACCACAACCGGGTCACGCAGCAGGTGTTCGGCGTGGACCGCACCGAAGTAGCGTTTCCCGGCACCGAGCACCACGGGGACCATGTCCATCCGCACCTCGTCCACGAGCCCGGCAGCGAACACCTGCCCGCCGACGTCGCCCGCCGCCACCTCCACAACCCGGTCCCCAGCAAGGTCCTGCGCCCGTTCCATGGCCTCGGCGATGCTGCCGGCGAAGGTGAACGGCGCGTCCGGATCCCAGTCCTCCGGTGCGGGGCGGTGCGTCACCACAACTACATGCGGCACTCCGCCCGGGGGTTGTCCGCCCCAGCCGTCGGTCAGGTCGAACACGTGGCGGCCGACGATGGTTGCGCCAATTGAATCCCAGTACGGGCGGGTGTGGTCGAAGGACACCTGGGAGACCTTCAGCAATCCGCTCTCATCCAGCGGCACGTCCCCTTCCAGCAGCCACTCGAAGAGCGCGCCGGGCTGGTCCTGCTCGTCGGCGATGTACCCGTCGAGTGACACCGTGCTGTTCAGAACGACCTTGCCCATGGGGGGACTCCTGCGGTTCGGGGGAGAGGAATAAGTATGGCCGACTCGCAGCGGCCGGACCAGCCCCCTGGTGAAACGGTTCGCCTGCCGCCCTTCCCACCCTTCGTGACGGCTGTTACCTGGAGTGGTCACACCTGGCTACAGCAGTAACAGAGCGTGGGAAGCACGGCAGGCCAACCCGACCCAGCCCCCACGAAAACGGGAGGGGCAGCCAAAGCTGTCCCTCCCGCCGTCGTAATTCAGCTAGACCCTAGAGCTGCGAACCGACCTTGAAGTCGGTCTCGTCGCCGCGGGTGTAGGAGAAGCCGTCAGCGCCGATGGTCACTTCCATTTCGGAGGAGTCGGTGCGGGCAACAACTTCCTGCGGGTTGCCGTCCAGGTCCAGGACCAGGGAGGCCTCGGTGTACCAGGACGGAACAACGGGGTTGCCCCACCAGTCGCGGCGCTGGTTGTCGTGGACGTCCCAGGTGATGGTGGGGTTGTCCGGGTCGCCGGTGTAGTAGTCCTGGGTGTAGATCTCGATGCGGTGGTCGTCCGGATCCAGGATGTAGAGGTAGAACGCGTTGGAGACGCCGTGGCGTCCGGGGCCGCGTTCGATCCGGTCGGAGATGCGCAGGGCGCCCATCTTGTCGCAGATCTGGATGATGTTGTGCTTCTCGTGCGTGGCGAACGCAACGTGGTGCATGCGGGGGCCGTCGCCGCCGGTGAGGGCGGTGTCATGCACGGTGTCCTTACGGTGCAGCCACGCAGCGTAGGTGACTCCCTCGGAATCCTTGATGTCCTCGGAAACGCGGAAGCCCAGGTTCTCCAGGTAGGCGCGGCCGCGGGGAACGTCCGGGGTGACCTGGTTGAAGTGGTCCAGGCGCACCAGCTCGCCGGCGGAGTAGAGATCGTAGCGCTGGGTCAGACGCTCCACGTGGTCAACGTGGTAGAAGAACTCGTACGGGAAGCCCAGCGGATCCTCCACACGGACGGAGTCGCCCACGCCCTTGGTGAAGCCGTTGGCGCGGCGCTCGGTGCGGCAGCCCATTTCCTTGTAGTACGCCTCGGCGATGTCCACGTCTTCCGGGGTGCGCACGCGGTAGGCGAAGGACGCGACGGCGGCGACCGGTCCCTTGCGCAGCACCAGGTTGTGGTGGATGAACTCCTCGAGGGAGCGCAGGTAGATGGCGTTCTCATCTTCCTCAGTCACGTGCAGGCCGAGCACGTCCACGTAGAACTCGCGGGACTTGGCCAGGTCAGTGACCACCAGTTCCATGTAGGCGCAGCGGACAATGTCCGGCGGGTTGATGGACGGCTTGGGAATGGGGTTGGCGTTCATGGTTCTCCTTCGAACAGAGCGGGGGGATTTAGGCGTCGGTCTTGGCGGCGTCGTCGGTGCCGAACTTGGGCGTGTGCACCTTGCCGAGGGTGATGTGCACGGCCTGCTGGTCGGTGTAGAAGTCGATCGAGCGGTAGCCGCCTTCATGGCCGAGGCCGGAGGCCTTCACGCCGCCGAACGGGGTGCGCAGGTCGCGGACGTTGTGGCTGTTGAGCCACACCATGCCGGCCTCGGTGTTCTGCGCGAAGTTGTGCGCGCGGGTGAGGTCCTGGGTCCAGATGTAGGCGGCCAGGCCGTACTTGGTGTTGTTGGCCAGCTCCAGGGCTTCCTCTTCGGTGTCGAACGGGGTGATTGCGACGACGGGGCCGAAGATCTCCTCCTGGAAGATCCGCGCGTCGGGCTTCACGTCGGCGAAGACGGTGGGAGCAATGTAGTTGCCCTCTTCCAGGCCTTCGGGGCGGCCGCCGCCGGCCAGCAGGCGGCCTTCGGTCTTGCCGATCTCCACGTAAGAGGCAACCTTGTTGAAGTGCTCCGGGTGCACGAGCGCACCAACCTGGGTCTTCGGATCGTGGGGATCGCCGACGACGATGGTCTTTGCGCGGGCGGCGTACCGTTCGCAGAACTCGTCATAGACCGGGCGCTCCACCAGGATGCGGGAGCCGGCAGTGCAGCGCTCGCCGTTGAGGGAAAAGACGCCGAACAGGGCGGAGTCCAGGGCGGCGTCGAGGTCCGCGTCCGCGAAGACCACGCACGGGCTCTTGCCGCCGAGCTCCATGGACAGGCCCTTCAGGTTCTCTGCCGCGTTGCGGAAGATGGTCTGGCCGGTGGTGGTCTCGCCGGTGAAGGAGATCAGGGGAACCTGCGGGTGCTTCACCAGCGCGTCGCCGGCTTCCTCGCCCAGGCCGTTGACCAGGTTGAACACACCTGCCGGAACGCCGGCTTCGGTGAAGATGTCCGCCCAGAGGGAGGCGGAGAGCGGGGTGAACTCGGCGGGCTTGAGCACCACGGTGTTGCCGGTGGCCAGCGCCGGGGCGAGCTTCCAGGATTCGAGCATAAACGGCGTGTTCCACGGGGTGATCAGGCCGGCGACGCCGATCGGCTTGCGGTTCACGTAGTTGATCTGGGAGCCGGGGACCTTCATGGCGTCGTCGAACTGGGCGACGATCAGGTCTGCGAAGAAGCGGAAGTTCTCGGCGGCGCGCAGGGCCTGGCCTTTGGCCTGGGTGATCGGCAGGCCGGTGTCGAAGGTTTCCATCTCGGCCAGGCGTTCTTCCTGGGCTTCGACGGCGTCGGCGATCTTGTTGAGGATGCGGGCGCGCTCACGCGGCTTCATCTTCGGCCACTGGCCGTTCACGAAGGCTTCGCGGGCGGCAGCGACGGCGGCGTCGATGTCCTCCTTCTGGCCCGCGGCGGCGGTGGCGTAGTTCTGGTTCGTTACCGGATCCAGCACGTCGAAGGTGGCGCCGTTGATGGAGTCCACGAATTCGCCGTTGATGAAGTGCTGGATGTGGGTCGGAAGGTTCTCCGGGATGTAGTGCTCAGCCATGGGGCGTCTCCTTTGATGCGGGGGTCTGTGGCGGTTCTGTGTTTATGGGGTGGAGCTTGCGGGGGTGTGCTTGAGGTAGGCGTCGAGCGTGGCGATCCGGTGGGCGCGGGCCGCGGCCTCGATGGTGCCGGCGTCGGCCTTTGCCTCGATCAGTTCGAGCAGGCGCTCGTGCTCGGCAACGGAGTCCTGGGCCCGGCCCGGAACGTAGCTGAAGGTGGAGGAGCGCAGGGCGCCCAGCCGGTTCCAGCCGCGGTGGACCAGGTCCAGGATGTGCGGATTGGGGCAGTTGGTGAACAGGGCCGAGTGGAACTCCCGGTTCAGGGCGGTGAAGCGGACCGGATCGAAGTGCTCCAGGCAGTCGCGCATCTGGGCGTTGATTTCCTTGGCCTTCGTCAGGTCCTCTGCCGTGACGAGCGGTGCGGAGAGCGCCGTCGCGTACCCTTCCACCAGGCTCAGGGTCTGCATGGTGTAGAGGTACTCGGTGGGGTCGATGCCGGTGACAGTGGCGCCGACGTTCCGCTCGAACCGGACCAGCCCTTCGGCCTCCAGCCTGCGGATCGCCTCCCGGACCGGGACGGCGGAGCAGCCCAGGTCCGCGGCGATCCGGCCGAGCACCAGGCGGTACCCGGGGCCGTATTCACCGGAGGCGATCTTCGACTGGACGGTCTGGTAGGCCTGTTCGGCCTTGCTGACCGTCCCAGCGTTGGACGAGGTGCTCATTCCGCCGCCCAGGCCTCGTACTTTTCCTTCCACGCGGCGTTCATCGGGTACAGGCCGTCGACGCTATTGCCGGCCTTGACCATTTCGGCGATGAACTCTTCCTGGTGTTCCTGCTTGATGCAGGCTTCCACCAGTTCTTCGGCAATGGCCGGCGGGATGACCAGGATGCCGTCGTCGTCGGCCACGATGATGTCACCGGGCTGGACGGTGGAGCCGCCGCAGGCGATGGTGATGTCCGTGTCCCAGGGGATGTGCCGGCGGCCGAGCACGGCGGGGTGCGGGTTGGCGCAGTAGACGGGCAGGTCGAAGCTGGCGACGGTGGAGTAGTCGCGGACGCCGCCGTCGGTGATGATGGCTGCGGCGCCGTTGTGCATCGCGCGGAGGGCGAGGATGTCGCCCAGGGTGCCGGTGCCCTTTTCGCCGCGGGCTTCCATGACCAAGACTTCGCCGTCGCGGACGGAGTCGATGGCGCGCTTCTGCGCGTTGTAGCCGCCGCCGTGGGTCTTGAAGAGGTCCTCGCGGTTGGGGACGTAGCGCAGGGTGCGGGCGGTGCCCACTACCTTGCGGCCGGTCTTGGTGCCGGTGAGGCCGTCGATGGAGACGTTGTTCAGGCCGCGGGCGCGCATCTGCGAGCTGAGAGTGGCGGTGGCGACGGATTCGAGTTTGGCCTTCAGCTCCAGGGTAAGTGCGGGCTGCTTCGGGGTGAGTCCAGCCTTTTCGGCGGTGCCCCAGGCTTCCTCGCGCTGCTTGTCATCGATCTTGGGCTGCGCGCCGAAGGGCGCCAGCGGCGTCGTGCCTTCGGTGACGGTTGTGCTCAGGCGGCCGGTGGTCTGGCCTGTGGAGGGGGAGTCAACTTCAATTTCGACGACGTCGCCCGGGACGGCCACGGAGGCGCCGGCGGGGGTGCCGGTGAGGATCAGATCTCCGGGTTCGAGGGTGAGCAGCTGGGAGAGGTCGGCGACCAGCTGGGCGAAGGGGAAGAGCAGGTCTGCGGTGGTGTCATCCTGGGCGAGTTCGCCGTTGACCCAGGTGCGGATGCGCAGGGCTGCGGGGTCCACGGATGCGGCGTCGAGGATGGCCGGGCCCACGGGGGTGAAGCCGTCGCCGCCCTTGGAGCGGAGGTTGGAGCCTTTGTCTGCCCAGCGGAGGTCGTACACGCCGAGGTCGTTGCTGGCGGTGACGCCGCCGACGTAGCTCCAGGCGTCTTCAACAGAGACGCGGCGGGCGGTCTTGCCGATGATCAGGGCGATTTCGCCTTCGAAGCCGAGCAGTTCGCAGCCGGCCGGGCGCTCCACCGTGCCGCCGGTGAGGGCGAGGGAGGAGCTGGGCTTCAGGAAGTAGGAGGGCTGCTCGGGGGTGCGTCCGCGTTCTGCTGCCCGGCTGGGGTAGTTGATGTGGACGGCGATGACCTTGCCGGCCTGTGCCAGTGTCTCCGATGTGGCGGTGCTGCTCGTGGACATCTCACTCCTGGATCAAGTACGAAATCGTATATGATCCATAGTGCCTTGTGGGGTGGGTCACGTCAAGGGGGCGTGAGTGGGTATTGCACAAGCCACAGCTCTGGGGCGGGACCGGGGGAGGAACTGTCTAACCCCTGCCCAATCGGCTATGCATTTACGAGTGGCTGGGACTGACGAGTTCCTGAGAGTTCAACGGGCCGTCGCTCCGCAGGCCAGAAAGGGCTTGATCGAAGTAGGAAAACGCTTAGGAAGAAACCTTCTCGACACTGAGATCGTTTTTGACAACCCGGTACAATTGAACCTTTTTAGTCGCGTCTACGAATTCATCGCTAAATAATACAAGATTTTTTCCAGACGCACTCAAAGTGCTTGGGTAAACCACCCCATCAAGCCCCAGGTACTTGGAATACTCACAGAGAAACTGTGTGGAGACGTAGTCCATTTGGCTGTCTGCACTTAGAGCAGGTTTGGAGATCTCCTCACCCAATCTCGTAAGGAACGCACGTGCCTGTAGATAGCTTTCAATGTCGCCATCGTTGATAAAAGGACTCAATAAATCAATTTCTGCTAGATCCAAAACTCTAACAGGCGAAAGCGTCTTGTATTCTGCAATAGACAGATAAGAATTTACGCCCCCCCTACATTCAGCGGCGCACGTTTCTTTATCCGTCGCGAGGTAAAGATGCGGGATGCCGACAGGGTTACCCCTACCGCCTGTTGCTACATCTGCTGGAGGCATTCCCATCTTGGAAAGTGGTAATTTCTTGGCAGGGGAGGAAATCCGCCCACGATAATATATCTGACCAGATTCAATTTTCCGTGCGTTATCGGTGATGACGACACCCAGAGAAATTAAAACTTCATCCCAATAACTACTGCTGCTCTGAGTGCCAGAGGACAACTTTCTGGGGCCAAAAAACCTGTTTACTGTTTTGATGTGGTGAATAAATTCATCCCATGCCGAAACATAGTCGATGACTCCGGTGGTATTCATCCTGCGCGACATCACTCCATTCTGAAGCAAAGAGTGAGGCTTGGTAAAAGCTGCATTCAGGAACTGTCGGATTCTGACTGGATCATTAAAGCTGAAACACTCCCAGTCGGCAGCGATGAACTCTTCTATAGGTCTTCCTGTCGAATGGTCTGCAACTTCGTAGTTGTCCAGAAGGGCAGCAAACTGATCCTCCCAGTCCCTGACGTCCCAAACTTTAGACTCTCTCGCTCCCGGGCAGAAGTCACAGACGCCTATGGACGACTTGACTGTGGCAACATAAATGGGCCCGTCGCCGGCGAAGCAGGAACGGCAAGCTTTCACAGCTGGGCTATCGCTTCTTGCATAACATATATATGGTTCTGGATGGATAACTTCTTCAGCGATCCCAGGCCGGGGAAGCCGCCTTCTGAATGCAAGAGCCGGTATTTTTCCAGGGCCATATTTTCCAACCCGGTTTCATCTGCAAAATCTACGAGCTTTTTTACCGCTTCTGCGAACTTTCCCGCAGTGTCGGACGAATCAAGATTGGAGTCGGACGCAAAATGTCTAATAAAGATAGGCCCTTGACCCCTTTTTTGGAATGTCAGATGAAGGACTACGGCGCGTGGAAGTCTACCTCCATCTTGATACTCGGAGCCAATGGTTTGAAAATCGGATATTCCTTCGTAGCCATCCATTGAATAATACAAGTGTTCATCCGAGAATATTTGTTCGGGAACATTTACATAATCTAAATTTCGGATCTGCTTAGGGAACTGGTCTTTCCACTTCACTGTCGGAATGGATTCCCACCTGCCTCTGTAGGCCTCGAAGCTGTCCAACCGGCTGTATAAGCGCAGTGCCGACTTAGACGTAGCGAACTGTCGTTCGACATCATATTCATCCAACAATTGAATTACCTGGTCTTGGTTTTCTGGGTAATCGAGGTGGAGGAGTGTGACTTTCTTGTTTGTGCTTGAGAGATTGGCCAATTGACCTACTAGTTCCATAATACTAGTTGTGGGAGTTATTAGCATGCCGAGATTGATGTGACCGGTCAGCTCTGGCTTATCATTTAAGAATTCGATGATGGTCTTCGTGGATTGACCATCTCTCGCCAGATCTCCAACTTGAGGGTTCAAGATGAGAGTGCATTCGATACCGTTATCTCGAAGCTCGGTGATGCAGCGCTCCAGTGCACCTTTTTGCAGGACCCGGACAGGTTCAATTACTGGGTGGACCCATTTCTTCAACGTTCCACTCTGTGCCATTTCCTTAACGGCTAAGAGCTCGAACTGCTTTCCGCGTAAATAGGGGAAGTACATTTGCCTACGCTGCCTCTCAGCCACTGGTCAACACGTTCATGTTCTGAACGACTAAGATCCAACTGCAAGTATACATAGCGCAACGGATCACATACTGCGCCTACCGCAAGCTCTGGTTCCCGTGGTTTTCGTAATCTCAGAACGTCTTCGAAGTATCTCTGATATACCGTCGGTTCGATTGTGGTTGCCATATCCAAGCAGGCAGAAAAATGGCGGGTGCTCGGCACTGATGGGCTGCCTCCGAAGTGCCGAACTAGGATGTCCGTATACTCGCCCTTGCGGAGCGACTTCATCATCGTAGTGACATCTAGATTGTCGGAAGAGTCTCTAGCGACCCGTTTGGTGGCGAGCGTGTGCCGTGTGGTCAACGCGAGGAGACCGGCATTGGTACCGTCCACTATGTCGGCGTAAGCATCGATCATTGACTCGTGAACGACTACGTTTACTTTGCGAAAAACTCTATAGTAATCTGCCAGTTGTTTGTGCAGTTTGGCGGCGGAGTCCAGTTCGGTTTTTATCTCGTATGCGGTTGCTTCACCGTTGATTATTACTGTATCAACGCAGGACGCACCTACAGCGAACTCGTTGATCATTGTGGCAGTACGCAAGTTGTGGCGGCCCAGCAATATTTTCGTGGTGATAGCGGATTTGTAAATGTGCTCGTTCCGATACGATCTACGAAGTAGTGTGTCTAGTATCTCCAGCGCTTCGTGACGAGGTGCGTCGCTGGACACCACACCGGCGGAGGCGAGCGATTCTAGAACTTTCTCAGCGTGGTCGGGCCGCTTACCTCTCGCAATTTGACGGAAGGTCGCGGATGAGAAAAGTGACGCTGCAAGTCTCGCGAGCCGGGCGTCAAGCATGATCATCACTGCCATCCGTCCTCATTTGTCGCATTCTCCCATTCTAGGTTCCCGATGCACCGGGCCTTGTCTTTTGCAAGCACCTCTTACCAGTGACGCCACTGCGAGCGTCCACCCTAAGGCTCCCGGAGACTATCAGCCTTCTCCTCATTGGCAGTACCCGTGCGCGCCCGTGGCCGCGGCGGTGACCCGACGCGGTGAGTAGCCTTGCCGCTATTTCGGACGAGAGTAAATCAGCACAAGAACACAAACCGCCGAAAACCCAGCCTGTGCGAGCAGCAGCACCCCGGGAACATTACCCAGGAAAAGCCCCAGCAGCAGCGGAACCAGCGCCAGTAGCGTCGTGTCGAAACCGCGGACCATGGATCCGGCCTGGGCGCTGGGCATCGGCCCGAACGGAGTGTCCTTGGGTGGAAGAGACCAGTCGGGCTGGACCCTGTAGGCGCCCCGCACCGCCGAGGCGCCAAACCCCACACCAGCCATTGCACCCAGTGCGATCAGTGAAGGATCACCCGCGCCGAGGAGCACCAGCACCGCACACAACACCGCAGTCCACAGCGCCAGCGCAGCAGCAGGCAGCGCCATCCGACTCAGCTTCACGACGGACACCGACAGCGGCAGCAGCATGTCCAGGCCCGGCATGATCGCCGTCCGCCGGGCCACCGCACCCATAGCAGGAACCGCCGCAAACACGGCCACTGCAATCATCCCCAGCTGCACCAGCGGAGGCTGCACGCCGCCGGCCAGCAACACGACCACGAACACGGCCAGCACCAGCACCGGACGGACCCATAGGCCGCGGGTCCGCAGAAACGCCGCGGTATCGGCACGCAGCAGGGCTCCAAGCGGAGTCCGCCCGCCCCGCGCATACCAACGCGCCGCACGGGCGGAGGCAACGCCGTCGGGCTCTGCCGAAAGTGCGCGGCCCACCTCATTGAGATCCATCAGGTACACCGCGGCACCCGTGTGCCCGGACACCGCGCCGCCGCGGATCAGCTCCCGGCCCGGGATCCGATCCAGCCGAGAGAATACGAGCAAGCCGAGCGCAACGGTGACACCCAGGCCACCGACCGCCAGCGCCCAGGACCCCGCGGCGACCCGCACCGTGCCCAGGCTCAGAAGCGCCAGCACCAGCAGGCCGGGAAGCATGTCGCGGCGCTGCTCAGCCGCCGATTGCGGAGCCGGCCGGGCCTGCTGCAAACCCGCCAGCAGCACGGCACAGACAGCACCCACCCCAAACGTCGCAGCCGCCAGGATCTGTCCCCGAACACTGGTCTCCAGGTCCATCACAAACCCGAACGGCAGATACAGCACGCACGCGCCCGCCCACACCAGCAGCAGGCGCCGGGCCAGCCGGCCGGCCACCATCGGCCGCCGCTCCAGCGGCAGGCCCAGCCACCAGTACCCTTCGGGGCCGCTGACCGCCGCGGGGCCCAGTTTCCGGGCGATCACCATCACCGCCGCCAGGGCTGCGAAGACCAGGACAGCAGCTGCCGCGCCGTCGGGCAGGGAGAACGACGGCGGCGCCACCAGGGTGCGCCCGGAACCGACGTTCCAAGCCTGGGCGACCTGCTCGCGCAGGGCCAGGACGAGTCCCACAGCCAGGGCTGCAATGGTTCCGAGCGCCAGCACAGCGGTGTAGACGTCGACGAAGACATCCCGGAACCGGGTCCGGCCGCGGGAAAACGCCCGCGTGGCCTGCCGGGTGTAACGGACCGGGTCGAACGGGGGAGGGGCTTGGACGGTTTCGGTGGTCATCCGTCAGCGTCCGGCGATTTCCGCGGCGGCGCGCTCGGGCGCGATCTCCCGGATGTCGTCGTCAATCAGCAGGCACCGCTGTGCGGTGGCCAGCAGCAGCGCCGGATCGTGGGTGACGAGCAGGACCGTCCCGCCGCCGTCGGCATAGGCCTGGATGCGTTCTCCCACCCGTTCGCGCATGGCGGGGTCTAGGCGCTGCTCCGGTTCATCGAGGATCAGCAGCGACGACTGCCGGATCAGGGCAGACGCCAGCAGCAGCCGGCGGCGCTGACCGGAGGAGACAGAGGCGGGAACGGCGTCGGCCCGCTCCTGCAGGGCGAAGAACTCCAGTTCGGCGTCCACGGCGGCGTCCGGGTCCGGGACCGAGTGGCCACGGGCGACCAGCTGCAGGTGCTCGCGCAGGGAAAGCGACGGGAAGAACGCGTCCTCATCGAACAGGGCGGCGACCGAGCGGCGGAACGGGATGGCGTCTTCGTTGACCGGCAGCCCGTGGGCCCACACCTCGCCGTCGAGCATCTGCTGCTTCCCGGCAATGGTACGGGCGGCCGTGGACTTCCCGGCACCGTTGAAGCCGACGACGCCGAGGATCTCGCCTGCGTCGGCGCGTGCCGTGATCGGCCCGCACACAGGCATGCCGCCGTAGCCTACGGACAGGTTGGAAATTTCGAGCACGGCCCCCGGGGATGTCATGGGATCAATTTAGCCGAGCGCGGTTGGCGTTATTCAGTACCCGGCGGATTGATGCGGGCGAGTCCCACTGCACACCGCTGGAGGGGGCCCGGGCCTCTGGGGACACCAGGGAACCATCTTCTTGCCGTTCGCTGCTGTCTCGGTCTTAGTTGACCTACGGCTTGGTCGTCCGTTGCTCCAGCCCTGTGAGGAGCGGTAGTGCCCTCCACGGTGCTTCCGGGAGGAGGAGGATTCCGGATATTTCCGGGAAATCTATGTCTGAGATGCCGCGGGAAGCCTGCGCCGCGGTTTGGGCCATGGCTTCCCAACCTGACCGGAAGGAAGCGATTGGGTCTGCCTGTGGACCGGTGCCCTGGGATTCATCAGTGCCCTCAATCGACGGAGGGTCGGGGAGGGATGCGAGCTTCTTCACGGATAGCGGAGTGTCATGGCCAAGCTTTCCATCCACAGTGACGCGCAGACGCGCAGCTGAGATGTCCCGGCGGAGCTCCTCAAGGAGCTTTGCCGCTTCGCGACGGCTCAGATTGCGGGCGGTCATTGAGGACCTCCTAGTCGGTGTCGGTCCCATTGTGCTCGTTCCCGTTCTCTTCGTCCATTATCCGCCGGTATTCGTTCAGATAGTCCTGGCTGATCAACCCCTGGTCCACCATGTCCTGAAGAGTTCTCTGCTGCTCCTTCAGGGCTTCCTCGGCCCTCGTGGTGTTGCCGGCAACGGTCTCGAGCCAAGACGGCTCCAGCAGCTCCAAGTCTTCCTCATCGACGCCCCCGACCTTGGCGAGCCGGGTTAGCATCCGGAATCCCAAGTCCTGCCGGACGGGACTGAGGGACATGGACGCATCCAGTGCCCACTGGACCCGTTTCCACCACTCGGCCCGGTCATCCGCCCGGCGCCGCTCCTTGATGGCAGCCTGATTGTCATCGCGGTCAGCCTAACGCTTCCCCGGCTGTGTCAGCGCGCATCGCCCCACACGTAATGACGTGAACTTCTCCCAGCCCTGCGACACCATCCGTGGCTACTCCATCAGGAAGTCTCCCCCGGGTCTCATTCCCCTCCACCCGCGACCTGGCCGGTCCTTGATGTCTGCACGAGGGGCCGCAGGCGCCTACCCCTCGTGGATCTGGCGGAAGGGCGGCCTGTAAGGGCAGACAACGGGTAAGAATCTCCCCTAGGGCATCAACGTCGAAGTCCGCGGAAGCGACGTTGAGAACTTTCCGGGATCGGTTGACTTCCCCGAACGGCAATCGCTGAATGGACGTACCGGACCAAACCAAAGCGAGGCAGCCATGGCAGGCAAATTCGAGGTCTATCAGGACAAGGCCGGCGGATTCAGGTTCCGCCTGAAGGCAGGCAACGGCGAGATCATCGCTTCCTCCGAAAGCTATAAATCGAAGGCATCGGCGCTCAAGGGAGTGGAATCCGTCCGCTCCAACGCCAACGCGAAGATCACAGATGTGACCTGACAGCAGGATGCCGGAGCACAGGTGCCGTTATGGCCCGCAGCCTGGCCCTGATTGTCGCCCACCCCGATGACGACGCCTACGGCCTCGCCGGAACCGTAGCCCTTCACGAGCATGATCCCGGGTTCCGGTTTGTGCTGGTCCACGCGACCGACGGCGGCGCCGGACAGATCGATCCCGCCTATCCGCCGGTCAGCGAGGAGCTCGGCAGCATCCGCCGCCGGGAAATGGACGCCGCGTGGACCGCACACGGCCGGCCGCCGGACCGGCATGAATGGCTGGATTACGACGACGGCGGCGTGGACCAGGTGCCGTTTGCCGAGCTGGTGGACCGGATCGGCGGGATCCTGGCGCAGGAGAGGCCCGACGTCGTCGCGACCTTCGGTCCGGACGGACTCACCGGGCATCCCGACCACATTGCCGTGGGCGCAGCGACCGACGCCGCGTTCTTCCGGCTGCGCGACGGCGGCGGCCCGGGCCTGCAGCGCCTGCTGCACGGCGCTATGCGCCGCTCCGTCTGGGAACGCTGGAACCACGGCCGGATCCGGCGCGGGCTGCAGCCGTGGGAAGCGGGCCGCATGTATGACGTGAACCCCGTTCCGGATGAAGAGATCGGCGTTGAGGTTGATCTCAGCGCCGTGGCGGACCGGGTGGTGGCAGGGCTGCTGCAGCACCGCACGCAGCGCCACGTGATCTCCCCGGGGGTGCCTCCGGACGCGGAGGACGACGCCCGCTGGAACCGGATGGTCGGCGTCGAACCGCTGGTGCTGGCCTGGCCGCCAAGACCGCCTGGAGCGCCCGTGCTGGGTGATGTCTTCGAAGGGCTCGGCTGAACAGGCGGGCTGAACCGCCGGCCGTGTTCTGCCTTAGGCCGCCATGTCCGCCGGATTCCACACTTCGTTTACGAAACGTCATGGATCCCGGAAATCTCCCTCTAGGGTGTGACGCAGATCGCGCAACCGTTTACGTAAACCGTTTGCGCCCGTGCGTGAGTCCGAGAGGAGGGACATGGCAACGATCAGGGACGTCGCGAAGCATGCCGGTGTGTCTCCGGCAACTGTTTCCCGGGTGGTCAACGGGCTCGTGGGCTACTCCGAGGAAACCCGCCGGCGCGTCGAGGAGGCCGTCACCCAGCTCAACTACGAGACCGACTTCATGGCCAGGGGCCTAAAGACGCGTCAGACCTCCGTCATCGGGCTTCTTGCCCCCATGGTTTCCGACGCCCTCGCATCGGAAGTGATGCGCGGCGTTGAGGAAGCAGCCCGGGAACAGGGATACGCCGTAATGCTCGGCCGCACCGGGTTGAAGTCGGTCTTCATCGACGGTTACCTGCGGACGCTTCGGACCTACCGCGCAGCAGGCGTGATCCTGATTTCCGCCGTCATCACGGAGGACATGAGGCAGTCACTCGGTCCGAACATTCCACTGATCTCCGTCGCCATCAGTGACAAGTCAGGGTCACCCAGTGTCTCCATTGATGATGAGCGGGCCGCCTACGACGCCACCCGGTACCTGCTCTCCCTCGGTCACCGGCGCATCGGCCTGCTCGCCGGAGACCCGTCGTCGGTCTTCGTAGCGCACCCACGGCAACGCGGCTACGAGCGAGCCATGGCAGAGGCCGGGCAGACGCCCGTCACCGCACATGGAACGTTCTTCTATGACAGCGGGGCCCCGGCCCTGGATGAGCTGCTCCGCCAGGAACCGGACCTCACGGCCGTCTTCGCGGTCAGCGATGAGATGGCGGCCGCCGCCGTCAACGAACTGCAGGAGCGCGGGCGGCGCGTTCCCGAGGACGTCTCGGTGCTCGGCTTCGACAACACCTCCACGGCCCAGCACGTCCACCCGCCGCTCAGCACCGTCGCCCAGCCGCTGGAGGAGATGGGCAGAACGGCGGTTGGCAAACTGCTGCGTGCCCGTGACCTCGGGCCCAGGATTGTGCCGCACTCAATCATTGCCCGCGGATCCACCGGACCGCCCCTGAATCAGCACGAGCCCAGTCCACCAGCACCACTCGCCATTACAAGGAGCACAGCATGAGGC
This sequence comes from Arthrobacter sp. NPDC055585, assembly GCF_053619115.1. NCBI lineage: Bacteria > Bacillati > Actinomycetota > Actinomycetes > Micrococcales > Micrococcaceae > Arthrobacter > Arthrobacter sp. NPDC055585. The sequence goes on from NZ_JBSHIT010000008.1 coordinate 89,290, forward strand.
AACGACGCCACAATCGACGGATTCTTCTCGGAACGGCAGTACTCACCATCTCCGCCCTCGCCGTCACGGGCTGCGGAGCCGGCAGCGAGGAACCGGAAACGCAGCAGGACGCAGCCGCAGCCTTCGAGGGCCGCGGGCCCATCAACTATGTCTCCTCCCGGGACGCCTCCGGCGCTGCACAGGATTCCATCGACAAGTGGAACTCCGAGCACCCGGATGAGCAGGTGACATTCATCGAACTGCCCGACTCCGCGGACCAGCAGCGCCAGCAGCTGGTGCAGAACGCCCAAATCGAGTCGGACACCTTCAGCGTGCTGAACCTCGACGTCGTCTGGACTTCAGAGTTCGCCGCAAACCGGTGGATCATGCCAATGCCGGAGGACGCACTGCCGACGGACAGCATGGTCCCTGCCGCAGTGGAAACCGCAACCTACCGCGGCACCCTGTACGGCGCGCCGTATTACACCGACGGCGCCCTGCTCTACTACCGCACGGACCTCCTGCAGGCGGCGGGTATCGATGCCCCGCCCACGAACTGGGAGGAGATGACGGCGGCGTGCGAGAAGGTGCTGGCTCTGCCCGAGGCGGATGGCATGTCCTGCTACGCGGGGCAGTTCGACAAGAACGAAGCGCTGACGGTGAACTTTACGGAAGCCGTCGGATCAGCCGGCGGCCAGGTCTTCGACGAGGGCGCTCCGACGGTGGACACCCCCGAGGCCCTCGCCGGACTCACCCAGCTCACCGACGCCTTCAACGACGGCCTCGTTCCGAGCGACGCCATCACCTACCTGGAGGAGCAGGGCCGCCGCGCCTTCCAGGAAGGTGATCTGGTGTTCCTGCGCAACTGGCCGTTCGTCTACTCCTCGCTCACCGCCACGGACGGCTCCAGCGCCGTGGTGGATAAATTCGGCATGAGCTCGGTTCCCGGCATTGGTGAGAATCCGGGCGTCTCCACGTTGGGCGGACGGAACCTCGCCGTCTCGCCGTTCACCCAGAACAAGGCAACAGCCCTGGACTTCATCAAGTTCTTCACCAGTGAAGAAGAATCACGGGCACGCCTGGACAAGAGTTCGCGGGCACCGGTCTACCCGTCGCTGCTCGAGGACCCCGCCGTCGTCGAAAAGCGCCCGTTCTACCCGACGCTGCTGGAATCGCTGGAAAACGCTCAGGCGAGGCCGCAGGTCGTCAAGTACGGTGCGACGACGACCGCGATCCAGGAAGAAGCGTACGCGGCACTCACGGGGGAGAAGGATCCGGAGACGGCCCTCGCTGACATGCAGGCAAAGCTCGAAGAGCTCTCGGCCGAATAGGCCGCAGGCGGCCGTTGGCGCAGCTGCCGGCGGCCGCCTCCGCTGCTTGATTCCCTCCCGCGCGCCCAGTTAGGAACTCCATGACTACCAGTACTGCTGCGCCCCCGCGCCGTTCCCACGGACAGCCCCCCGGCAAACGCAAGCCGGACAGCCGCACTGCCGGCGAAGGCAGGATGGCAGCCCTGCTGCTGTCTCCGACCCTGCTCGTCCTTGGCCTGGTCATCGCGTATCCGCTCGTATCCGCGCTTTACCAGTCGCTCTTCCGGGAGGAGTCCGGCCTCGATGAGAACGGCTTCGTTGCCGAGGGCGAGACCTTCGTCGGGCTGGCCAACTACACCGATCTCCTGGCCGGGGAATCCGGAGCCAGGTTCCTGAACGCCCTCGGCAACACCACCTTCTTCACGCTCACCACAGTTACCCTCGAAACCGTGCTTGGACTGTGCCTGGCACTGGCCATGAACCGGGCGTTCCGCGGACGCGGCATCCTCCGCGCCAGCATCCTCATTCCGTGGGCCGTTCCCACCGCCGTCTCCGGCCTGCTGTGGCGCTGGATCTTCCAGTCGGACGGAATCGCCAACACCCTCATCGGTACCGAAATCCTCTGGACCGCGGAGGGTTTCCAGGCCAAGGCCGCAGTGATCATTGCCGAAGTCTGGAAGACCGCGCCGTTCATAGGCCTGCTGGTCCTGGCCGGCATGCAGGTCATTCCGGAGGAGGTTTACGAGGCCGCACGCATCGACGGCGCCGGCTGGTGGCGCCAGCTCGGCTCCATCACACTTCCGCTGGTGAAACCGACCCTGCTCGTCGCCGTACTGTTCCGGCTTCTCGACGCCCTGCGGATGTTCGACCTGCCGTTTGTTCTGATTGGTCCCGGCAAACAATCGGTGGAAACCCTCTCCATGCTCGCCTGGGACGAATCGAACCAGCTGCGCTACGGCTCGGCGTCGGCGTTTGCCATCATCCTGTTCCTCTACGTGGCCCTCGTTGCGATCGTCTTCGTGAAGATCCTCGGAGCCGACGTCGCCGGGACCAAGGAGATGCGCACCCTCAGCAAAGCAGGCCGCTCCCGGAAGGCAAAGGCAGTCTCATGACCCAGATCCCACTCCTCACACGCAGCGACACCCCCAGCGAGGCACCGCAGCGGAATCCGAAGAAGCGCGGATGGAAGAGCTACCTCACCTACGCCGGGCTCGCGGCGATCTTTGTGTACTGCCTATCGCCGTTTTACTGGATGCTGGTTTCCAGCTTCCGCCGTACCGCCGACATCTTCGACAACAGCCTGATCCCGGAGCCGTTCTCGCTGGAGAACTACCTGAAGGTGTTCGACGGATCCACGATGTTCGGCAGGGCCCTGCTGAACAGCCTGATCGTTGCCGGCATCACCACTACGCTGGCACTGGTGCTGGGGATCTTTGCGGCCTATGCCATTTCCCGGCTGAACTTCCGGTTCAAGTCCGTGATCCTGGGTCTTGTCATCGCCACCTCGATGTTCCCCGGCATTTCCGTTGTGGTGCCGCTGCTGCGGCTGTTCACGGACATTGGGTGGATCAACACCTACCAGGCCATGATTGTGCCCAACCTGTCCTTCGCCATCCCGCTGGCGGTCTGGAACCTCACCACCTTTATGAAGGCCCTGCCCTTCGATTTGGAAGAGGCAGCCCTGATCGACGGCTGCACCAAATGGCAGGCGTTCCGGAAGATCCTGCTGCCGCTGGCCGCTCCCGGTGTGTTCACAACGGCTATCCTTACGTTCATCCACAGCTGGAATGAGTTCATCATCGCCCTGTCCATGATCAACAACCCTGAACTGCAGACTGCCACGGTCGCCATTTCAAAATTCACCGGGGCCACGGAGTTCCAGGCACCCTTCGGTGAACAGATGGCTGCGGGCGTGATCGTCACCATTCCCCTGGTCATCATGGTTCTGATTTTCCAGCGGCGCATCGTCGAAGGCCTCACCTCCGGCGGCACCAAATGACCGGAATGACGACGACGGCCAGCGGGCAGCAGCCGGGCTGGTGGCAGGACGCCGTCATCTACCAGGTGTACCCGCGCTCCTTCGCGGACGGCGACGGCGACGGGGTGGGCGATCTGGCCGGTCTCCTGGAGCGGCTGCCCTACATTGCCTCTCTGGGCGTGGACGGCATCTGGATGACCCCGTTCCAGCCGTCCCCGCAGGTGGACCAGGGCTACGACGTCAGCGACTACTGCGGCGTCGATCCGCTCTTTGGCACCATGGAGCAGTTCGACGAGCTGCTCGACTCGGCCCACGCGCTGGGGCTGCGGATCATCCTGGATGTGGTGCCCAACCACTGCTCCTCGGAGCACCCGCTCTTCCAGGCGGCCGTGGCAGCCGGTCCGGGTTCGCCGGAACGGGAAATGTTCCACTTCGAAACCGGGAACGACGGCGGCCTGCCGCCGAACAACTGGCAGAGCGTTTTCGGCGGACGCGCCTGGAGCCGCGTGAAGCCCGGCTCGGAGACCGACCAGGACTGGTACCTGCACCTCTTCTCCCCGGAGCAGCCGGACTGGAACTGGCGCAACCCGGCGGTGGGGGACTACTTCGAGGACGTGCTCCGCTTCTGGTTCGACAAGGGTGTGGACGGCCTCCGGATCGACGTCGCGCACGCCCTGTTCAAGGCCGAAGGGCTGCCGGACACCGACGCCACCGGCGGCGTCGTCAACGGCCTGCGCTCCAACCCGCAGGTCTCCGACCAGGAGGACGTCCACGAGGTATACCGGCGCTGGCGCCGCCTCGCGGACAGCTATGCGTCTGAGCCGATCCTCGTCGGTGAGGTGAACCTGGAACCGGACCGGGCCGCCAGATACACGCGGCCGGACGAGATGCACCAGGCGTTCGCGTTCGCCTTCGTGAAGCTGGGCTGGGACGCCGGCGCGTGGGCCGCCGTCGGCCGTGAGCTTGACGCTGCCCGCAGTGCCCACGGGGCGCCGCCCACCTGGGCGCTGGAGAACCACGACATCGCCCGGTCCGTGACCCGGTTCGGCGGAGGCGACCGCGGGGTCCGCCGTGCGCGTGCCGGCCTGCTCGCCATCCTTGGGCTCCCTGGCGGCGCCTACATTTACCAGGGCCAGGAACTGAACCTGCCCGACGTCGACGTGCCGCTTTCCGCCCGGGTGGATCCGATGTGGGCCCGCGGCGGAGTCTCCCGGGACGGGGCCCGCGTTCCGCTGCCGTGGACGGTCGCGCCCGAAAATGCCTACGGGTTCTCCGCTGGAGATGCTGCCCCCTGGCTGCCGGTGCCCGAGTCCTGGGGTGAGCTGTCCGTGGAAGCTCACCTGGAGACAAAGGATTCGACGCCGCAGCTGGTTCGAGATGCACTCACCCTGCGCCGGCAGCTGAGAGACAAAGAGGTTTTCTCCCCGGATGATGCCTGCGTGTGGCGCGTCGCCGACGCCGGGCTGCTCGTGTGCGAGCGAGGGGACCAGTTCCTGCTTGCCGTGGCAATGGGGGATGAACCCGTGCCGCTTCCCGCCGGGGACGTCCTGCTGGCGTCGTCGCCGCTGACCGCGGCCGGGCATCTGCCGCCGGATGCGGCTGCCTGGATTCTCAGAAGCCGTCCGTAACAGGCACCGGGGCAGGGCAACGTTCGAGGCTACCCGCCGTGCACCGGCCGGGCATTCGCCGGCGGCTCGCCGACCTCCTCCACAGTGTGCCCGGTGCACGCCATCGCGGTGACGCTCGCCCGTTCGATGCGGGAGACGGTAAACCAGCGGATCCCGTCCCGCAGCCTGCACCAGCCCACCAGGAACCACCGGCCGCTGGTGGACGCGAAAAGGATGGGCTCGACGTCGCGCGTGGTCACCGCGCCGTCCTTCGCGGTGTAACGGATGCGGACCACCCGCTGATCCGCCATGGCTTCCTCCAGCGCGGAACGGACCGTGCGCGAGGACGCGGGCGGGGCGTTGACCCACACCCGGGAGGCCAGCTCATCGGCCCGGGCACGGGTGCACGGGTCCAGGACGTCCAGGATTTTCCGGACCCCCGCTGCCGCGAGATCCGCGTACGGAGCGTCCGACGCCGCTGAGACAGCGGCCATCAGTGCCACGGCCTGGGACGGGGAGAGGCTGACCGGCGGCAGGGAGCCGCTGCTCGCCAGGCCGTATCCGCCGCCGGGGCCGGGGCGGGACCAGATGGGGGCGCCGCTGTTCTCCAGTGCATCGAGATCCCGCTTCACGGTCCGCACGGAGACGCCGAACTCACGGGCCAGTTTCTCGGCCGAGACACCGCGGTTGCCGCTGCGGCGCAGCATCTCGGACAGCGCCACGAGCCGCTCGGTCCGCTTCATGCGGCCGCCGGAGAATTCATGACATAAATAGTGACATACACCTGCCCAAACGAGGGGTGAAAGTAGGAACATGAACACTGTGAAGAGCCCCATCGTCCTGATCGCCGGCCACTGGCTGGGCGCCTGGGCCTGGGATGAAGTCCTGAAACACCTGTCCGCAGCGAACGTCCCCGCGACCGCAGTGACCCTGCCGGGTCTGGACCCAGAAGACCCCAGCCGCACGGCACGGACCCTGGATGAGCAGGCAGCGGCAATTGCCGACGTCGTCACCCGCGCGGGCGGGCCGGTCACCCTCGTCGCGCACAGCGGCGCCAACTTCCCCGTCAGCCTGGTGCTGGACCGGCGCCCCGAGCTGATCCGCCGGATGGTCTGGGTGGACTCCGGTCCGGTGGCGCCGGGGAGCGTCTTCCTTCCCGGTTTCCCGGAGGACGCGGCCGAGCTGCCGCTGCCGGACTTCGAGTCACTGGGGCAGCAGGCCAGTCTGGAAGGCTTGAGCGATGAGGTCCTCGACCGGTTCCGCGAGCGGGCGGTGCCCGAACCCGGCCCCGTGCTGCGCGAGCCGCTCGCACTGACCAACGATGCCCGCCGGCAGGTCCCCACCACGCTGGTGTGCTGCTCGATTCCGAGCGCGCAGATGATGGAGCTCGCCGAGTCGGGGCATCCCATGTTCGCCGAAACTGCGAAGCTCACGGACGTGGAGGTTCTCGACCTGCCCACCGGGCACTGGCCCATGTGGAGCCGTCCGGGTGACCTGGCGGAGGTTCTTGCTGCTGCGGCCGGCTGACGGGAGGCGGCGAACGCGGAGCGTCAGAGCCGGGAGCCGGCCGCCCGGGTCCGCTCAACCCCGTACTCGCGCCAGGTCAGCCACACCACCAGGATGTCGAACAGGGTGAGCACCACCAGGGCCCAGGAGAATGACACCGCGATTTGGTAACACTGGAAGCCAATGAAAATCAGCAGGAACGCGATCATCCAGGGATACGCCCAGAGGTAGTCCTTGAGCACGGCCCAGACCAGCACGATTTTCACCAGGCCGTGCAGCAGGAGGTACACGGCGGCGAAGGTCGACGCGGATACCGTCAGGGAATCGGCGGCGTGTCTGGCGGCATTGGCCAGCAGGTCGCCCGAATCAACGGACAGTTCGTGCTGCGTCAGGGCCCTCACCAGCGAGGAAATCTGGCCCGGTGTCACCAGCAGCAGAAGCGCGCCGCCGACCACTTCCAGCAGCCCGTCCACTCCTTTGAGGACGAGCGTGATCCTGAAGGTGACGGTAAGGAACTTCCCGCCTTTCCGGGCGGCCGTTTCAGCCCCGCGGCGCCGCAGGGCCGGTAGGCCAGCGCAGCAGGGCGGCAGCGTCGACGCCGTGGGGGAGGACGCCGTCGGGCACCAGCAGCAGACTGGCGTCGGTGAGGGCTGCCGCACGCACCAGAGCCGCCGGAGCAGGCACCTGGCCCAGGACCTCAGCGCCGAGGGATTGCTCCGGAGCGCTGGCCACCCAGGGCTCGGCTCCGAGGGCCAGCAGATGGCGGTCCGCCAGCGCATTGTCATTCAGAATCAGGAGATCCACCTGGGCCTGCTGGAGGGCCTTCACCACCGCACCGAAACCGGTGACAGATTCCGGGTTGGCCTGCCCCTGCTGTTGAGCCAGGCGATCCATGATCTGTTCCTGCTCTTCAGCCCACAGCAGGGCAATGCGTTCCTGGACCTTGTCTTCGAAACTTTTGCGGCCCGCTCCGGACTCAGGCATGTGGGAATCGATCATGCTGACCAGTGGCTTGTGGGCTTCGGCGAGCTGGTCCCGTACCAGTCCGCGCGCCCGGACGTCACCGGCAAGCACGATCAGCCGGGCGCCGCTGCTGTCCACAATCCGGTCGATCTCCTCGGCCACCTGATCCGCGTTGCGCCGCCAGATCTGCTCGGTCTGCCGCTGGAACTTGTCCTGTGACCAGCCGCCGGCGGGGAGCTTGGTGATGTCTTCTTTCTCCCCCTCCACATCCTCGACGGAGGAGTCTTCACGGCCGACGAAGCGCAGGCGGATCTCAGCGTCCTCCCGGGAGACTTCCGCAACGATATACGGGAGCTCCTCGGGACGGTGTTTGAGCAGCGGCAGGAGGTCAGGAACCGGATCCACCGAGACCCGCTCCGGCACCACCAGCTCTCCGGGCAGCACTTCGTTCAACGCCACCGTGCCCTGCTGGACCAGGAGGAAGCGCGAGACCGGGGACGGAAATCCGTCGGCGGGAAGCACGGCGGTTTCCGCGGCTTCCTGGTCCTGGGGTGATGCGCCCTGTTTAGCCAGCGCCCTCCTGACATCAACCGGGCGGACCTCTGCGGCTTCCAGACTGTCCACATTCCCTGCGGAGGCGTCTAGGTACGCGGCGCACCAGGGCCCCCGGCGCCGGTAAAGGTCAGCGAATTCGTGGAGTTTCCGGGTCATGACGATCTCCTTCCGCAGGGCCTGCGGCCCCACAGCGAATCAATCCGTGCCCCACGCTAGCACCGGCGTCGGCGGAATTTATAGGTGCGGCGAAGCTGCTGCGCACCTTGCCGCGGACTCTCTCCGGACGTGTTGGGCTGCCCCGGATCTGCCTAGTACACGATTCCGAAGACCCAGACGGCCAGGGTGAACGTCACCAGTGTGGTCAGCACCAGGGCAATGAGGTTCAGCCAGATACCTGCCTTGACCATGTCCGCAATCTGGACGTGGCCGGAGGAGAAGGCGATGGCGTTGGGCGGGGTCGCAACCGGCAGCATAAACGCGCAGGTGGCGACGATGGCCACCGGAATGACCAGCAGCATCGGATCAACCCCCAGGCCAAGCGCCACCCCGCCAATCAGCGGGAGGAAAGTTGCCGCCGTCGCGGTGTTGCTGGTGAGTTCGGTCAGGCCCAGGACCAGTGCTGCGATCAGCACCACAATCAGGATCAGCGGGAGAGCCTCCAGCCCGGATACCTTGGTGCCGATCCACTCGCTGAGGCCGCTGGCAGTGAAACGGGAGGACAAAGCAAGACCGCCGCCGAAGAGGATCAGGATGTCCCACGGCAGGTCCTTCGCACTGGACCAGTCCAGCAGCGGGACACCTTTCTTCACGTTGGCCGGGATGACAAAGAGCAGAATGGCCACACCCATGGCGATCACGGCGTCGGCAAAGTTCGAGTCGGGCCACAGCAGCGGAACCGTGATCCAGGACGCGGCGGCGAGGACAAAGATGCCCAGCACCTGCTTCTCAGCGCCGGACATCGCGCCCAGGCGCTGGTACTCTCCGCGGATCATTTCCCGGCCGCCGGGGATTTCCGTGATCTCCGGCTTGAAGATGACAAAGGTCAGGAGGTACCAGGCAAGCGCCATAAAGATGACAGCAAGCGGCACGCCGACGAGCATCCACTGGCCAAAGCCGATGTTCACGTCATGGGCGTCCGCCATGTAACCGACCATCAGGGCGTTCGGCGGGGTTCCGATGATGGTGCCCAGGGAGCCGATGGAAGCCGAATAGGCGATGCCGAGCATCAGCGCGATGCTGAAATTCCGCGGTGCCTTCTTTTCTTCGTTGAGGTTGGCTACGAGTGTGAGCACGGAAATGCCGATGGGCAGCATCATCACTGCCGTTGCCGTGTTGGATACCCACATGCTCAGGAATCCGGTGGCGATCATAAAGCCGGCAATGAGCTGTTTGGGTTTGGTTCCCACCAGAAGCACTGTGGCCAGCGCTATCCGGCGGTGGAGGTTCCAGCGCTGCAGCGCCAGGGCCAGGAAGAAGCCGCCCATAAACAGGAAAATGATCGGATCGGCGTAGGGCGGCGCCGTCTCCTTGATGGTGGACACGCCCAGAGCCGGAAAGAGCAGCAGGGGAAGAAGCGCCGTCGCGGCCAGCGGAATCGCTTCGGTCATCCACCAGACGGCCATCAGCACGGCAATGGCAGCGGTCGCGCGGGCGGGCTGTTCCACATCCTGGGGCATGATCAGGTAGACCACTGCTGCGAGCAGGACGCCGAGCGCCAGCCCGACGCGTTTCCGCAGCAGCACCCGCCTATCCTCAGCCGGGGCAAGCATCCCGGGAGCGGTTTCTTCCTCAGTCTCAGTACTCGATGCAGTGCTGGGCTGTGTCACGGTGCTGTCCTCCGGATAAACGGGTGGGCGGTCTCACAATCCAACCCCAGCCGCGCCGCGGATGCAAAGCCTCCTTTGTATATGTGCCCATGTCAGACGCTGACTACCCCCGTCCCGACACGGACCGGGCCGGCACCCGGGAACCCCCGGATACCGGCCCGCCCGGCGACCTGAAAAAGCTAGACCTTCACCTTCGCCGCGAACTGGCGGCCCGGCGCCGTCCGGGCGTGGGTCCCGTAGATCATCAGGCCGACGAACGTCAGCCCGCCCACCAGGTTGCCGAGCACGGTGGGAATCTCATTCCAGATCAGGTAGTCCATCAGCGTGAATTCGCCGCCGAGCATCAGGCCGATGGGGAAGAGGAACATGTTCACCACGGAGTGCTCAAAGCCCATGTAGAAGAAGAGCATGATCGGCATCCACATGGCGATCACCTTGCCGGACACGCTGTCGGACATCATGGCGCCGACGACGCCGGTGGAGACCATCCAGTTGCACAGCACGCCGCGCACAAACAGGGTGAGCATGCCGGCGGCACCGTGCTCCGCGTAGCCCACGGTCCGTCCTTCGCCGAGGTGCCCGATCGCCTGGCCAACCTCGCTGACCGCAGAGGAGAAGCCGTAGGTCCAGACGATCCCCATCAGCAGCGCAGTGGTCAGGGCGCCGGCAAAGTTGCCGACGAACACGAGTCCCCAGTTGCGCAGCATCGAGTTCAGGGTGACGCCCGGCCGTTTGGCCAGCCAGGCCAGCGGCACCAGCGTGAACACACCGGTCAGCAGGTCAAAGCCCATCAGATACAGCATGCAGAACCCGACGGGGAACAGTACCGCGCCCAGCAGCGGGGAGCCGGTCTGCGTGCTCACCGTGACGGCGAACGCTGCGGCGAGGGCCAGGATGGCGCCGGCCATGTAACTGCGGATCAGGGTGTCCCGGGTGGAAAGCAGCACCTTGGAATGCCCGGCGTCGATCATACGGACCGCGAAGTCCTTGGGGATCACATAGCTCATCGCGGGCCCCTTACCACTGGTACTTCAGGAACTTGCCGTCGATGATCACGCGCACACGGTCCCCTTCGGGATCCTCGCGGCGGGTCAGCTCGACGTTGCAGTTGATGGCGCTCATGATGCCGTCGCCGAATTCCTCGTGGATGGCTTCCTTCAGTGCGGGTCCGTAGACGGCCAGCAGTTCGTAGAAGCGGTAGATCGTGGGGTCGTCCTTGAGTGAGTCCCCGGCGATCCGGTACGGCTGTTCCTGCAGGGCCAGCACGGTCTCCTCATCCAGGTCCAGCAGTTCCCCGGCCTTTTCGGCCAGTTCCGCCGGCACCGGATGGGAGCCCAGGAGTGCCGCGATAGTCCACAGCAGCGGGCGGTCCAGCTGCTCAGCGAGCTCCGCCCAGGAAGACTCCGAACGGGCGACGGCGGTGCGGACCTTGAGTGTGGCCTGATCGCGGTTGGTGTTCCAGTTCGTCATTTTCAATCTCCTCGTACGTGGTTCTGCAGGCACTTGCCTTGAACCCAAACTAGGAGCGCCCGAAAGCGGCACGTCAGGCTTTTTGCGCAGCCCATCGCGCGATTTGCGCAGCCAGCTCAGGGTTTTACCTGCATGAAACACCGCCGCAACTTCCTCCGCCTGAGCGGTCCGTACGGTGAAACCGAATGGAAATGAAGTTTGCTGCGTCCGGGACAGGAGAGGGCATGGATCTGCTGACACAGGTGGTCCGCGAAGCACCCGTACCGCTGTGGGTCATTGATGCACAGGGTCTGGTGGCGCTCGCCAACCGCGAAGCGATCCGCTTCCTGGGTTACCGGGGAGATGACGACGTCGTGGGCGGCCCCAGCCACGATCTGCTGCACCGCAGCCGTCCGGACGGCTCACCCTATCCGCAGCATGAGTGCCCGATTGTCTGCTCCGCCGGAGCAGAGCCGGCAACGGAATGGTTTGTCACCCGTGCGGGGGATACCCGCCCGGTGCGCTGGACCACGCGCACCATCGGAGACGGCCAGGCAACGCTGCTGAGCTTCAGCCCGGAGCCGCGGGCGGAGGCACAGATTGTGCGGGAGCTGCGCCGCCGCGGGTCGGCGCCGCGCACCTCACCCGTCCAGGCGCGCGCCGAGCTCCGCGAGTCCCTGTGCCGCACCATCAGTTCCCGGTTCACCGACCCGCAGTTTACGACGGCGGAACTCGCCGCCGCGGCGCACCTCTCCGTCCGGTCGGTGCAGGCGCTGTTTGCCGATGCAGGGACGTCGCCGGCGGCTGAAATCCGCCGTGTCCGCCTTGAGCACGCCCGCGCGCTGCTGGAACGCGGCCATGCCGTGCAGACGGCCTGCCTTGCCTCGGGGTTCCTGGATCCGGGTACGTTCGCCCGGGCGTTCCGCCAGCGCTTTGGCACGGCACCCAGCCAGGTCGCGGCGTCGTTGCTGGCCGGCTGAGTACGCTCCTCCCATTCAGGCTGGGCCCCTATATCCGCTGAGCCTTGCTCACCGCAGGTAATCCGTAACTCAGGGCCCCTCCCCACGCCAGGAGCCGCGCAGGGTCTCGACGCCGTCGAGCAGGACATCCAGCCCGACGATGAACTCGGCGTCGTAGTCATACCCGCTCTCCGCCAGCTCGGATACGACCTCCAGCAGGTACGGATACCGCTCGGCGGCCTCGGCGCCCTCGCCCGCATGAGTGTCCGCCGCTGCCTGGGCGGATTCCTCCGGAGTCTCGAAGGACAGCGTCTTCTGCTGCAGTGCAAAGCCGTACACATAGGCGTCCAGCAGTGAGGTCACGTGGACCGTCGTGCGGAATCTGAAGCCGCTCTCCCGGAGGCACCCCATCATGGCGTTGTGCTGCTTCAGGTTCTCCGGCCCCGGTTTTCCGGCGGCCTCCATCAGGCCCACCGCCCAGCGGTGCCGGACCATCGCATTCCGCAGCGAGACCGCGCGCTGCCGCATGGCCGGCTTCCAGCCGTCGCGCGCGTGCGGCTCCGCGACCTCGGCCCAGACCAGGTCCACCATGCCCTCCAGCAGCTCCTGCTTGTTGGCCACGTGCTTGTACAGTGCCATCGGCACCACGCCGAGTTCCTGCGCCAGCGTCCGCATGGTGAAACCGTCAATGCCCACCTGGTCAGCCAGTACGACGCCGGTGCGCAGCACTGTTTCGCGGTTCAAGCGCGCTCGCCGCGCGGCGGGAGCGGGTGGCTCCTGCTGCTTCGGGTTCATGGTCGTCGGCCTTTCCTGGAAACTGCCTCTTGACGAAGTGTACGGCATACACCTACGGTCGGAACCACTTGGTGTACGCAGTACGCCTATCCTCGACAGGAGCGCCATGAAACCGCTGGACAAAACCGCCCGGACCGCCGGGATCCTGTTTCTTCTCACTTTCGTCTCGGCCATCGCCGGCGCTGCCCTGTACGCGCCGCTGCTCGCCGATCCCGGCTACGCCACCGGCCCGGGCGGTGACACAAGGGTCCTCATTGGCGCCGTCTGCGAACTGGTGCTGATCATCACGAACATCGGCACCGCCGTCGTGCTTTATCCCGTCCTGCGCCGCTACAGTGCCGCTGCGGCGATAGGTTTTGTGGCCGCCCGGATCATGGAGTGCACAATGATCGCCGTCGGCATTCTGTGCGTCCTCACGGTGGTCAGCCTGCGCCAGAGTCCGGACGCCGAGGCCTACCTGCCGGTAGCCCAGGCGCTGGTGGCCCTGCACGGCTGGACCTTCCTGCTGGGGCCGGGGTTCGTCGTCGGGATCGGGAACGGACTGCTGCTGGGGTTCCTGATGTACCGGTCCGGTCTGGTGCCGCGGCCCATGGCACTGTTCGGACTGATCGGCGGCCCGCTGATGTCTCTCTCCGGCATCGCGGTGCTGTTCGGTGCCTACGGGCAGATGTCGGTTCCGTCGGTGCTGGCGACGATGCCGGAAATCATCTGGGAGGCCTCACTGGGCGTGTATCTGACGTTCAAGGGCTTCCGGGCGGCCGCCCGCAAAAAGCCGGAAACCACGCGGGTGTGATTGGGTGGCCCGATGGATAACTACGTAAGCAACGGAACATTCTGGTTTACGCTGGCCCTGATCAACGCTGGGCTGGCGGAACAGAAGAACCGCTCACGCTGGAACTGGTTCCTCATTTCGATCCTGCTGGGCCCGATCGCGACCCTGCTCATCGTGGTGTGGAAGGGGCCGGAGCCTGCGCCGCCGTCGATGACCCACCGCGGCGGCTGGCAGGAGCCGGCGCCGGAGCGTTAGGTTCCTGCCAGACCGGGCGCAGTTACTGGGGGAGCGGGCCGGGCTGAGTTCCTGGCTGTGGTCCGGGGTGTGGGCCCGTGCCAGGCTGTGGACCGCCATACGGCCCAGTGCCAGGCTGCGGACCGGGGTACGGGCCCGGGTCCGGGAACGGGCCGGGAGGGGTCGGGCCGGCAGCGGGAGGGACCGGTGCAGGGGTGCGCCGCCATGGCCGCTTCTCGTAAATCGCCAGGAGCTGGGCGCCGATGCCAAAGAACACCATGGCCAGCCACACAACGATGTTCAGCCACGGGATATGCAGCGCGACAATGAGGATCACGCCGCCGACGAGGGACTTGATCACGGGATGCTGCCGGCCGCGGAGCACGAGCCTGCCGATGTAGTACGCGACGAAGACGAACGACGCGAGCGTGAGAGTGATCCACACGAGCAAACCGGCCAGTGCCAGGGGCGCCCCGATAAAGGTGACCAGGACTGCCAGCAGCGCAACCGGAACGGCGATGCAGGCCACGAAGCCAACGAGCAGCGCCTTCCACGGCCGGGGTACCAGCTGGTCCGTCACGCGGTGCAGCAGGCGCGGGAGGAGCCATCCGGCGGCCACGGTGATGAGGCTCAGCGCAACCAGCGCATAGAGGAGTCCGAGCAGCCAGCCCACGAACCGCTCGCCGAGCGTCGGCTCCGGCGTGGTCTGCGGTTCGATGCGCTCCACGTTGCCGCTGACCGCGTCCTGGGCAATGCTCGCTTCGGCATCGGACGTGTAGGTGAGGTTTCCGCCGACCAACCCGTCGACCGTGAGGGACCCGACGCTTACCTCTACGTCCCGCCCGACCGCCCCGGCGATGTCGATATCGCCAGCGGCTCCCACCAGGTCGTCTCCAAAGGACCCGGTCTCACTCACGTCGATGTTTGCGGCGAAGATCGTGCCGCTGCGCTCAACTTCCCCGTTGACGGTGACATCCTGGCCTGCGATGCGCACATTTCCATCAACGTTTCCGTTGATGGTGATCGTTTGGCCGGCTGCTATGACATCACCCGTGACGTCTCCGTCGATGGTGATCCGTTGGCCTGATGCGTAGACATCGCCGGAAACGTCATCCCGCACATTGACGGTCACTCCGCTGTAGAACTGCGGACCTGTTTCATCGTCCACCGCGGCGGGGAGCTGGGAAGCTGAGGACGGGGACGAAGCGAAAGCACCTGTCCCGCTCGCGAGAATCAGCATGCCAAAGGCGAGAACGGCGAAGAAAGCCCGCCGGAAAGATGAAGGAAGTCTCATTGAGATGCCTTTCCTTGTAGCTGTCTACAAACGCATCTTCGACGCTTCTTGATCCTGACTGCGGCGTCGACCGTTCATATGTCAGGGACCACGGCTCCGTCCCGTGCGAGGACTCCCTCCAGCCGTCCTTCGCCAAGTTCCCCTTTAGCTCCTCGAGCGCCGCGGTCATTCCCGGCGCCCACTCTTCCTCGGGTGGAACCGGGCCGACTGACCCCGGAACGGGAAATGTGGAGCTTTTGTACCTGGTAACACCCCCGACCTGGCCGACGAACCGCCGCTGGGTGCTTCCGTACTGGGAGGCAAGGATAGTGAGAATGCCCGCCCACCAGGACGTGCCGCCTACGTCTTCCAGAGCCACGGTGAGCGTCTCTGAGCCGGTGTTCATGGGGCCAATGATGAACCTGGCTCCAGACGGTGTAAAGGCCTGCCGCAAGGCTGATGCGGCACGGGTCCGGGAGTCTTTCGGCATTCGGCTGACGGAGTTCGGTGACCGGTCCTACACTGTTGCACCCACCGTGTTTTCTTCCGCCCTCCCAGGAGTTCCAATGCGTGCACTCGTCGTCTATGAATCCCTGTGGGGCAACACCGAAAAGGTTGCCCGCGCGGTCGCGGACCGGCTCGCCGCCGGCGCAGAGGTTGAGGTGTCCGACGCCGCCGCGGCACCCGCCACGGCAGATGGGTTCGACCTTCTTGTGGTGGGCGGGCCCACCCACGCCTTTTCAATGTCCCGGCCGAGGACGCGTGCCGATGCGGTGAAATCCCACGGCGCACCGCACGAACCCGACGGCGGCATCCGGGAATGGCTGGACCGGTTGGCACCGCCCGGGACACCGATCCCAGCCGCAGCGTTCGATACCCGCGTGGACAAACCGCGCCTGCCCGGCTCAGCTGCCAAGGCAGCCCGTCACGAACTGCGCTCGCTGGGCTTCGACACTGACATCAAGCCGCGCACGTTCCACGTCCACGGCTACGAAGGCCCACTCCTGGACGGAGAACTGGAGGAAGCCGCCCGCTGGGCGTCGGAGATCCTTGACCAGCTGGGAACCGCGGGCTGAGATGCTGATGTGGGCGCACAACAGTCCCTCCGGACCGCCGTGCGCCCGCGAACACTGCGTTGACGCTGGCGGGCCAGCGCCGTCATTTCCGACCGTGCACTGCCTTCCGGGACGGCGGCAGCATGAATCCGACGGCGACAAGCCAGAGGAGTCCGCTGAATCGTCCGATGGGCAGGAGGAACGCAAGCGGTTCGATGACCAGGGAGAAGAAGCTAAGTTCGCACAGGGCGGCGATGACCAGGCCGCTCCACGCCAGCCAGCGGGGGACGAAGCCCAGTATCAGGGCTGGAACGGCAATTCCGGCTACGAGCAGTCCAAGGACCACAACATAAGCGACTCCGCCGGCAAGGAATGCAAGGAATGCCAGGGCCCGGGTCAGTGGCTGGTTGGTAGTGACTTCAGGGCGGCCAAGGACCCACACGAATATGGCGGACAGCATGAGGAAGGCAGAGGCGGTGATGCCGCCGTAGTAACTAATCGCCGGCCTGGGGACCCTGACCCCCATGCGCAGCTGCCGGGCATAGACGGTGGCAGCGAAGATCCCCAAGGGTACGGCTGAACCGAATTGAAGCAGGCTCGAGAACCGGACAGCATCCGGATTCTCCGCCAAGTACGCCTCGACCTGCCCAGCGGGAGCGAACGGAGAAGGAAAGCCCTGCCCGCCCGCGAGGATGAGGCCTATCAACAGGCTGCCGACGGTCAGCCCGAGGCTCGCGGCCGCCAGGATGCCGGGGTGCGGGCCGCCGTCGTGGGTGGGTCCGGAAGTACGGGCTCGTGAGTGCTCAGTCATGACCGTAATCCTTTCCAAAGTTACGTCATACCCTGAATGGTTCCCCTAGTGAATGATTCTGTCAATGGCGTATTCTTGGGGGTATGGACTCTTCCTCACAGCCGCAGCGGACAGCATTTCTACTGTCCCAACTTGGGGCGCTCGCGTCAGCACGTTTCGCCGAGCGCACCCGTGAACTGGGACTGAGCCCAAGCGACGCCGGCGTGCTCCGGATACTGGGCCGCAGTCCCGGATTGAGCCAGCGGTCACTGGCCGACCGGCTCGGCTCAGTGCCGAGCCGCCTGGTTCCCCTCATCGACTCCCTAGAGGGGCGGGGACTGGTTGAACGCGTGCGCAGCAGCAGCGACCGGCGGAATTACGAGCTCCGTCTGACGGCAGAAGGCGAGAAAACCCTGATGTCACTGCGGAAGATTGCAGAACAGCATGAGGCCGAGCTCATGGCTCCGCTCACCACGAGCCAGTCCACGCAGCTCGGAGATCTGCTGGCGCGGCTCGCCGCTGCCCACTCACTGGACCCGGACCTGCATCGGGGATCAAAAGCGGACTAGGGCCGGGGACCCGGGAAGCCCGCGGGAATGGGGGCAGCCATGGACGCGTTGTCCCGGACATGAGCACCACGCCGCCCAGCACTCCGCAGACTGTCCCCTCCCAGATTGACCCGACCGCTGCCGGAGACCTCCACATTGCCGTGATCGGCGCCGGAAAGGCCGGCACCGCCGTCGCCCGTTCACTGCTCGACGCCGGCTACCGGGTTTCCATCTCCGCCTCCGGAGATCCGGACCGGCTCTCGCTGATGATCGACTTCGTCACCCCGGGCGCACAGCCAAAGTGGACGCATGACGCCGTCGCCGGCGCAGACCTGGTGGTGCTGGCCCTGCCGCTGCACCGGCTGCACACCATCGACCCAGCCCTGCTGGAGGGCCGCGTGGTCATCGACACCCTGAACTACTGGCCGCCGGTCGACGGCGAGATCCCTGCCTTCGCTGCGGGGGACCGGCCGTCGTCGGAGGTGGTGCAGGAAATGTTCCCGGGCGCCGCCGTCGTCAAGACCTTCAATCACACCGGTTATCACCATCTGGAACCGGACCGCCGCCCTGCCGGTGACCCGGAGCGGCTGGGATTAGCGGTAGCCGGAAACGACGCAGATGCCGTGGCCCTTGTCGCGGGCATCGTCGAGCGCCTCGGCTACGACCCGGTTCCCGTGGACTCCCTGGCCGGAACCGCGTTCCTGCAGCCCGGCGGGCCCGCGTTCGGCGCCCGGCTGACTGCGGCGGAGCTGCTCGAACTCGCCGCCGTTCCTGCACCTGCCGCCTGAGAAAGGCCTGACGGCCGGGAATTTCCCCGCGCCGGCTGTTGCTTGCACTCACCACAACCACCACCGAAGGGATGCAGGCATGGCGACACTGGGAATCATCGGAAGCGGGAACATCGGATCGGCCGTGGCACGGCTGGCTGTTGCGGCGGACCTGAACGTGGTCATTGCAAACTCCCGCGGGACGGAATCGCTGCAGGACCTGATCCAGGAGCTGGGCCCGCTGGCCAAGGCCGGAACGGTGGAGGAGGCAGCGAACCTGGGTGACGCCGTCGTGCTTTCCATTCCGCTCAAGGCAGTGCCGGATCTTCCCGACGGGCTGCTGGCCGGCAAGCTGGTGCTGGATACCAGCAACTATTACCCGTTCCGGGACGGACGCATCGAAGAACTGGTGACCAGCGCCGTCACCAGCAGCGAAATGATCCGGGACCAGCTGGGCACCGGCCAATACGTCAAGGTCTTCAACAACATCATGGCCGCGCACATCCCGGCCCTCGCCCGGCCCGAAGGCGCGGCGGACCGCTCCGCACTGCCGATCGCCGGAGATGACGACGCCGCCAAGGCCGAGGCAGCAGCGGCTATTGGCCGGCTTGGCTTTGACACGGTCGACGCCGGTCCGCTGGCCGAGAGCTGGCGGTTCGAGCCCGAAACCCCGGCCTACGGCCGGATCTATTTCTCGGACCCCACAGTCTCCGATGAGCAGCTGATGGACACCCCTCCCGGACCGACTCCGGTGCAGGAGGTCAAGGCCGCTCTCGACGCCGCCACCCGGGTGGACGTGGCCGAGCGCCGGTTCTAGGGGCATAGGTTCAGGAATCCGCTGGACCTATCGCCGGTGGGGGAAGAGCGGGACCATAGCGGAGGAAGCAGTATCCGCCACTCCAGAGGAGCCGGACCATGATCCTGAACGAAACCTACTCACTGGCCAACGGCCTCCCCATTCCCAAGCTGGGATTCGGGACCTGGTTCATTGACGACGGCGTCGCTGCGCAGGCGGTGCAGGACGCCATCGGCATCGGCTACCGGAACATCGACACGGCACAGGCCTACGGCAACGAACGCGGCGTCGGCGAGGGCGTGCGCTCCAGCGGCGTGCCGCGGGATGAGCTGTATGTCTCCAGCAAGCTGGCCGCAGAAATCAAGGATTACGACGGCGCGGTGTCCGCCATTGACGGATCGCTGACACTCATGGGCCTGGAGTACCTGGATCTCATGATGATCCACAGCCCGCAGCCCTGGAATGACTGGCGCGGCGGCTCCTACGCGGAGGGCAACCGGGAATCCTGGCGGGCATTGGAGGAAGCACACGAGGCCGGGAAGCTACGTTCCATCGGCGTCTCCAACTTCGAGCAGGCGGACCTTGAGAACATCTTCTCCGTGTGCACCGTTGCTCCACAGGTGAACCAGATCCTGCTGCACGTGGGAAACACGCCCACGGAACTGCTCGACTTCTGTACAGAGAACAACATGCTCGTAGAGGCATATTCACCCATCGCCCACGGGGAGATCCTGGGGAACGAGGCGGTGGGCGTTATGGCGGAGCGCTACTCGGTCTCCGTGCCGCAGCTGTGCATCCGGTACGCCCTGCAGCTGGGAACCGTACCGCTCCCCAAAACCACCAATCCCGAGCACATGCGCAGCAACGCGCAGGTGGACTTCGTCATCTCCGACACAGACATGGAGACCCTGCACGGCATGAGGGTGACCGACTACGGCAAGTCGGGGAAGTTCCCGGTCTTCAGCGGGAAGTAGCCGTCAAAGGTGCTTTAGGAAAAACGAACGGTTTGTTACTGGCCTGGCGGGGGCTGCGGTCTGCTGTGATCGGCCGGATCGGTGTCATCCGAGGAGAGGGACTCGAGGTGCCGAAGGTCCTCCGGATGCAGCCCGGGATGGTTCCTCAGTGCTTCGAGCAGCAGCTGTATCTGGCGGTGAAGGGCATGCGCGCGTTCCGGGTGGCCCTGTTCCGTGACATGCCGGGCGAGCATCCGCAGAACGCGGAGCAGGGCAGCCGCCACCTCGGGCTGGTCCAGGCAGTTTTGCCGCAGCTGGTCGAAGGCATGGTCCACATATTCCTCATGGTCCAGGTTCCACGGCTGGACTATGACCCGGCCGGCGTCGTCCCGCAGTGCTTCGGGGGCGAGCGGAGCGGTGAGCACGCCGCGCAGCAGGCTGCCCAGGCGGAGGGTGATTTCAACAGCAGTTGTGGGGTCGTTGATCGCGGAGCTCAGGGCGCGAAGTCCAACGTCCACCAGCTGGCGAATAGCAAAATCGACGTCCTGCAGCATGGTGCGGGAGTCCGCCACCTCGATGGCTCCGGCCAGCTTTTCCAGGGTGGCCTTTCCCGGGGACGGCCAAACCGTAAGCAGGACCTCATCGGCGTGGACGTAAGCGCCGATCCGGGTTTCCATCCGCACCGTGGTGCCCGCGGGAACTGAATCCAGCAGGCGGGCAACATCCACCTGGCTGACCCATCCGCTGGCCGTACAGGGAATTACCGCGGCCTCAGGGGGCGGCTGGAAATCCCGGGGGTCCGCAGTCCGCAGTCCGCGGGGAATCCTGTCGAGCCCCTCGGCCACACGCAGTCCTTCCGCCGCGATGGCCCGAGCAAGGTTGCCAACCTGCAGTCCGCGCGACAAATGGTCAAGGTGGGCAATGATTCCAACCACGGTCACCAGGGTCAGGACGACGGCGAGGGTCAGGGAGATCCGGGGTGCAGCAGCGTCCGCGTCCCCGCTCAGGCTGGGCAGGATAAGGATGCAGTAGAAGAACGTGCCCACCAGCAGCCCGATGACTCCCTGGCTGAGCCGGTCGCGGATAAAGGAGCGCATCACGCGCGGGGAGAACTGCCCGCTGGCCAGCTGCAGACTCACTACCGTCAGTGAAAACACGACGCCTACCGTGGTGATCATGGCACCGGCGACCGTTGCCAGCAGCCAGGTCGCGGCATTGCTGCTCATCGCCAGCGTGAGGGGAATCCGGGCATCATGGCCCAGCGCACCGTCCAGGGCGGTCGCAGCCAGTGCCAGAAGGATTCCGGCCAGCATGAGCAGGGCAGGAAAGAGGAACAGGGATTCGGCGAAGCGGTACCGTATGGCCGCGATGCGCAGGCTGAGCGCCTTTGTACCTCCGTTCACCGGCGCACCCGCCGTCTGCCGGAATCCGGGTGCGGATCGGCGGCGTCGAGCTTCTGGGCCAGGCCGGATAGCAGGATGTCCAAACCCTCGTCGAGCTCGGCGGCGCCGTCGTAAGCCACCAAGTCCGGTGCCAGGCCGCGGAGGGTGGGGAACTCCCGAGCAGGCAGGCGGTACAGCCCCAGGCGCAGGAGCGCTTCGTCTTCCTCAGGGTCCACGATCAGTTCCTGCAGCTCGTTGAGGATGTGGCCGTACAGGAAGCCGTAGTAGGTCCGGTAGGCATGCAGGGCGTCCCTGGATGTGAACCCGGCCTGGATCAGCAGCCCCAGAATATGCTCCACGGGGCGCAGCATGCCAAGAGGGCGCAGCCCCAGTGGAGTTGAGAGGGGGCGGGTGACCAGCAGGGGCACGGCATTGGGGTGGCGGAGGGCGGTGAGGCGAAAGTCGTGCGCGGCCCGCCGGAGCTGCGCCTCCCAATCCTGCCCATGCCGGTTGATCGCCACTTCATTCAGGACGAGTTCGGTGATGCCGTCCAGCAATTCCGCGCGGTTGGCGGCGTAGCGGTAGAGCGCCATAGGGTCGCAGTTCAAGGTCTGGGCGAGCCGGCGCATGCTCAGGGCTTCCAGGCCTTCCGCGTCCAGCAGATCGAGGCCTGTTCGAAGGACCAGATCACGGGTTAGGCGGGGCCTTCCCGGTCCTCGCTGGCCGGGAAGCTGGGTTGCCGGGGACATGGTTTCTTCCAATCTCTGCCGTACGAGCTACTTAGGAACCCTAGCCGTAAGGTTGCTTAGCAGGCAGTCTACAGAGAAGGTCTACATTGTAGATTCGCCGTCGTCCTGCACTGGATGACCCCCCAAGGGCAGTACCCCATGACTGTCAGAGTTGAGAATTTTATGCGGAACGAACATGAGCAGGTGGCCAGGTTTCTGGCCGAGTGCATAGTCCGGAACCTCGATGATACGGATATGCTTCCGGTCGCAGACCTCTATGGCATGTACGTCATCTGGTGCGAACAAGATGCGATTGGACCCCTGGCTGTCCAGGTCTTCTCTCAGGCGGTGCGCTTCCAGGGGCTGGAGCCCGGCATGAGCCGCAACGAGCGGGTCCTCAAGGGAGTGGCGGCCACCGGTCCGATTCCCGTCCAGTACATCCTGGAGACCGACAAGGGGCCCAGCCCCAACAGCGCACTCGCCGCGAGCATGGCTTTCTAGGCAGGGTCCTTCCGGTCCCCCGGTTCAGCGGGGGTCTGGCTGTGAGGAGGCAGCGTCCATAGCGTGTGAAGCACCGGCAGGAACGCTGCCGGCAACACGTACGGAAGCAGGTTCAGGCACCATGAGCACCATCGGCATTCTCGGCGCAGGACAGGCAGGCAGCACAATTGCGCGGGCCGCCATCGCAGCCGGTTACGAGATCGTTCTCGCGAATTCGAAAAACCCGGACACGCTGCGGGGACTCATCAGCTCCCTGGGCCGGGGCGCCCGCGCTGCCCGGGCGGCGGACGCGGCAGCAGCGGCAGATTTCGCGGTCACGGCGTTTCCGTACCGCCCGGACGACGAGCTTCCCGTGGAGGAACTGGCTGGGAAGATCGTGCTGGACACCAACAACTACATGATCTGGCGCGACGGCAACTATCCGGAAATCGACGCCGGGCTCAAGACCGTCCACGAACTGCGGCAGGAGCAGCTTCCCGCATCGAAGGTGGCGAAGGCATTCAGCCATATCCAGCACCACGCGCGCTCGCCGATCCGGGTTCCCAGCGACAACCTGCCGGGCCTGTTCCGTATGGCCCGTCCCGCCGGGGCTCCGGACCGCAAGGCCCTGAGCGTCTCCAGTGACTACCCCGAAGCCGTCGAGCTGGTGACCCGCCTCTATGACGACCTTGGCTTCGACACCGTGGACAACAGCCCCCTCAGCGAATCCTGGCGCACCGCTCCCGGGACGATGGTGTGGAACCAGTCGGTTGACGGGCAAAACCGGGATGAGCTCGTCCGCAACCTCCGGCGGGCGCTGTCCCCGGGTGGCCGGGGTCGCGTGATTCAGACGTAGTCGGGGCGCCCGCGGGCGGGGCGATCACAGGCCGGGGCGCCGCCGTCGCGCGGTGTCTTCGTCTCCGGTGCGTTCGGCGTTTAGGAAGCTGCCGTTTCCTCGCCGGGAGTCTCTTCCCAGCGGCGCGAGTACTGGCCGATTGGCTGCAGGGCCCGCAGTAGATCGATGCCGCGGCCCGTGAGGTGATAGCGGATGCTGACCGGCACGGTGGGTTCGACGACGCGTTCCACGAGCCCATAGCCCTCCAGTTCCCGGAGGCGGAGGGTGAGCATCCGGGCCGACAATCCCTGGACCCTGTTCTGGATTTCGGTAAACCGCTCGGCGCCCGTGCCCAGGGCCAGCAGGATGCCGCCCACCCAGCGCCGGCCAACAATCTCCATGACGCTGGTGAGCCGCATGCATTCCTCATCATCGATGCGGAACGGCGGGACGGGCCTGCTTTTTGAAGGCACTTACGAAAAGTAAGTCGCTTATGCCATGGTTGTCAACGGTTCAGGGCAGGCGGATGCTCAGGTCATGGCTGACTACATGCACCCGCTGCGCTTCGGCAGCTTCATCACCCCGCTGGCGTCCGCGCCACAGGTACCGGTTGACCTCGCCCTGCTCAGCGAGGAGCTGGGACTGGACCTGGTCACCTTCCAGGACCACCCGTACCAGCCGCAGTTCCTGGACACTTGGACCCTGCTGTCCTGGGTCGCTGCCAGGACCTCGCGCATTCACGTCTCGGGGAACGTACTGAACCTGCCGCTGCGGCAACCCGCGGTGCTGGCCCGCTCCCTGGCAAGCCTTGACCGGCTTAGCGGCGGACGCGTGGAACTTGGCCTCGGCGCTGGCGGCTATCTGGAACCCATGGCAGCCATGGGAGCACCGCAGCTGACCGTGGGGAACGCAGTCTCCGGCTTGGAGGAGGCGCTGGACATCATCCGCGGAATCTGGGACGCCGAGAACCCGGATCTTTTGCGCGTGGACGGCCGGTTCCACCGGGTGGACGGCGCGATGCGGGGGCCGGCGCCAGCCCATGACATCCCCATTTGGCTGGGGGCGTATAAACCCAGGATGCAGCGGATCATCGGCCGGAAGGGCGACGGGTGGCTGCCGAGCCTGCCCTGGATGAAACCCGGCGACGTCGACCGCGGCAACCAGGTCATCGACGAATCCGCCCGCAAGGCGGGGCGGGACCCGCGGGAGATCACCCGTCTGCTGAACGTGACACCGCAGTCCTCCGCGGAAGACCTTGCAGAACTGGCAACCGGGCACGGCATGAGCGTGTTCATCCTCGCCTCGGATGATCCGGCGGAGCTGCGGCGGTTTGCCGAAAGCACCGTGCCCCAGGTCCGGAACCGGGTCGATCAGGTGCGTGCAGCCCGCACCCGCACTGCGGCTCCGGCGCCGGGCGCGGGTGCGGTGCCGGTTTCCGCCGGACAGACCCGGGTACGGACGTTCGACGGCGAGCCTATTCCGGAATCACTGGCCGCCCGGACTCTCCTGCCGGGCGATCCGGGGTATACCCGCTACACGTCCAGCTACTTCCGCGGCGCCCGGCCCGGCGCCGTCGTCCGCCCCGAATCCGCTGCCGAGGTGCAGGAGGCGGTGCGCTTCGCCGCCCGCCACCGGGAAGTTCCGTTCGGCATCTTTAGTGCCGGGCACGGGCTCTCCGGCAGGTCGCTGAACACCGGCGGAATCGTGCTGGCCCTCGATGCGCTGAACTCCATCACCGTCAGCGACGGCAACCGGGTCCAGGCGGGGCCGGGGGCCCTCTGGGGCGAAGTGGCGCAGGCGCTGGCCCCGCACGGTCTGGCGGTCACCTCCGGGGATTACGGCGGAGTCGGCGTTGGAGGCCTGGCCACAACGGCCGGGTTCGGCTGGTTCGCCCGGGAACGCGGACTGACCATCGATTACCTGCGCGCCGTGGACGTGGTTACCGCGGACGGAGCCCTGGTGCACGCCAGCGAGGACGAAAACAGCGACCTGTTCTGGGCAGTGCGCGGAGCAGGCGCGAACTTCGGCGCCGTCGTCTCCTTCGAATTCGAGGCCCACCCGGTGGCTGAGCAGGTGGGTTTCGCGATGCTCCTGTTCACCCCCGACGACGCCGCCTCGTTCCTGCAGGCCTGGGGGACCACCCTAGAAGCGGCCGACCCCATTGTTACTGGATCACTGATGGTCGGACTCGCCGGAGCCGGCACGCCGAATGCTGTCCAGGCGGTGTTCGTGGTGGACTCCAGCGATCCGGACACCGTGCTCGAGCAGCTGCAGCCCTTCGCCGGACTGGCGCCGCTGGCCGACCAGCTGGTGCAAATGGTGCCCTACACGGCCCTGATGGAGGTGCCGCTGGTAGGCGGAGGGCAGTCCGGCAGGGGCGAGCCGTCCAGCCATTCGGGACTGGTCCGCCACCTGGATGCCGACGTCGCCCGCGGCCTGGCGGGAATCCTGGCCTCTGACCGGCCGTTCTTCCTCAGCGTCCGTTCGGCCGGGGGAGCGGTGGGCAGTTATCCGGCCGACTCGACGGCGTTCGGCTGGCGGGACGCGAACTTCCTGATCTCCCTGCTGGGCGGGCGGTCCGAGGACGTGCAGCAGCGCTGGCACGAGATGCTTCCGCAGATGGATGGCATGTACCTCAGCTTCGAGACGGATACCGGGCCCGACGTCGTCGCCCGCGCTTTCCCGCCCGGTCACCTGCAGCGGCTGCGGGCACTGAAGGCAATCTGGGATCCGTCCGGATTGTTCCGGGACAACTTCTTTATTGCCCCGGGTCCATTGCCGGCGGACCCGAGCGCCCTGCCCGCTGTGCGGGCCCCGGAGCAGGACCGGTCAGCGGCGGTGTGATCTTGGCGGGCTGACGGAATATCCGCGGCCGGGGTGCGGGTTGTCGCTGGGTGTACGAACGTCGGGACAACCCCTGCCCTGATGCGATCGAGAGAAAGCACCCGTCCTAGTGAACCTGTTTACACCGCTGACCGTCGGCACCATGGAACTGCCCAACCGGCTTGTCATGGCCCCGCTGACCCGCATGCGCGCCAACCTCGACGGCGTCCCCACCGACATCATGGTGGACTACTACCGCCAGCGCGCCTCCCTCGGACTCATCGTGAGTGAAGGCATCTACCCGTCCTTCACCGGCCAGGGCAACACCCGCATGCCCGGCCTGGTCACCGAGGAACACATTGCCGGCTGGAAGCGCGTCACCGACGCCGTGCACGAAGCCGGCGGACGCATCGTCGCGCAGCTGATGCACTCCGGCCGAGTGGGGCATGAGAACGTCAGCGGCCGCCAGCCGGTGGCCCCCAGCGCCATCGCGCTCTCCGGTGAGGCACACACGTACGAAGGCAAGAAGCCCTACCCGGTGCCGCACGCCCTGACCGAAGCCGAGCTTCCCGGCGTGACCCAGGAGTTCGTCTCCGCGGCCAAGGCCGCCATGAAGGCAGGGTTCGACGGCGTGGAGCTGCACGGTGCCAACGGGTACCTGCTGCAGGAATTCCTCTCGCCGGTCTCCAACACCCGCACCGACTCCTACGGCGGATCCCCCGAGAACCGTGCCCGGATGGTCATCGAGACCTTCCGTGCCGTGGCCGAGGCGATCGGCGCGGAGCACACCGGCATCCGTATCTCCCCGGAGCACAACATCCAGGACGTCCTGGAAACCGACCGCGACGACGTGCTGGCCACCTACACCGCCCTGGTGGACGCCATCGCACCAATGAAGCCGGTCTACCTCAGCATCCTGCACAAGGACCCGGCCGACGAGCTGGTCCAGGAACTGCGCCGCCGATTCGCCGGTCCGGTGCTGCTGAACACCGGCTTCGGCGTGGAGACCACCCGCGAGTCCGCCCTCGCCCTGCTTGATGAGAACCTGGCTGACGCCGTCGTCGTCGGCCGTCCTGCCCTTGCCAACCCGGATCTGGCCCGCCGCTGGCAGGAAGACCACCCGCTCAACGAGTGCGACTACACCACCTTCTACACCGACGGTGCTGCCGGCTACACGGACTACCCGGAGCTCGCTCCGGTTTCCTAACCGGTTCCTGCTGCACGACGGCGGTCCCCGCGTTTTGGGGGCCGCCGTCCGTTTGTTGTGCTGCCGTGCCGCCCAGGCTCAGGCGACCGGGACAACGTAGGAATCCACCTGGCTGATCAGGCCGTCACGGAACGTGATGACATCGCAGTAGTTGAAGAAGATGGACCCGATGGTGCGGTGCTGGCCGTGGCCGCTTCCCGCAATGACCGTAGTGTTCCCCTCAGTCACCATCCGGTCCACGCACAGGTCAGGGCTGCCTTCGAAGCCGGGATCACCGATCTCGTCATCGAATTCAGCCTTGCCCCGCGCCGTGCGCGCACCATGGATGTGCCACACGACGTCGTCAGTCAGGCAGCCGAGGATCGCCGGGTGGTCACTCCGGCGGAAGCCGTCCAGGTACTTCTCGACCATTTCCTGCTGCGTGCTCATGCCGGGGCCTTTCCGTGCAGGTGCGAAGTTCCGCACCGAATACCGAATGCAGGAAACGCTAGCCAGTTTTGGCCTCGGCTGGAACACCCCGGCGGTTCCGGTGACCTGCCCGTCCACCGGTGTCCGGGGACGCGTTCACCGTTATCCAACATGCCCGGGTTACCCGGTGCGGTCCGGGAGGGCCTCCACCAACCGGCCCAGCGGTTCCGGAATGTCAGCGGGCGGCAGAGCGCTGACGAGCAGCGGCGCGTAGCGGATCTTGTTGCCCGCACGCCCGGACAGGAAACGGTGCAGCTGCTCCTCAGCCGGCAGCTGGCGCAGCGACGGCTGGCGCTGCAGCAGCCGGAAGGACCCCAGCTCACCTTCGGCTGCGATGATTTCCAGGACGACGCCGGTGCCGAGCGCCCGGATCAGCTCGTCCTCCAGATCGGCCCGGCAGACCTGGAAACCACGGTCAGGAAGATCTCCGGAGCCGATCCCTGCGCGGTCCAGTGCCCGCCGGACGTACCAGGCCTCCGCCTCGTCGCACAGTCCGAGCAGCCGGTTCCCGGCGCCGGCGGGCCCGTATCTGGCGAGGAACCGCGCGATGTTGGTGACCCCGCCCATGGGGATGACGGCGGCTGATCCGGAGTTCAGATTCCGGCCGAAACGCCCAGCGAGAGTTTCGAGCGCCAGCCGGTCGCTTTCACCTTCGACCAGGACCGTCGTCGCACGCATGCGTCCAGTATGGCGCCGCGGCTAGGACATGGCGTCCGTGAACACCAGCTCAACCACCACGGGCTCATCGACCGGTTCAACATTGGCGGTGAGTTTGGCGCCGGCGTCAAGACCATCGAAGACGGTGCGCGTAGGGTTTTCCTTAGTGCCGCAGATGACCGTGACGGGCTTTGAGTTGAGGACACTTAGGCGCACCTCGCCCTCGGATGCGCAGCTCAGATATGCGGCCACCGCCTCCCCGTGTGCCCCAAAACCGGCCTCCGTGCCGGAGTTTACGGACCCGGAGAAGGAACCCAGATTCCTCTCGTTAGCTGGGGATCCGGTCTCAGATGCGGGTTCGGCCGGCGAACACCCGCTGAGCATCAGTCCCGCGATTCCTGCAGCGGCCAGAACTTTGGTACGCATAACGCCTCCCGGATATTCACAGTCCAGCTGCTAAACGTCCTGGGGGTGACGGCGGCTGGTCAACGTTGACCTTATGAGTGGCAAGCGTACAACATTGCATTTTTCGGCTTATGGTCCGTTTGCTCCGCTTTGTCCCAAATGCATTCCCGCAAAGCGGAGCATTTGGCACAAAGCGGAGCGAATGTGAAACGGGTCAGGCCGTGGGATTAGTCCTGCGAGGTATCCCAGCCGTAGTCGGGGTAGGCGAAGAAGTCATCCCCATTGAGGGTGTCCACTTCACCGGTGGCCATCGAATCGATCAGGGACTCCAAACCGGTCTGAACAGACTGGACCAGCATGCCCTTCATCTTCTGCCCGAAATCGTCCGACTGTCCGCGGACCTCGAACAGCACTGTGGCGGAACCGTTGAGCGCAAAGGCAGACCTGCCCTGGCCGGCGTACTCGCGGTCTTCCGGATGGAAATAGCGTCCGACGGCGGCGAGCGGGGACTGTGATCCGTAGCTGTCCCGGATGCCGTCAGCAACGGCGAGGGCGTAGCGGCGGGACTTGTCCTGATCCAGGAGCGGCCACTGCTGCTGATAAGCCGCGCCGTCGTTGACTCCCAGCGGCGGGTAATCAAGAGCCACGGAGATCTGCTTGCCGTCCTGCTCCCCGCCGGTCAGTGCGTTGCACGGTCCCATGTGGTGCAGGTCCACCACTGCGTCCACTGCGCCGAACTCTTCCCGCAGGTCAACGTAGACATCGCGGATGGTCTGGGACTCGGGGGAGAGGAAGAATCCCGCGTCCCGCGGATCACCCGGAAGGTCTTCCGGCCGCGGAACGTAATCAAGGTCAGCATTGAAGTCGCGGTTCAGGTCGAAACCGGGAAGTTCGATGCCGTCGCCGCGCAGGCTGTGGTACCAGGCCCGCGGAGCGCCCTCCAGCTGCGGATGGCGCTCCTGGATGTCGTCCCAGGAAATGACGTTCGCACGCCGGTTCAGTTCGCCGCCGTCGGGATTGACCATGGGCATTGCCACCAAGGTGACATTCTCGAGCGCCCGCTTTGTCGCCGGATCGTTGCTGGAACCCAGTCTCTTCAGGATTCCCAGCAGGGCTTCCGTACCGGTCCGTTCGTTGCCGTGGATGGCGCTCTGGACCAGCAGGACGCGGTCTCCGGTGCCCACCCGGGCCGTGTAGATGTCACGGCCCTGCTGGGTCTGGCCAACGACGTCGACCTCGACTTTTCCTTTGCTGGTGCGCTCAATGCGCTCCAGGGCTGAGCCCAGTTCCGCATAACTGGTCCAGCCGCTGAATGAGGGGTTATCAAAGAGCTTGCAGGTACCTTCGCCTGATGCTTTGGCTACCTGAGGGGCGGCGGTCGCCGGGCCTGCGACCAGAAGGGTGCACAGCAATGCTCCGGCTCCAACGGCGCCGAACAGTCTGCGCGGAGTGCGGGGGGTGAATTTCAAGGTGAGACTCCTGCCTTAAGTGAGTGGGGCAGGCTAATCGTTTCCCGGGTTTAGGTTCTGCGGATAGTAGGCGGCGGATAACTCAAACAAATATCGAATTCAGCTCTGGTCGGCAGGCTTTTCGAACAATAGAATTACCCACTGCAGTTCCAATTGGCCAGGCCGGGCATTTCGCTCAGCTTTGTCTGAATCGCTCCGCGGCGCTGGGGAGCGAATGACACAAACCGGAGCGATCCCGGCGCCCGCGGCCGGTTCGAACGCCGGCCCGGACCAGCGCCCGCCCGGACAGACCAGTGCCCCGGCTCACCAGCCCTCGGTCAGCACCCGGTCCAGGGCGGCCAGGAAGAACCGGGCGCTTTCCTCGGTGAAGCACAGCGGCGGTTTGATCTTGAGGATGTTCTGCCGGTCGCCGGTGGGCAGCACGATCACACCCAGCTCCCGCATCCGGTCGCAGATCGCCCGGGTCTCCTCGGCGGCCGGTTCCAGCGTCTCCCGGTCCCGGACAAACTCCACTCCCTGGTACAGGCCCATGCCGTGCACCGCGCCGATCAGCGGATGCCGGTCCATCAACCCCCGGAACCCTTGGGTAAGGAGCTGCCCCACGGCGTCGGCGTTTTCCTGCAGCTGCTCTTTCTCGATGATGTCCAGCACTGTGATCCCGATCCGGCTGCTGAGGGTGCTGCCGCCTCCGGAGGAAAAGAAGGATCCCTCGGAAGCCAGCGCTGCAGCGATCTCCTTCCGGGTGATCACGGCCCCGAGCGGATGCCCGTTGCCCATCGCCTTGGCCATCGTGATGATGTCCGGCACCACACTGTGCTCCTCGAAGCCCCAGAAGTGCCTGCCCAGCCGGCCGTAGCCCATCTGCACCTCATCGCAGATGTTCACCCCACCCTGCTCACGCACCGCGGCGTATACCTGCTCCAGGTAACCGGGCGGCGTGCCGATGGCACCGGCATTGCCGTTGCGCGGCTCGGCGATGAATGCGCCAACGGGGGTGCCGGCGTCGCGCAGCTGCTGCAGCTGGCGCGCGACGTCGGCGGCGTAGGCAGACCCGGCACCCTCACCCCGGTGCCGTCCGCGGTACGCGTTCGGCGCGTCCGCCACATGCACCCAGCCCGGCCGTGTGTCCAGCGCGCGCGGGTTGTCCGAGACGGAGGTGGACACCGCATCGGCGCCCAGGGACCAGCCGTGGTAGGACTCGTGCACACACAGCACGTCCTCGCGCCCGGTGAATGCCTTCGCCAGCCGCAGCGCCAGCTCAACCGCCTCGGATCCGCTGTTGACCAGCAGGACGGTGTCGAAGGAATCCGGCACGCGGTCCAGCAGCCGCTCGGAGAACTCGGCGACGGACGCGTAGTGGAACCGGGAATTCGTGTTCAGCCGCTTCCACTGCCGGGCCGCCGTCTCCGCAATCTGCGGGTGCCCGTGTCCGAGTGAGGTCACATTGTTGACCATGTCCAGGTAGTGCCGGCCGGCGGTGTCGATCAAATGCTCTTTCCAGCCGCGTTCAATCCGCGGCGGCGCGTCATAGTAGTGCGCCTGCAGCGCGTCGTAGGCGCTGGTCCGGCGCTCTAGCAGGGCGTCGTCCGCGCCGGTCTCCGCCGCCGTGAGGCCGAACAGCGGCGCCGGATCCAGGAACACCGCCGCGTAGCCGGGGAACTCGCTGGCCTTCACAAAGCGCGGCGGCAGACCGGCCGCCGGATAGGCGCCGGGCACCTGGATCCAGACGCTCAACCGGCGCGCTGAGCCCAGCCGGGCGCCGGCATCCACCGGCCCGGTGCCGGTTTCCAGCTCCAGGCCAGCGAGCACGACGACGGCGTCCCCGCCGTCCAGCCGGACGATCCCGTCCGTGCCGGTGGTCAGTGTTCCGGCCAACGGCGCATGGACGGCCAGCGGCACGGGGGAGTGGAGTTCGACGGCGAGGGCCACGTTCACCGGTTCGTCTGTGCTCAGCGCGGCCCGGGTGAGCCTGGCTTCGCCGAACCGGGTGACTGCGGGACCGGCGGGGGAGACTTCGGCAAGGATCCGGTTTTCCTCGGCTTCCCCGTCCAGCCAGGACCCGTTGCGGAAGTCCTCGCTGTCCCAGCCAAGGTCCACCTGAACCGCTGTCTGGGCTTCCGGGAGCAGCGGCAGCCAGGCGGAGGCATCCGGTGCAGTTGCCAGCGGAAGCCCCAGGGCTGCGCGGATCGAAGCCTCGGCAGCGTTCCAGTCATAGCGGGCAGGAACTTCGAACATTGCCCACTCCCGGTCCAGGGCGTCGGAGGCGTAGTCGTTGCCGGCGTCGATAGTTACCTGGTGCTCACCGCTGACGGCCAGTACAGCCCCGCGCAGGACGATCAGCGGCCACAGCGCCCGCACCTCGGCGTCGGACAGCGGTGCCTGGGCGTGGAACGCCCGGATCATGGGCAGCACGGTGAGCGGGTTCGCCGGATCGTGGTGAACCAGGGCCGAGCAGCCGACTGCCAGCTCTGCCACCCGCCAGCTGTACATCGCGTCGCTGAAGTCGATGATGCCGGTCAGCTGCACGCTCCCGCCCGCGGCAGGTTCGCAGACCACGTTGTCGTCGGTCATATCGCCATGCACAGCCTGCACCGGCAGCTGGTCCTTCAACGGAGCAAGGGCTGTGCTGATGCGTTCCAGCGTCTGCAGCAGCAGAGCCCGCTTCCAGTCTTCGCGGACGAACGGCACCAGTTCGGCCACCACGTCTTCGCCGGCGCGCAGGTCCCACTGCAGGGAGCGTTCCAGACCCGGATGCTCCAGGTCGGCGAACGCGGTGCTGGTCCGCCCAAGCCAGTCGCCCAGCGCGGCGCGCAGTGGAGCACCCAGATGCGGCCGGTCAATGACCGGGGTTCCCTCCACGAACGTGAGCAGCCGCAGGCAGTGTGTCCGGCCATCCAGATCCGGGGTCTCGACCAGGTTCCCGCCCACCGAGGGCAGCGGCATCGGAGTGGCGAATCCTGCTGCGGCGAGGCGCTCCATGGCGGCGTTCTGCGCTTCGATTTCCGTGCGGGTGAACGCCGGATTACTGATCTTGAGCAGCCGCCGGGTCCCGTCTACGGCGGTGAGCAGGAAGTTCCGGTCCTGCTGGCTGCCCAGTTCCCGCGCCCGGGAGACCGACAGACCATAGAACTCCCCGGCCAGCCGGACGGCGTCGGTCTCGGAAACAGCGGGGCGGGGCAGGCCCTCGGGCGCAATCAGTGCAGACATGTTCCATCCCGGATCAATGGCGGTTCAAACGGTGCCCCGATCGTATTCGTCGCCTAAACGGGCCTTCAATGAATCGGGAGATTATGATGCCGGCGAGCCCGCCGCCGCTAAAGTGTCCGCCGCCGGGACAGCCGCGGGACTGCGGGGCCTGCAGGCTCTGCGAACCGCCTCAAACACTGCGGCCAGCCCCGCATTCACAACCCAGTACGGCCAGGCGATGCAGGGGATGAGGCCCAGGACGAAGAGCTGCGCCAGCCGCAGCGCCGTCCGGATACCCTTGCCGGAGAGCAGCATAAAGGCAATTACGGCTTGGAAAGCCGCTGCTGCCAAAACCACCGCCGGCGCGGCCGGAACCAGCCGCTTCAAGACACTCCGGAACGGCGGCAGCCAGGCCCCGTCCCGCAGCCACTCCAGGAAACCTGTGGCAATCCGCAACGTGCCAAAGGTGTTTCCTATTGCCGTCGCGCTAAAGAAAAGTCCCACCAGCCGTGCCCCCGCTGTGCCCGCCGCTTCCCTGTTCACGGTCTAATCCTTACCGTCGGGTTCCGGCCGATGGACCACCAGTACCGGACATGCAGAATGAGCGACGAGTGAGGAACTGACGGACCCGAACAGCTGCCCGGCCAGCGCACCGTGGCCACGCCGTCCCAGAATCAGCAGATCTGCGTGCCTGCTGGCGTCAGCCAGCGCGGACTTGGGATTGCCCTGTGCAAGGCGGGCCAGCAGGTTCCGCGGAATCTCGCTGCCGAAGGCACGGGAAAGGGTGTCTTGCTGGACCTTCCCGGCACTGTCCCGAAAGTCCTCGGCCTGCATGGTGACGTACCCGTCGTACAGCTGAGGGAACTCCCAGCAGGTGACGGCCTCAACTCGGGCGCCAAGCGGTTCAGCCAGCGTTTGGGCCTGCCGGAGCGCTTCCACGGACTCCTCCGAACCATCCACGCCCACAACAATTTTCTTGAACTCTCGTGACCCTGCCATGCCCGCCTCCGGAGGTTCGATTGCGGGCAAATGTACTCCCGCTGGCCAGCATGGCGCCAGAGCAGTTCATCGGTCACCTGCCGGAAAATACCTGGCCGGTGCAGCACCCTCTCACATGGGGGCTGTGGCCCTGGTCATCGTTGTTCCTCAGGTCCTTTCGACCCGGACCCGCCGGTGCCTGCGGGTGCCATGGCGGCGTCGGCCCGGGCGGGTTCTTCGCCCGGGTGATTGGGGGCAGGCCGGTCCTGATGCTCCTCGGTGACGGCTGGCTGGGAGGCGACGCTTCGGCGGGCGCCGGAGCGCGGGCGCCGACGCGGGGAGATCGCACTGGCGGAAAGTGATGCCAGGATGATGAAGAAGGGCAGATACAGGTACAGATATCTGCTTCGTGCTTCGAAGAGCAGCAGGAAAATGAACAGTCCCAGCAGGGCTACGCGCATCATGGTCGCGGGATCAGCAAACAGGGACCGGCGGGCCAGGAACAAGGGCAGGGCAGTCAACGCCAGCAGGACTATCCAGGCTGTCTGCCAAAGATTGATGAGAGTTCCGTAGTTCTCCTGCTCGAAACCGAAATATGACTGGATTTCCCGGCTCAGGGGATCGTCTGCAAGAAATGGCTTCCCAGCCACAACACCTTCACCCCACATGAAGAATGAGCCGTCTCCCAGAATCCAGATCAGCTTGGCGCTGAGGAACGCGGTATATCCCTGTGGTCCCATTTCCTCGACTCTGTCGAGGTAGATCTGGAAGTTCCGTTCCGTCCGCTCTTCCGGGGTAAACGACAAAGTCTCGTTAACGTCGGGCCCGGACCATGCGCCGTACCAGGGATTGTAGGGACCGGCGTCGTTCCTCTGCGCACCCATCTTGAGATAGTGCGCGGCTGGGAAAAGCTGGTCATTCGTGCGCAGGTCGAAGGGGACAGCTGCCGAGGCGTTCATTGCCGAAGTGAGCGCATAGGATCCGGCAGTGTAGCTTCCAGCCACAATCAGGGTGCCGGTCACGGCCGCAGTGAGTTTCCGCCTGCCTGTTTTGGATGACAAAAGTGCGGTCCCGGCGACCAAGGCCACAGCAATGAGGACAAAGATGATCGTTGGCTTGATGTTGTATCCAACTACAGCAGTGATACCCATCGCCAATTGGATGGGTGCGCGCTTCAAGGGGTGGTCCAGTCCGGCCTGAAGCAGGTACAGGTAGAGCAGGAAGATTGGAAAAAGGAGCCCGAGCGTGTCGGAGTAAGCCACCGCGATCCATGGCGACAGGAGCAGGAAGATGGTTGAGGGAATCAGCGTGAACAAGGCGATCGACTGATTACCCACGCGGAGTGCAACCAAGTAGGTCAGCAATGCGCCCACAGTCAACGCCGCACAGTTAAGGACGACGGCGGCAAAGATCAGGTCGGTCGCTCCGAACAGCATTGCAGCCTTGAAATACCCGGCCAGGCCCAGAGTCAATGCGAGGTTGTTGGAGAATGTCGAGAAATAGAACTCGTTGAGGGTCGCCGCCGGGTCCCTGGCGAGGTCTGCTGCGGAGTCGAGCACCATCTGGGCATCCCACCCGGGTGGTATCCGGAGAGCGTAGCCGATTCGCACCTGAACGGCGAAGAAGACGATGAAGAACGTACACAGAAGCACTGTCCGCAGCGCCCGGCTCCGGCTCAGCAGCCCCGCGACGGTATCTACCGCCCCATAGATGGCGGGCAGCAAAAGCCCTGTCACCGCGGCGGCTGCCAGCACGGGTACGTAGTCGAACTCTGAGGCCCCGTACTGGGGGTCCACAAGATTGTTGACCAGGCCCCAGAGGACCAGGCCGCAGAAGGTCATGGACACGGCAACCAGCACCGGCGTGGATCCCCGCTTCTGTGCACCCCGGACGACACTCAGCCAGGCTCGCCGGTAAAACGCTGCAAGCCTGTTTCCCTGCCACACCGCGAGCCCTGCCACCAGCGCAGAGGTTACTTGAAGGAAGACGTTGTTCGTCACCGGCCTGAGGCACAGGACGAGAAGCAGGAACACGCCCAGCGCCACCCAGCCCCGGTGATTGAGCACAGCCTGCGCAAAGCGTAGGCCCGGGGACTTTGTGGTCATGCCCAATCCTGCTTGCCCGCATGGACCCTGGCGGGATGGACGCCCTTCAAGCCATACAGCGGCCGGCCCTGCACCTGTTGATATATGCGGCCCACGTAACTGCCCAGGATCCCGAGCATAATGAGCTGAAGGCCCCCCACAAAAAGCACGCTAATAACTATAAAGGCCCAGCCGGCAACGAGTACCTCAGGGAAGAAGAGCTTCTGGATCAGGACGTAGAAGATCCCTACAACACTCAATAGGGCCACCCCGTAGCCCACACGGCTAATGAGGGTCAGCGGGAAGGTAGAGAACCCGAGGATGGCATCGGAGGCCAGCCTCGTCAGTCTTCCGAGCGGGTACTTGGTGGAGCCTGCATACCTTTTCTGCCGGTCGAAGGGAACACCAATTTGGTTGAACCCGACGTAGCTGACCATGCCGCGGATAAACCGGGACTTTTCCCCGAACTTCTTAAGCTCTTCCACAACCCGCCGGTCCAGAAGCCGGAAATCTCCGGTGTCGCGCGGAATGTCAACGTCCGCGAGCCGCTGCAGCACGCGGTAGAAGGCGCTGGCCGTGGCCTGCTTGAACCAGGGGTCCTGCCGGGTCCGCCGCTGGGCATAGGCAACGTCGTAGCCTTCCTCCCACTTCTCAATGAGCAGGAGGCAGACGGCAGGAGGATCCTGGAGGTCGCTGTCCATGATGATTACGGCATCGCCGGACGCCCGGTCCATTCCTGCGGTTACGGCCATCTGCTGCCCGTAGTTGCGGGCAAGGTCCAAAACCATGACCCGATCGTCCTTTGAACGCAGTTCCAGCAGCAGATCCAGGGAATTGTCCGTGCTGCCGTCATTGACGTACACGAACTCGGCCTCGTAGTTCATGGATGCGACTGCGGCAGTGAGCTCTTCATGCAGCCTCGGAATGCTCTCCGCTTCGTTGTAGACAGGAAAGACAAAAGAGATGGTCTTACCCTGTGTGCCCGAAAGGCCCTCTCCGATTTCGTCCGGAGGCAGATCCACGTCGGCGCCTGTGCCAGTCGACTCCTCGAAAACGGTCATCGTCTCCCCCTGGGTCTTCGCACGGCAACCCCTCCACCTCAGCGGCCAGTTCTACGGGCGTCTCCGGCCGCAGCCGGCTCCCAGCGCAACGCTGCGAGGCGAGTCTTCCTGCCACTGCAGCGAACCGCAACGGTGGAAGGCGAAAAAAGCGGAGGTGGCGGCACCGGGGCTGGCCAGTCTAAGCAGAACCCGCTACCGGGGCCGAGACCACCGCAGTGGACTTGCCCGCCCGCCGGAACAGGGTCTTGCCGTGCAGGGCCCGCAGGGCGTTGAGGATGGTGGCCAGATCCACCAGCTCCTGGGTGAGCGCACCGGCCACCGCCGGAATGTACCCGAAAGCTGCCACCAGCATCAGCACCACGCTCAGGGCGATGCCCAGCCAAATGCTGCCCAGCGCCACGCGCATGGTCCGTTTGCTGATGTCCATGGCGGTGGCGACCTTGGAGATATCGTCCGCGACGATCACCGCGTCAGCTGACTCACTGGCCGCCGTCGAACCGCGGGCACCCATGGCGATTCCGACGTCGGCTGCCGCAAGCACCGGCGCGTCGTTGACGCCGTCGCCCACCATGATCACCGGCCGCACCGGCAGTGCGGCCACGGCTTTCACCTTGTCCTCGGGCAGCAGCTCGGCGCGCACATCGGTGATGCCGACGGCGCGGGCCATGCTCTCGGCGGTGGCCGCACCGTCGCCGGTAAGCATCACCGTCTCGCGGATGCCCAGTGCGCGCAGGCGTTCCAGGGTGGCGGCGGCGTTTTCGCGTGCCGTGTCGCTGAGGATCAGGGTTCCGGCGAAACGCCCGTCGACGCTGAGGTAGACCACCATCTGGCCCGGGGCCAGGTCCGCGGCCTGCGTTGCCGGGTCCACTTCCTCAATGAAGCGGCGTTTGCCCACGCGCACGGTCCGTCCGCCAATGTGGGCCTCGACGCCGTTGGTCGCCACTTCCTGGGCGGTCTCCGCCGGCTGAACCGGCAGTCCTCGTTCCTCGGCCGAAGCCAGCACTGACGCGGCCAGCACGTGGGAGGAGTACTGCTCCGCAGATGCTGCCAGGCTCAGCAGCTCATCAGCCGTGAAGCCGTTGACCGGGTTCACCGAGACCAGTTCGGGGCGGCCGTAGGTGAGGGTGCCGGTCTTGTCGAACGCGGCGCTGCGGGCTTCGGCGAGCTGTTCCAGGGTGGCTCCGCCCTTGACGATGATGCCGTGCCGGGCGGAGCGGCTCATGCCGCCCATAAACGCAACCGGGGCGGCGATCAGCAGCGGGCAGGGGGTGGCCAGCACCAGGACTTCGGCGAACCGCACCGGGTCCCCGGACACCGCCCAGGCTACGCCGGCGATCAGCAGGGAAACGATGGTGAAAGGAACGGCGAAGCGGTCCGCAAGCCGTACCACGGGAGCCTTGGATTCGCTCGCCTCCTGCACCAGGGCGACGATGCGCTGGTACTGGCTGTTCGCCGTCGTCGCCGTGGCCTGGATGCGCACTGCGTGCGTGCCGTTGACTGAACCGCTCATCACCGAGTCCCCGGCGGAGCGGGAGACCGGAATGGATTCACCGGTCAGCGAGGATTCATCGAAAGCCGCGGCAGGGGAGAGCAGCACACCGTCCACGGGCACCACTTCGGAGGGCTTGATCAGCAGGATGTCGCCCACGGCCACCTCGGTGGCGGGGATGTCTTCGGCGAGCTCGGCGGCGGGTTTGCCGGACGCCGCATTGCCGCCGGTGTCCGCTCCGGACGGCAGCCGGTGCGCGATCTGCGGGGCCCTGTCCAGCAGTGCATCGAGTTCGCCCTTGGCCCGGCCAGCGGCGTAATCCTCCAGCGCCTCGCCGCCGGAGAGCATCAGGACGATGATCAGCGATGCAATGTACTCACCCACGGCAACGGTGGCGAGCATGGCGATCACGGCCAAGATGTCCAGGCCGTAGTGCCCGCGCCGAATGTCCTGCACCATGCCGTACCCGGTGATACCCACAATGGCCAGGGTGTACAGGCTGGCGATCCACTGCGCGGGGGCGGTTGCGCCGGTTCCCCACAGGATCAGCACGACGGCGAGCACCACCACGGTTGCCGCGACTACCGGGTAGTTCCGGATCGCGGTTCTCAGGCGAGTGGCTGCCGTATTCGAGGACGCTTGGTTATGGGCCATGCTTTCGTTTTAGGCCCCTTCCGTCCCAGTTTCCAGCAAGACAAGACTTGCCTAACTGTTTCCGGTGCAAGTCAGCTGCACGGACCTCGGGTTCCTGGTTGGAGGTCAAAAGAGCAGGTGGAACACATCAGCAGCTCTCTGGTGCGGGCAGCAGCATAGAAGGAAAGCGCACAAGCGGCGCCCGGGCAACCGTAAAACGGCCGGTTCCCGGGCGCCACCTGCTGGTATGTCTAGCCCGCCGCCTTGGCGTGCTCCGGCAGAACCGCGAATTCCTCTTCGATCAGCCCCGACGGGGAAGCAGGCTCGAGCAGTCGC
This sequence comes from Arthrobacter sp. NPDC055585, assembly GCF_053619115.1. Classification (NCBI taxonomy): domain Bacteria; kingdom Bacillati; phylum Actinomycetota; class Actinomycetes; order Micrococcales; family Micrococcaceae; genus Arthrobacter; species Arthrobacter sp. NPDC055585. The sequence continues at coordinate 129,626 of NZ_JBSHIT010000008.1, forward strand.
AGATGGCCCGCATCTCCCCTCTGGAGGTTGAAGGTGAACTGCTGTTCCGTGTTACCGCTTTGCTGATAGCGCAGCTGCTCATCCACGTACACCTTGAGGACCCACTTGGCATGTTCGGGGAAACCGCACCGGCGGTATTCGTCCACCCGAATCGAGTAGGTGCCGGCTTCGGCCGTTGCCTGCTCAGGCCAGTAGACATTCTCAAGCCCGCCGGCAAATCCCAGGTCCGTGACACTGCAGTTGGCATGGGCATCAATGTCCAGGACACCACCCGTAGACGAAGGGGCGGGATCGCGGTAGCTGATCCATTCACTGTCCGGTTGCTGCACAGAGAGGTCCAGGTCGCTCTCATTGTCCCAATAGAGGGTGACGCGGAGGCTGGAGCCCTCGAACGAACGCTCTGGGATCTCAATGGGATCCAAACCGACAGGTTCGTCTTCTTCCGGCGGGCCGGAACCATCGTCGGGAGGGGTGGCGCCGGAGTTCCAGAACGTCTCCCAGGGTATTTCACCGGTGAGTAGGGAGATGCGAAGAGTCGCCTTGCGAGCCACCTCTGCCTCAAGAAGTACCTTGTCGATGATCGGAACCTCGAGTCGGACAGAGACGCCAACCTGGCCCTCAATGAAGACTTCCCAGGAAACGGGCTCGCCGCTCTCAACAGTGGCCTCTGCTCCGGCAAGAGCCCCTGCCGTGATCACCGGGCCTGCGGCGTCGTAGATACTGACCTTGAACTCAAACTCAGGTCCGACCTGCGCTGCGATCTTCCCTTCAACGGACGGCTCCGCAGACTCATCTTCGAACGAGTATCCGTTCTTGATCTCGACGGGCGCATTGCGGACCGGGGGCCAGGGCCTGATGGCGCGAAGATCCTGTCCGTCATACTCAAACCCGTAGCGCTGCTTCTCGTTGACGGACCAGGTCAAAGACGCTTTAACCTCTCCCGTGATCCCGCCGGTGATATTCACAGCTGCCTCGGCGTTGATGTACACCGGAACAGGGCCGATAAAGAAAGTTACCTTTCCAATATCCCAGTCTGCGGTTTTCTTTTCCCAGGACGCCTCAAAAGACCCGAACGATTCAAAAGCCACGGCCGACTCGAGTTCGCGCTCCAGGGCAACCTGGAACGTCTCCAGCTTTGCTTCGGGACGCTGGAACCAACCCAGATCAAACTTGATTTTCAGTTCAAATATCAGGGCTACCGACAATTCTGTCTTCCCGGAGAGGCTCATTCCCCCTTCAGCGCGCAGCGCCGGTTTCTTCGCGTTGTGCTCGGCCCGGCCTTCCGACTCTTCTGCGGTCCCGCCGGCCCCTGACCAGCTGAGGAGAGTCTCCACGCCGATTTTGCTGCCCATCCGGGACTCGAGTTCGGTTTCGATGGACTGAGCGCCTGCAGTGCGCTCCCTCTGTTCCCCGGTGCCGGTGTCCACCACAATGTCCGACGGAGTCACAGTGTTAGCCGGGTAAAGGGTGGCACCCTCATCGGTGATCATCCCAACTTGTTCCGAAACGTCAGCCTGAAGGATCACATCTGTGATGGCCGCAGGCGCGGTAGACAATACGAAGCCTTCCGGGGTGTTCTGGACAGCCACGACCTCGCGAAGGTATCCCTGCGGCGCGGCCTCGGGGTGTGATCCCACAATGACCTGGCCCGGAACAGCCCCGGGATCTGTGGCGAAGGTCAGCGTGTCCTTCGTGGCTTCACGCAGAACAGCAGCGCCGTCACCTTCCTGTACCACCACGTCACTGCTCACCACAGTGTCTTCCGTTTGAGGGACCAGAATCCGCAGCGGCAGCACTGCGGTGCTGCTCCTGTCCAGACGGTCTGTCACCTTGAATGAGAAACGGTGGAGGCCGTTCCACGGCGCGGAGGTCTCGAAGCTGAAACTGTATCCGTCCGGCGTGGCCCGGACGGGTGCGGTTCCGATCGGCTCGCCGTCAGCGGAAACCATGATGTTCCTGATATTGGCGTCGCTCTTCACGGAACCCGTGACCGTGAAAGTCGCTACCTCAGAAAGATCAACCTCCGCGTTATGCGCCGGGGACTCAATGGTGATCACCGGAGCTTCGCCTGTTCGCGTAGCCGTGCCGGCGAGGGATCCCAGGACAGTGACCTCGGCGGTCACTGACCCATGCCTCACCGAGAACGGAAGGCGCCCGTCTTCGTCAAGCTTCGCGACTAATACCTGCGGCTGCCCTGGCTGGTCCGGGGTAACCACCATTCCCCGGCCGCGGCCCTTATACGGAGCCCCCGCGTGCAGCAGCGATGTTTCACTGGAGGCCGTCGCGCGGACGGACACGGCAACGTGGGTAGCGTCGTCAGGTGCATTGATATCCAAAGCCCTCGGAGAGGTTCCGCTGCCCATTTTGACAGTATGTGCGGTCAAGGAGGCGGACGGAACAAACCCTCCGGCAACGGTGAGTTCTGTGTCATTCTGGCTCGCGTCCGTGACATAGCCCCGCACGAAGATCTTCACGCTGGCGATGTTTCCATCCATGCTGACCGGAACAGAACCGGTCTCATCGACGGGCACAATGGTCGAAGTGATGGTTGTGCCAGCCTGCAGCGGTACGTGCTGTCCGGCTAGGGAAACGGTCCCGGCGGACGGGGACTCAGCAACCACGGTGACATAGGCCGCCCGGACGTCTGTGCTGGGCACCCCGCCCAGACCGACGACGCCGACTGCCGCAATGGATCCGGCGGGCTCATTTCCCAGAGCCAGACCTTCGGCGCTGTCTGCCCGCAGAACCGGCGCGGTCAGAGCAAACGTTCCTCCGGCAGCCGGCTCACCTTCGGACGTAAAGCTCGCCAGTAGCTCGATGCGCACATCTGCATCGGAGGTGGAGGCCACCACGATAGTCCCGCCGGTGACGGGAGCAAGGATTGTTGTGCTGCTCGAGACACCGGCGTTGGATGCCAGCGCGGGTTCGCCAGCAACGGACACGACCAGATCGGTTGAGGGGTCCAGAACACTTATACGGACTAAGGCCGAGCCAGTCTGCGCGCCGGGCAAACGCACTGCAGTGTCCTGACCGCCCTTCAGCGCCTCCCCGTGGCCGGACTGGGAATCCACGAGGGGCGTCAAATTCTCCGCAGGCTGGAAAACTCCGGCTGTGCCCGGACGGGTGAGTGGGTCAGCAAGAGCTTGAGACGGACTTGCCGTTGAAGTGATCAGCCCTGCCGCGAGGAGCGCCGTGACGCTCGCGGCTGCGAGGGTGCGAAGCAGTTTCATTTACCGGACTCCCTGCGGGTGCAGGCAAGGACAACGCCTGTGCCTAGGGCGAGGAGAGCGATAGCCCCGAACAGAACGACCGGGGACCACCCGGTTGACGGCATGGCATCCGGTGAAGAAGCGCTGCCTGCTGTTTCGTGCGGGGACGGGCTGCCGGAAGGAACCGCCTGGAGCGGTACGGCGGTAGACGATGGAGACGGCGTGGTAGCGGAATCCGTCGGACGCACCGTCGGTGCGGCGGGCGCCGTCGGGGCAGCTGGTTTTTCGGTGGGCACGGCAGGAGCAGTTGGGGCCGGCGTCGAGGGCTCCTCCTCCGAACCGGGCAACAGCTCTACTCTGGTGCTGTCTGACGCGGCGAAGATGCCCTGCTCCTCAGCGAAACTGACGCTGACGTGGCCGTCTCCGCCTGCCCCACTGCTGACGCTAAGGCGAAAGTTGCCGGCCTCCACCGGGACGATCGCGGATACCCCGAATGCGGTGTCCTTCAGAGCAACACGGACAGGTCCCTGTCCGTTGTCCACTTCTGCGGTGGTGTTGGAGACCGTGGCGTTTGGCGCCTCAATATCAATCCACGCGGTTTTCGCTGCCGCCGGTACCGTGTAGAAGAAATCGTGACCCCACGCAGCGTGTGCGGACACGCCCTGCGAGGCAACGGCGAGCACTGCTATAGCAGCCGCATACCATGCCCTCCGGGATCGATGTCTTCTATTCCCCCATTTGTTCATGTACTTGTATTCCCCCAGATAAATATGCTGAAAAACTAGCTCCTTGCAAACCTGAATACCCGGATCCGCACGTCCTCTTTGGGTGATTTCATGAGGCAGGAATAAGGAATGATGAAGAGCAGATTTTGAAGAAGTGAGACCTCAAACCCTGTAAAGCTATCAGAGGCAATGTAACCGGGTGCGGGCTAAGAGATACATGAGCATTTGTGACGTTTCGGCGGCAGCAGTATGGTTCTAAACTGCCGATTTGGGGTGTGCCGCAGCAGATCTGGCTGCAATCCGGCCAAACCGGAGCGTGCCCGGACAGCCCCTACTGCAGCTGCGCTTCGATCTGCTGGACGCTTTCGATCAGGCGGGCACCGACGCCGGCATCGTCCTTCCCGGCGCCGAAATACACCACGGACAGGGACGCCGGCAGCTGCCCGGGTACCTGCACCGGAACGGCAACGGAACCGACGCCGTCGATCACTTCGCTGTGGCTGGTGGCGTAGCCGCGGCGTCGGGCCAGACGAGCTTCTTCACGGTACGGCTGCCCAGGAGCAAGCCGGTCCCAGTGTTCCTCGGAGACCGCAGACTGGATGGCGATACCCGGGGCGCCCGCGGTGAAGGAGTGCCGGGTGCCCGGCCGCTGGATCAGGGCAGTGCGGCTGTGCCGGGGTTCGACGGCCACCAGGGTGACGCAGTCATGCTGGTCCCACACGGCGATGAACGCGGTCATGGACAGTTCGTTCGCCAGCACCGTCAGCTCCGGGAGAGCGGCGGACTGCAGGTCGCGGGAAACTCCGCGGGCCAGCGCGGCGAGTCCGGGCGCGGCCGAAACCCGGCCGGCGTCGTCGCGCATCACCAGCGAATGAGCCTCCAGGGTGCGCAGGATCCGGTAGGCGATGGACCGGTGGACGCCCAAGCCGGCGGAGAGCTCGGCGATGGTCAGCGGCGTCTCCGACTCGGCCAGAAGCTCCAGTGCCTGGATCCCGCGGGACAGGGTCTGGGACTGGGAGCCGGAACCGGTGGACGGAGAAGTCATGCGCCCATCATAGGCTCAGGCGGCCACCGCGCGGCGCCGTCTCCGGGCACCCATGGCGCGGCCAATGACTCCCTGACGTGGGCTGAAAAGATACGCGAGGGCAAAAACGCTGCCCTGGGCCAGCACCACCATAGGGCCGGTGGCCGTGTCCAGGTAGTAGCTGGAGTAGATGCCGGCCACCGCGCAGCCCGCCGCCAGTGCCGGTGCGATCAGCAGCATGCGGCTGAACCGGTCGGTCAGCAGGTAGGCGGTGGAGCCGGGGATGATCAGCATCGCGACCACCAGGATCACGCCCACGGCCTGGAGCGCGACGACGGCGGTGAGCGCCAGCAGCCCGAGCAGCGCCGCGCCGAGAAGCCGCGGGTTAAGTCCGACGGCGTGGGCCTGGGTGGGATCGAACGCGTAGAGGGTGAAATCGCGGCGCTTGAACAGCAGCACGGCCAGGGTCAGCGCAGCCAGGACGGCGACCTGCGCCAGGTCTGCGGAGCTCACGCCGAGCAGGTTGCCGAAGATGATGTGGTTGAGGTCGGTCTGGCTCGGTGTCACGGAGATCAGCACCAGTCCGGCAGCGAAGAGCGTGGTGAAGACAATGCCGATCGCCGCGTCCTCCTTGATTCGGCTGGTATCGCGGACCAGGCCGATCAGCCCCACGGCCAGGAACCCGAAGACCACCGCACCCAGTGCGAACGGTGCACCCACTACGTAGGCGAGCACGACGCCGGGCAGCACCGCGTGGGACACGGCGTCGCCCATCAGTGACCAGCCGATCAGCACCAGCCAGCAGGACAGCACCCCGCAGGCCACAGAGGCGATCACGGCAGTGGCCAGGGCGCGGACCATAAAGTCGTAGGACAGGGGGTCGGTGAGCAGTTCGATCATGCGTTGCCTGCTTTCAGTGTTTCGGCCGGAACCGGGGTGCCGCCCTCCAGAACGTTCAGGCCAAACGCGCGGGCCAGCTGCTCCGGCCGCAGCACTTCCTGCGGGGCGCCGTGGGCCAGGACGCGGCGCATCAGCAGCACCGCCTCGTCGGCCAGCTGGGGGAGGGCATGCAGGTCGTGAGTGGAAATAAGGATGGTCCGGCCGTCGGTGGCCAGTTCCCGCAGCAGCGCGGTGATGGTTGCCTCGGACCGCTTGTCGACGCCGGCGAACGGCTCATCGAGCAGCAGCACCGACGCTCCCTGGGCGATGCCGCGGGCGACGAAGGCACGCTTTTTCTGGCCCCCGGAGAGCCTGCCGATCTGCCGGTCCGCCAGATCGGTCAGCTCCACCCGCGCCAGGGCTTCGGCAACCGCGGCCCGGTCCGCAGTGCGCGGCCGGCGGGTGGGACCCATCTGGCCGTAGCGTCCCATCATCACCACGTCCTGCACGCTGAGCGGGAAGGCCCAGTCCACGTCCTCGCTCTGCGGAACGTAGGCAACCAGCCCGGATTTGCGTGCCTTCGCCGGGCTTAGACCGCTGAGCCGCACCGTTCCGGCCGCCGGCTTCACCATGCCCATCAGGGACTTGAACAGGGTGGACTTGCCTGAACCGTTCATGCCCACCAGTCCGCAGACCCGGCCCGGCTGCACGGCGAGGCTGACGCTCTCAAGTGCCGTGACGTCGTCGTACTTCACCGTCACGGAGTCCAGTTCCAGAGCGGGGACCGTCATTTGGCGGTGGTTCCCGTCAGGGCGGTGATGATGGTTTCGGTGTCGTGGCGGATCAGATCGAGGTAGGTGGGCACCGGGCCGCCCGCTTCAGAGAGCGAGTCGACGTACAGAACGCCGCCGAACTCTGCGTCCGCGGCCTCTACCACCTGCTGCATCGGGGCATCGGAAACGGTGGACTCGCAGAAGACAGCAGGCACCTGGTTCTCCTTGACGAACTCGATGGTGGCGGCGATCTGCTGCGGAGTGGCCTGCTGTTCGGCGTTGACAGCCCAGATGTAGCGCTCGGTGAGTCCGGCGTCGCGCGCCAGGTAGGAGAACGCCCCCTCGCAGGTCACCAGTGCCCGCTGGTTTTCCGGGAGGGCGCCGAGCTCAGTGACCAGCTGGTCCTGGACGTCCTGCAGTTCCTGCTTGTAGGCCCCGGCGTTGGTGCGGAAGGCTTCAGCGTTTTCCGGATCGAGCTCGGCAAAGGCTTCGGCCATGTTGTCCACGTAAATCTGGGCGTTCAGCGGTGACATCCAGGCGTGCGGGTTGGGCAGGCCTTTGTAGGCGTCTTCAGCGATGCTGACCGGGTCAACGCCTTCGCTGACAGTTACCCGGGGAACGTCGAGGCCAGCGGTGAACTGCGCGAACCACGCTTCCAGGTTCATCCCGTTGTCCAGGATCAGGTCGGCCTGCGACGCGCGCCGGATGTCCCCCGGAGTCGGTTCGTAGCCGTGGATTTCGGCACCGGCCTTGGTAATCGATTCGACCTGCAGATGCTCGCCGGCCACATTTGCGGCCATGTCTGCCAGCACCGTGAAGGTGGTCAGGACAACGGGCTTCTCATTGCCGGACTCGGAGGCATTGCTGCTCGAGCAAGCGGTCAGAGCGAGCAGAAGCGCAGCGGCCGGCAGCGCTGCCAACCGACGGAGGCGGAGTGTGGTGGTCATGCCGGAAACGATAAGTTCGGTTATCTGATTAAACAAGTTCGGTATGCCGAACTTTGTCACGTTGCGACGGGGAAGGGCACTGGATTCCGTGTATTCAGGGGAGAGGCCGGCGACTCAGCAGACCCGAGCCGAGCAGGAGCAGCCCACCGGCCAGCGGCCACCAGAGGTACATCGAGATGGTTCCGCCTACAAAGGCGGTGGCCAGCACGGCAACCAGCACGGCGCTGATCAGCAGCACCCCCGCAACAATCCGTGCCCGGCCGCGGTGCGGGGGCGGGATGGGCGGCAGCCAGGTGGGACGTTCGTCGGTCCACTCCATCCGGCTAGTTTAGGAGCGGGGGGAGCCGCTGCAACCCCGGTTCCCGCAAAAAACTCTCCGTCGGGCAAACCGGCCGGCCGGCGTCAGGCGTCCCCCTTTTGCCGGCCGCGCCGAACTGGCACAGTGGCGTGCAGACACAGTTCGCCACCCGGGCAAGGAGATCCCCATGGAATCAAGTGACCTGTTAGTTGATGCGTTCGGACGCCTTCCCTCCACAGTGCGGCGGGTGGTGCACGGGCTGAGTGCCAACGAGCTGAACCACCGGCCATATCCGGACGGCAACTCGATCTCCTGGCTGATCTGGCACCTGGCCCGGGTGGAAGATGCCCAGCTGGCCGACGTCGCCGGTCACCAGCAGGTGTGGACCGCCGAAGGCTGGGTGGACCGGGTTGGCCTGCCGCTCGACGCCGAGGACACCGGCTACGGGCACACCTCCGAACAGGTTGCCAAGGTGCAGGTGCAGTCCGGGGAGGTGCTGGTGGGATACTACGACGCCGTGAGTGCCCGGACCATTGCCTTTGTGTCGGGGCTTTCGGCGGAGGACCTGGACCGGGTAGTGGACACGTCCTGGGATCCGCCCGTCACCCTTGGGGTAAGGCTGATCAGTTCACTGGCCGACTGCCTGGAGCATGTGGGGCAGGCAGCCTATGTGCGCGGAATGCTGGCTGCCGGGGGACGATCGTGAACATCGTGACGAGCCTGTCGGAGTCCTTTAAGACCATGGCCGTGGCGCGGGCTTACGGTGAGCCGGTGAAGGTTGGTTCCGAAACCCTCGTGCCGGTGGCGCTGGTCCAGGCCGGGTTTGGCGGCGGGGGAGATGCCGACGGCGAAGGCGGGGGCGGGGGCGGCGGAATGGTGCTGCCGCTGGGCGTCTACGCTGCGAAGGAGGGCGGCCCGGCGGTCTTCCGTCCCAATCCGGTGGCGCTGATCGCGGTCATGACACCGCTGGCCTGGATTCTGGTGCGGGGGATGCGCTCGCGGAAGTAGCTCGAATCGCGGAGATTGTCCCCAGCCAGGGGCAAACCCACGTGCAGCGTGCCGCCAGATCCAGCCGGCTAGGACCCGATCGTCAGCAGCAGGGCATCGCAGGCTGCTGCGCACCGGTGGCAGGCTTCGGCGCAGATGCGGCAGTGGTCGTGGGCAGCGGCATGCTGCTCGCACTCGGCTGCGCAGCGGTGGCAGGCGGCGGCGCAGACCCGGACCAGGTCAGCGGCAGAGGCATAGTCCTTCCCCGCGCGGGCCAGCACCTTTCCGGTGGCTCCGCAGATTTCGGCGCAGTCCAGGTCGGCGCGGATGCAGCTGACCATGTCCCCGAGCATGTCCTCGCTCAGGCAGGCATCCGCGCACGCGGTGCAGGTCTGCACACAGTCGAAGCAGGCCTCGACGGCCGCGGCCACGGCGTCCATGTTGATGTTTGAATTCCCGGCTGGGTGGGATGTCAGCATGTCTCGAATCAGGCTCATGGTGTGCTCCTTCGAAGGGGAATGCATGGGTGGGCGGGGAGCCCGACGCCGCTGCGCACGGGTGCCGGGCCTCAGTTGCCGTGTGCTTGCCGCGAGCCTAGCGGCGGCCCTGAAAGCGCTCAAGAAGGATCCGGCATTTTGCCCGCGGACTAGGCGGGTGCATAGAATCGGCGTAGCCTTACAAGGCCGGTTATCCGGACCAAGGCATGGGGCTTTAGCTCAGTTGGTAGAGCGTTTCGTTCGCAATGAAAAGGTCAGGGGTTCGATTCCCCTAAGCTCCACATGATTCGGTGTGTCCTTTCCCCGTAGAGGGAACGATGGGCGCAGCCCCGATACTCACCCGACCAGATGGTCTGCGAGCATTGGGCAACATCTATGCTTCGTGCACGGAGCGGGCGGGTGGTCCCGTCAGCTAGCGGGGGCCTTGAAGTATTCGTTGATGAGGTTATTGCCGCGGAACCATGCGCTTGCCAAATCTGACCAGACGGCAACCGGGAATTCTCCATCGACTCTAAACAGTTTGCGGTAACGGTCGCCCTTGCCGCGGTTCTTGAAATCATGCTGTGACCTCGGGTATCGGTTGGCGGCATAGGCTTTCACTGCTCCGTCGCAGTGAATAAATGCACGGCTCGTAGTGTCGCGGATTGCGTGAAGGTATCGCGCGTAGACCCAATCGGAGGAAGGGTCTGGTGATGGCATGAACTCCTCGATTTCCACGGTCTTGAGATTGCCATCAGCGGTCCAACGGACGGAAAGCCCTGCGTAGGGATGCAGTAACGACGTGCCGCCGTTGGGATCACCATGGAATGTTTCACCTACGGTGGCGAGATCATCCAGACTTTCCTCAGAAAGCGATGCCCCATACCAGTAATCGTATTCGTGGAACTCTTGATACTCGTCCTTGAACTGGAGGCGGCGTTCGTCTAGGGCCAACCGCGCCGATAGGCCATGTCCTTTTGCCACGTCGAGGACGATTCCGATGAGACCGTAGTGAATGCGGGAGCCGAACCCTCTACGCAGGAGCTGGTGATATTGGAAAGCGAATTCGCCGGTGTGTAAGCCCCATGGACGGGCGTCGAGTGCTTCCACCTTGATGAGGCCACTTTCGTCCAGGAGTGGTACTAGCTGGGGCGCCGCCGCAAACACACGCGAATTGATGTCGGGAAAGCCGAACTGATCGATCAAGGGATCTGGTTCGTCTGACCACATGGCTGCTTCGAGCAAAGACTCCGGCACCGATCGGCTTAGCACGAAGTCGGGCAGCCGCGAGCAGATGGAACCGGTTACTTCTGGCTCTTCGCTTTTCCAGCGTCGGAGTAGTTCCAATGCTCTTCCACGCGCTTCCACAAGTCGGGGCCTATCATCGGAAAACAGGAAAGAGGGAAAAGCATCGATATCGAGCATCACTCTGCTGAGTAGATCGAATTCAACTCCCAAATGCGCTCGGATCAGACTGATGTCATCGGGGATGAGTTTGAAATGCATGGTGCCTACGAGAGTACCGGCTAGGTCGGACAAAGGACTGGACTTTTTTGTTGCCCTGATGCTCGTCTGGATATATTTGCCCCATCCGTGTAACGCGCATCACAAACGTAGGGGAAGCATGAACAACAAGGAACTGGTCCTCGACTTTTACGAGAAGTACAACAACCGCGACGTTGAGGGCGCCATGGCCTACCTCGGGGATACCTATATTCAGCACAACCCCTGGGTGGCAGACGGACCCGAGGCCTTCCGCCGTTTCGTGACCTACCTGCGTGAGAACTACCCCGACGGCCGCAACGAAGTGAAACGCGCGATTGCCGACGGTGACCTGGTGGCCCTGCACGTGCATTCCTGCCGGGTGCCGGGCGAAGAGGGCCGCGCCATTGTGGACATCTTCCGGGTGGAAGACGGCAAAGTGGTGGAGCACTGGGACGTCATCCAATCCATCCCCAAGGAGATCTACCCGCCCATCAACGACAACGGGTACTTCTAACCCACGGAACACCCGCGGATAAACTGGCCCAATGCTTCCTCAGGACACCGCACGCCTCCGGTTCCGCGAAATGACCCCGCAGGACATCGACCTCATGGCGGGGTTGCTGGGCGACCCGGCGGTCATGACCTACTACCCGGCGCCCAAGACCCGGGAAGAGGCGGTGAAATGGATCGCTTGGAACCAGGCAAATTACGCACAGCACGGGTACGGGCTGTGGGTCGTGGAAACCCGCGACGGCGAGTTCCTGGGCGACTGCGGCCTCACCTGGCAGAAGATCAACGGTGAAAGCACTGAGCTCGAAGTCGGCTACCACGTCCGGGCCGACCGGCAGGGCCTAGGCTACGCCACCGAAGCGGCCGCCGCCTGCCGGGACTTTGCCCGCGAAACACTCAGCGCCCGCAGACTCGTCGCCATCATCCACCCAGAGAACGCTGCCTCACGCAGGGTCGCCGAGAAGCTCGGCATGCGGCCCGTGGACGAGGACCACGGCGGACCCATCCCGGTCCGCACCGTCATGGGCATGGACCTGCGCTAGGCCGATTCGCGCCCGTGCCGGTAGCCCCGGCGCACTTCGGCAATGGCGCGGGCAATGTTCGGGTCCCGGCCCGACGCCGTCATGATCGTGTCGAAGTCGGTAAGCCCCACGTCGCCGTGCCGGCAGGTCACTTCAATCTCCGTGCGCTTGGCGCTGCGCGGCCGCACGGGTTCCCCGGCAATGGCCGCATGCCCGGCCAGCGAGGCGCGGCCGGTACGGACCATCCGCATCTCACCGCCGACGTCGTCCCGGAAGCGGAACGTCTTGCCCTTCCGGGCTGTCATCAGAGCGCGCCACTGTTCACGCTGCACCTGCGGGGCGCCGGGGAAGAACTGCGCGACGGCGTCGTTCAGGGCAGCGGTCTCCGCTTCCTCCCGCCGCGGGCGCAGGACCAGCCGCTCCCTGGCGATGAGCAGCGGATAAACCACCAGCAGGATGGCCAGCGCCACCGCAATGATGTTGAATCCGCCGAAGATGATGAACGCGGCAGCCGTGAAGACCAGCCGGCTCACCGCCTTTTCCGAATAGGAACGCGGCGGCGTATATGGAACTCCCACACGCACGCTGGATTCTTCACTCATGCCCATCCGCCTTTCAGCTCTGCCAGGGCCTCTGCTTCCCGCGCCAGCCGGGTGGCCTCGCGGAGCTCTGTATCGAACGGATTGCCGGCCTCTGCCGCAGCGGTCCCGGACGCACCGCCCAGACCGTCCAGGCGTGCCCGGCTTTGTTCCACGGTGACCGCCAGCCGCAGTTCAGCCTGTGCTTTGACCAGATCCGCCAGCAGCTGCCGGACCCGGTCCCGGCGGGAACGTATTTCCGCCAGGTGTTCTGCCGCGGCCTCTTCGCGCTCTGTGGCCAGTGAATGCATGCGCCGGGCAGTTCCGGCCAGCGTCAGGACGGCAGGTGACGGTCCGGCAGGCATGACTGACTCAACCGCATTGCGGCGCAGCCGGTAGGCCTCGGCTACCGAGGCGAAATGCGCTGCAGTCTCCCCGGCAACACGTTCCTGCTCCTGAAGGGTCCGTTCCGCGGCCCGTGCCGACGCCATAGCGGTGTCCAGCCGGGCGTGGATTTCTTCGTGGTTGGCCCGCGGGGGAGGAAGCGCGCCGCGGCGCGCGTTCAGGCTGGTGCGCAGACGGCGCAAATCGTGGAGTAATCGGGCCATGATTCTCCTCGGCCGGGGGTGGATCCGGACTCCCGATGCCCTCCAGCTCTCTGCCTGCCGCTGCCGGGTATCAGAAGGAAGTGTGCAGGAGTCTAGCAGTGGGCGGGCGCCGCCGGGATGGGGTTGCGGAGATTAGTTGGCACCGGGGCCAGAGTGCCTCCGGAGCGTGAGTCCCGCCACTGTGAGCCAGCCGGAATTATCGTCATCTACCGCGCGATCGCAACGTTACCGGCCGGTATGGCGACGTAAACAGATCCGAAAATCCCATGTTCCTGAGTTATGCTCCCATATCATGGCTGCGCGTAAATCCCCCGTGTTCACCACGGCAACCACATTCGGACGCCTGCTCTCCTTTCTAGGGGTCAGCGTGCTCTGCGGCGTTCTCACCGCCGGGCTGTTCGTTCCGATGGCCGCCGGAGCCGGATCCGCGGCGTCGGCCTCCATCTCCTTCTTCGACGGACTGCCGGCAGACCTGGAGCGGGCCACTCTGGCCACCCCAACCCGGATCGTCGCGGCGGATGATTCGCTGATCGCCACCCTCTACGAGGAGAACCGGCAGCCCGTCACCCTTGACCAGATTTCCCCGCACATGGTGGATGCCCTGCTTTCCGTCGAGGACTCCCGCTACTACGATCACGGCGGCGTGGACGTCCAGGGCATTTTCGGCGCGATAGCGTCCAACGTCTCCAGCGGAACCAACCGCGGCGCCTCCACCATCACCCAGCAGTTCGTGACGAACGTGCTCATCAACTCGGCCAATGAACGCGGCGAAGAAGCCACCTACAGCGGCAGCAAGGGCATCTCGGACAAGGTCCGGGAAATCCGGCTCGCGATCGCCGTCGAAAACGAGATGAGCAAGGACGAGATCCTTGAGGGCTACTTCAACATTGTGCCCTTCACCGGCAACACCTACGGTGTCCAGGCGGCGTCGAAGTACTTCTTCAATAAGGACGCCAGGGACCTGAACATCCAGGAATCCGCCCTGCTGGCCGGCCTTGTCAACGGACCCGGCTACTACGATCCCCAGATCTACCCCGACCGGGCCCTGGAACGCCGCAACCTGGTGCTTGGCGAAATGCTCGAAAACGGCAAGATTGACCAGGCGCAGTACGACGCCGCCGTGGCCACCGGGCTGGACCTCACCATCACGCCCACCCGGCAGGGCTGCGTGGCCGCCGAACAGGCACCGTACTTCTGCTCCTACGTGGAGCGCCTGATCCTGAACAGCGAGGAGTTCGGCGATACCGAAGCCGAGCGCAGATCGGTGCTCTACCGCTCCGGGCTGACCATCAAGACCACGCTGGACCCTGCCGTACAGGACGCTGCACAGACAGCAGTCAATGAGACCGCGAACCCGGACACCACCGCCGCCGAGGTGGGCCACTCGATGATCAGCCTGCAGCCGGGTACGGGCAACATCCTGTCCATGGCGCAGAACACCCGCTACACGCCCGGGGACAACCCCGGGGATTCAGTGCTGAACTTCAACGTGGACCAGTTCCAGGACGGCGACCGGGAGAAGCCCCTGGACGGTGTGGGCGGGTTCCAGCCCGGCTCCACGTTCAAGCCCTTCACCGTGGCTGCCTGGGTGGACGCGGGCAAGTCCCTGGGCACCCAGCTGGACGGCCGCAAGAAGACCTATCCCCAGGGCGACCGCTGGACGGCCAGCTGCCTGCCCGGAGGGGCGTTTGAGATCGGCGAGCCGGAGGGCTGGACCCCGCAGAACTACGGCGACATCAACTACGGCGATGCCACCGTGCTGCGCGGCCTCGCCCAGTCGCTGAACACCATCACGTTCTCCACCGCGAAGCAGCTGGATCTGTGCCGCATCATGGAAATCGCCGAATCGATGGGCATTCACGACGGCAAGAGCGACTCGGGCCAGAACGAATCCCTGGACATCAAGCCGTCGGCCCTGATCGGCGGCGTCCAGGACGTGTCCCCCATGGCCATGGCGCAGGCCTTTGCCGGCTTCGCCGCCGAGGGCAACGTGTGCGAGCCTCGGGCACTGCTGGAAGTCACCGCAGCCAACGGCAAGACCTACGAGGTACCCGAGCCCGAATGTGAGCAGGTGATCTCCAAGGAGACCGCCCGCGGCGTGAACTACGCGACGCAGGAGGTCATGAAGTCAGGCTCCGGCTCGCTGCTGAACTACGGCGGCCAGCCCATGGCCGGCAAGACCGGCACCAATGACTCCCGGTCCCAGACCTGGTTCATCGGATACAACTCCGGCATGGCCACCGCCAGCTGGATCGGCAACTGGAAAGCCGGAACCGGGTCCCTGTCCGGCCTGGAAATCGGCGGCCGCCTCTACCCGGAGATTGACGGCTCGCTGATCGCGGCTCCGTCCTGGGCCCGGTTCATGCAGCAGGCAGGCAGCCTGTACCCGGGGGAGCCCTTCGCCAACCCGCCCAGCAACCTGCTGATGAACCCGAACCCGAGCCCCAGCCCCACCGAGTCGGAGGAGGCAGAGGAGGACGAGGAGAAGGCGAAGCCAACGCCGTCGGCCACCCCTGTTCCCCGTCCCACTGTGGCACCCGAGCCGTCACCGAGTGCACCGGCGCCCACAGCTACCCTGCCCGTTGTGCCGCCCACCGCGGTGCCGGGTCCGGAGGAGCCTGAGGAACCCGAGGCCGGCGGCCAGTAGCGAAGGCTCACGGCAGAGCCTGGACGACGCACGTCAGGACGCAGGGCCCCCGGGTCGGATAGTGTTTCCGCTCGGGGGCTTTTTGCTGCCCCGTCCGCCGGCGGAACGGCGGGGAACTCATCTGGAGGATGAAGTGACTCAGAACCAGCCGGCCATCTCGGTGCGCGGCCTGACCAAGAAGTACGGCTCCAAGACCGCCGTTGATGACATCTCCTTCGATGTTGAGGCCGGCAGCGTCTTCGCCTTCCTGGGCACCAACGGTGCGGGCAAGTCCACCACCATCGGCTGCGTAACATCAGTCACCCCGTTCGACGCCGGCACCGTGGAAGTCTCCGGGCACAACGTGCGCAGCGCCGGGGAACGCGTGCGCCGGGACATCGGCGTCGTCTTCCAGGAATCAGTTCTGGACCCGCTCCTGACCGGACGCGAGAACCTGCGGGTGCGTGCACGCTTCTACTCCTCAGACAAGGCGAAAAACGAGGCGCGGATCAATGAGCTGGCCGAACTGGTGGAACTGGAAGAGTTCATCGACCGCCGGTACGGAACCTACTCGGGCGGCCAGCGCCGCCGGGTGGACATTGCCCGCGCGCTGCTGCATGCACCGCCCATCATCTTCCTCGACGAACCCACTGCCGGGCTGGACCCCGCCAGCCGCGCGATCGTCTGGAAAACCATCCACGACCTGCGCGACCGCCACGGACTGACCGTCTTCCTGACCACGCATTACATGGAGGAAACCGAGGAAGCAGACCGGGTCTGCATCATTGATGACGGTCGGATCATCGCCGACGGCACACCCACCCAGCTGCGCTCGAAGTTTTCCAGCAGCATTCTCACGGTCACCACCCGCAACCTGCCGGGCCTGGAGTCGCTGGTCCTTGACCTGGGCGGGCAGCTCAAGGGAGGGGACGGCGCCGCGGTGCGGATCGGCGTCGAAACCGCAGACACCGCCCGCCGCATTCTGGAACGGCACGGCGAAGACACCCTTGACTTCGAGTTCCGCCACGGAACCATGGACGACGTTTTCCTGGCCCTGACCGGCAGGGAAGCGCCGGCGGAAACCGCAGCATCTGAAGGAGCCGAGAAGTGAACGTTGTCCTGGACATCACCACCCGCAACCTGAGGCTCTTTTTCCGCGACCGGCTGGGTGTGTTCTTCTCCCTCGTCTCCGCGCTGGTGGTTTTCCTGCTCTACACCCTGTTTCTGGGCAACCTCCAGACCGAAGGCCTGGGGGAATCCTTTCCGCAGGCCACCGAGGACGAGATCCGCGGCTTCGTGGACAGCTGGATGTTCGCGGGGATCCTGGGAATCACCACCATCACGACGGCGCTGGGCGCCATGGTCGTGTTCGTGGAGGACTCCGGGTCCGGCCGCTTTCAGGACTTCCTGGTCTCACCCATCCGCCGCGAGAGGCTGATCCTGGGCTACCTGCTCTCCGCCGTGCTGATCTCCATGATCATGACCGCGCTGGTACTGGCCGTGAGCCTGGTGTACCTGTTTGTGGTCAGCGGCGTGACCATTGCGCCGGTGCCTCTGCTGAAGATCTGCGGTTATCTGGCGCTGGCGTGCTTCGCCTTCTCCGCCCTGAGCGCGTTTGCTGTCTCCTTCATCCGGACCGCCGGCGCCTACTCAGCGCTGTCCACCATCGTCGGCACGGTGCTTGGCTTCATTGCCGGTTCCTACATTCCTGTGGGCAACTTTCCCGAGGGCGTGCGGGAATTCGTGAGCGCGCTGCCGTTCCTGCAGTCCTCCATGCTGGTCCGCCAGGAAATGACGGCAGAGACCCTGCCGGCCATGACCGGAGACCAGCCCGCGGCCATCGAGGAGCTGCAGAGCGTCTTTGGCATCACCGCGCAGGTGGGGGACTGGCAGGTGGGCGCCGGGTACGTGATCCTTGTGCTGGTTGCCATGACGGTGGTGTTCACCCTGGTGGCCGCCATTCGGATCCGCGGAAGGGTCCGCGCCTAGCCGGGCGCCGGCGTCGGCTTTTCGGCGGCCTCTGGCAGCGCTGCGCCGGCGGTTCCACACTGAAGGAACCGCCGAAAGGAGCAGCCATGCCCACCGACTCCGTAATCATCATCGGCTCCGGACCCGCCGGATACACCGCCGCCATCTACGCTGCCCGTGCCGGACTCTCCCCGCGGGTCATGGCCGGATCCGTGACGGCCGGCGGAGCGCTGATGAACACCACCGAGGTGGAGAACTTCCCCGGCTTTCCTGACGGTATCCAGGGACCGGATCTGATGGAGGCACTCAAGCGCCAGGCGGAGAAGTTCGGTGCGGTGGTGGAGTTCGACGACGTCGCCTCCGTTGACCTCTCCGGGCACACCAAACGGGTTGTCACCGCTGCCGGAACCACCCGGAAGGCGCGCACCGTCATCCTGGCCACCGGGTCGGCCTACAAGGAACTGGGGCTGCCGGAGGAGAAGACTCTGAACGGGCGGGGGATCTCCTGGTGTGCCACCTGCGACGGGTTTTTCTTCCGCAAGCAGCATGTGGTGGTGGTCGGCGGCGGTGACTCGGCGATGGAGGAAGCGCTGTTCCTGACCCGGTTCGCGGACTCCGTGACCGTGGTGGTGCGCCGGAACCAGCTGCGTGCCTCCCGGATCATGGCGCAGCGCGCTAAATGCCATGACAAGATCCAGTTCGCCTGGAACAGCGAGGTCACCGCGATCCACGGCACGGACAAGGTCACCGGACTCACGCTGACGGACACCGTGACCGGCGAGGCCCGGGAGGTGGCGGCGTCGGGCATCTTTGTGGCGATTGGACACGTGCCGCGCACGGAGCTGCTGCACGGCCAGGTGGCCCTCGACGGCGCGGGCTACATTCAGGTGGCCGCGCCCACCACGCAGACGGACGTGGACGGTGTCTTCGCCTGCGGGGACGCTGTGGACCACCGGTACCGCCAGGCGATCACGGCCGCTGGCACGGGATGCTCCGCGGCCCTGGACGCCGAGCGGTACCTGGCCGCCGTGCAGGACGCCGATGCCATCGCCACGGCCCTGGTCGAGGGCGCGCTGGACGACTGAGCCCTCAGCACCTTCCCTGACCCGCCGAGAGGCCAGTTACGGCTCTTTTGGGGGCTGAAACCAGCCGTAACTGGCCTCTCGATGGGGGGAACGACGGTGTGCGGCGGTGCAAAGAATTAGTTGCAAAGAAACCCTTGCAAAGGGTTCTTTGGAAGCGTAGGCTCACGGGCATGGAAGAGCAGACATCCCCGCTGGACGCGCAGCTTTTGGACATCACCCGGCTGAAGGCGCTGGCGCATCCCATTCGGATTGCGCTGCTCGAAAGCCTTTCCCGCCACGGCGCGCAGACCGCCTGCGGCGTGGCTGATCGCCTGGGCGAGTCCAGCGGATCCACCAGCTACCATCTGCGTCAGCTGGCCAAGCACGGCTTTGTCCGTGAGGTGGAAGGGAAGGGAACCGCCCGCGAACGCTGGTGGGAGCGGGTGCCCGAAGCGATCCAGACCTCGTCGCAAATGGCCAAAGCGCCGGCGACCCGGGAAGCCACGCGGATCCTGGCCAAGAGTGTGATGGACGGCCATTCCAAAGCCCTGATCGAGTTCATCAACAATAGTGACGCCCTGCCGGATGAATGGGCCGAAACCTCCATTCTCATGGGAGCCACCCTCCATCTGACATTGGAGGAAGCCCAGGAAGTGTCCCGCCAGGCGTCGGAACATCTGGACAAACTCCTCTCCCCGTACCGCGGACGCGGCGACGTCGACGGCGCCCGCCCCGTGGAGCTGCACCTCAACTACTTCCCGCTTGTCGATCCCGGAGCCCAGCCATGAATGCTGTGATGACCTACGCGTCCCTGCCCCCGCGGACGCGTTCTACCCTTAACCCGCCTGCCCGGCCCTCCGCCGTCGGCCGCGTCTTCGTGTCCGCCGGAGAGCTGCTGATCAGCCTCGGTGAGCGCACGGCGCAGCGTCCGCGGCCGGACATAGACCGCCTTGCCGGCCACGCTGAGCGGCGGCGCGATCTCGAAGCCCGCGCCCACTCGGCGCTGTGGCCCTAGCCCCGGCAAAATGGCCAGGACTTATCCGGCACCCGTAAACGTCAGGTAGAGCAGCACCACGTTCAGGGCGATCAGCAGCCCGGCCACCACTAGGCCCAGGACAGTGGTCCACCAGCGGTTGAGGTGTTCACCCATCAGGTCCGGCCGCGAGGTCAGCCACAGCAGCGGCACCAGTGCGAACGGAATGCCGAAGGACAGCACCACCTGGCTCAGCACGAGTGCCCAGGTGGGGTCCACACCCGCGGCAAGGATCGCCAGTGCAGGCAGCAGCGTAATCAGCCGCCGCAGCAGCATGGGGATGCGCACCTTGAGCAACCCCTGCATAATCTCTGCGCCGGCATAGGCGCCCACCGAGGTCGAGGCCAGCCCGGAGGCCAGCAGGCCCAGCGCGAACAGGAGTGCGACGCCGCTGCCCAGGGCTCCGCCGATCGCGGCATGGGCGCCTTCCAGGGTGTCGGTGCCCTCCACACCCTGCAGTGAGGTTGCCGCCAGCAGCAGGATGGCCAGGTTGACGCTGCCCGCAACCGCCAGGGCAATGGTGACGTCCCAGCGGGTGGCCCGGATCAGGGTGGAGGTGGTGAGCCCGGCGCTGCGCTGCGGGAACCGGTCACGGGTCAGCGCGGAGTGCGCGTAGATCGCGTGCGGCATCACAGTTGCCCCAAGGATGGAGGCGGTCAGGAGAACGGAATCGGGGCCGTCGAACCGCGGTACCAGCCCTTCGGCCACAGCCGCCGGGTCCGGCGGAGCAACGAAGACGCCGGCGGTAAAGCCGATGACGATGATCGCCATCATCGAGACGATCACGTACTCAAAACTGCGGTGCCGCCCGCTGCCCTGGACAGCGAGGACGGCCATGGATACCCCGCCGGTGATAAGCCCGCCCAGCAGCAGCGGAAGGTCGAAAAGCAGCCACAGTGCGACGGCGCCGCCAATCACCTCCGCAACGTCGGTTGCCATGGCCACCAGTTCCGCCTGCAGCCAGTACAGCCTTCGGCCCGCCGTCGAGCGGACGCGCATCCCGAGCAGCTCAGGAAGGCTGCGCCCGGTAGCCAGGCCCAGTTTCGCGGAGAGGTACTGCACCAGCCAGGCCATCACGTTTCCGGCGACCACCACCCACACCAGCAGGTATCCGAAGCGGGCGCCGGCGGTCATGTTGCTGGCCACATTGCCCGGATCCAGGTATGCCACCCCGGCTACCAGCGCCGGCCCAAGCAGCCAGGGCAGGCGAGTATTCGCCTTGGGCCGGGAGGTCCGGGGCGCAGGGTCCGTGGGGGCTGCCTTGCGGAGCATACGGCCAAGGTAACACCGGGAGTTCGGAGTGCCTAACAGTTTCGCGCAGGTGTGCTCAACAACTCCGGGATTTATGCCCTACGGCACAGGGTTTTCGCAGCCCAGCGGCTCCGTGCCGGGTTCCGCGGGACCAGCTGAGCGGGTGCTGTACTGCAGCACAGCCAGC
This sequence comes from Arthrobacter sp. NPDC055585, assembly GCF_053619115.1. Classification (NCBI taxonomy): domain Bacteria; kingdom Bacillati; phylum Actinomycetota; class Actinomycetes; order Micrococcales; family Micrococcaceae; genus Arthrobacter; species Arthrobacter sp. NPDC055585. The sequence continues at coordinate 150,775 of NZ_JBSHIT010000008.1, forward strand.
CACGCCAGGGCTCCGGCAACAGGCACCAGCAGCACCGCGGCGAACCAGGCCACCCGCCTGGCTCCGGTGGTTTCCTCGGTCCGGAGCAAGCTGATGAGGGCGCCTGCAGTGAGGGTGAGGATCAGCAGCGCCAGCAGCGCGGCAGCTGGAATCCACATGATGACGTCAACGGGCATGGTGTTCAGGCACTCTCAGGCAGGTCAAAAGGAAGCGGAGCAGGAAGCGCAGGGGGTCACTGTGGCCGGAACGCTTTCGGCCAGTGCGGAACCAGACTACGGCCCGGCAACGGGTGGCGGCGTCATCCCTGAAGATGACTTTTCGCGCTCCGGCCTCATACCGGGATTCCTGGCTTGGGGCCGCCGGATATTAAGGTTGGAGTATGTCTGTCCCGTCGTCCTCCGCCCCGTCTTCCGCACTGGGACGCGGTTTTTGCGCTGTGATGGCGGGCGCGAGCATCCCCATGGCCCTGCTGGTGCCGCTGTGGATCACGGCAGGGCGGGCCCTGGCCGGCGCCGGCGGAGAGCTGGTGGCCATTTTCGCGCTGACGGCCGGTCCGCTCCTGGCGGTGCTGATGCTCACGGCAGCCGTGAAGATTACCGTGGCTGCGTCCACACGCAGGCCGTTCGGCGCACCCCTGAGAACGTCACTGCTGCTGCTGGCGAACTACGTGCTGGCCGGCGCGTTCGGGTTCTTTGTGCCGGATTTCGGGTCGCCGGAGGCCGGTTCCGTGTTCTCAGCCCTGGCCGGGCCTGACGTGCTTGGCTATTCGGCAGCTCTGGCAAACCCCTTCGGCATCGCCACCCTGATGGTGACAGTGGCCGTGCTGGTCAGCGCTGTCCGCGGCTCCCGTGCCGGCCGGGCAGAGCGCCGGCCTGCTGCACTGCTGTAGCTGCTACTGGCGCCGCTGCGCCGGTGCCGGAGGCCGTTCCCAGGGTAGGCGTCCGGACACTTCCAGCTGCAGCGAGTAGCTGAGGAACGTCCGGATCAGCACAATAACCGCCAGGACGCCCAGGGATTCGAACGTAGGGGTCACGGCGACCGTACGGATAATGTCTGCCGCCACCAGCAGCTCCAGCCCCAGCAGGATCGCCCGGCCCAGCTGCTGCCGGTACAGCTCATAAACCTTGGCCCGCCGGAGCATTAGCCCGCGGACGGCCACCACCGAAGCGACGACGGCCCCGGCCACGATCGCGGCCACACCGGCCAGATCCACAAAGGATCCTACGGTTTCGATGAAGTCGTGGAAGTCCATGCCGCTGGCTGCTCCTGCCCTCCCGGAAGGTGCCGTGCGCGCCTTCCCTCATCCACTGAGCTCCGGCAGAGGGTGTGCTGTCAACGCACGGCGGCGGTGCGGGCATGCCTGGACGGATAGTAGAACTCGAAGTCGTCATACGGATCCCGCCAGGCAGAGAGATCCCGTTCAATGCGTACGACGGCGGACGCCGGGACCCAGCGGTTGTGCGCCTGCCCGTCGTCGTCAATCCAGTGCACCAGCACAGCACTGCGCGTCCACGCCACGGCTTTGCCGTCCACCTGCAGACTTTCGAAGCGGCACCGCACATACGGTTCCTGCCGGTAGGGAGCATGGGTGACGCGGGGCCGGGCGACAGCAGGGCTGCGGGGTGCTGAGGGCTGAGCGGTGAGAGTCATGTGCCTACTGTTGCCGACGGCACTGACACTGTGTCCCTCCCGGTCCGGGGGACGGGCTACAGGGAAGGGGCTAGGACGCCAGATCCCGCCATTTTGCGGCCGCGCGGGTGCCAAGCGAGGTGCTGCTGTCCTTGACCTTCCGGGGGATCATCCGGATTACCGGGGCCAGCTCGGAGCGCACCAAACGGTGCGGCGGCTCAGCAGCTGCGGGCGCAGCCTGCTGCATGGTTTTCGCCGGGCGGTTCATCAGCAGGTAGGCCAGGGCGACGGGAGCAATCAGCAGGGAAATCAGGGTCAGGGTTCCCACCGCGTACAGGGCAAGCATTGCGTAGAACGGCCGGTCGAACAGGGATGCCACAAATCCTGCACTGCCGAAAAGCAGCCAGAGCCAGAAGATTCCGACCAGGCCAAGGGCAGTGCGGGCGCGGCGGAAGAGCATAACGGAGCGGCGGCGTGCCGAAGGCGCGCTTGCCTGAGACTCAGTGCCCATTTGGTTCTCCCCCAGCTACTTGGGCCCAAGACAGCGGACCCTATGGCTGATATTAGTCTCTTTTGGTCCGTAACTCTGGCATACACAGGCAACAATGGTCTGTGTCGTCCCAGGAGAGGAAAATCTTGCGCACCACCCCCGGCCCCGGCCTGTTGTTTGTGCTGGTCTGCGCCATGGCGGCCGGACCGGTCATGAACTACGGGATCTCCGCCACCAGCACGCTGATCATGGCTGACCTGGGCATCAGCGAAGCCCAGTTCGGGCTGCTTGCCGCAACCTGCTTTGCCAGTGCAGCGCTGTCCTCGATGTCCCTGGGCAGGCTGAGCGACCGGATCAGCGCCCGTTCCCAGATGCTCATCATCTTCGGCGGCACTGCCCTGGCCCTGATCCTGATGGCGGTGTCCGTGAACTACGCGTGGCTGCTAGCGGCCGTTTTGCTCGCGGGGCCCGCACAGGCCATCTGCAACCCCACAACCAACCGGATCATCATCCACGCGGTGCCGCCGGGAAAGCGGCCGGGCTGGATGGGCGTCAAGCAGTCCGGGGTCCAGGCCAGCCAGCTGTTCTCCAGCCTGTTTTTCCCGGCCGCAGCCCTGTTCGCCGGCTGGCGGGGTGCCGCCGTCGGTGCAGCCCTGGTCCTGGGGCTGCTGCTGGCCTACTCCTGGCAGCGGCTGCCTGCCGAACCCCGGACCAGGACGCAGCCTGCAGCAAAAGACCCCCGCACCAAACGCGGTTTCCCGTCCGCCGTGTGGCTGCTGGCCGCATTCGCGCTCTTCTCCGGGGCCGGCATGCAGGCAACCAACGTCTACCTGCCGCTGTTTGCCCAGCGGGAGCTTGGATTCTCGCTGCTGCTCGCCGGAGCAACAGCGGCTGCGGCCGGCGTCGTCGGGGTGGCCTCCCGGATCCTGTGGGGCCGCCGGATGGCAGAGGGCGTGCAGGCGTCAACTCTGCTGCTGACCCTCGCCGCCGGGGCGATCTGCGGTGCAGCGCTGCTGCTGGCCGCCGGAGAGACCGGGGTGCCGGCACTGCTCTGGGCCGGGGTGCTGTTCCACGGGGCGTCCGTCCTGGGCGTGAATGTAGTGGTGATGGCCGGCGTCCTGCGCGAAGTGCCGAAGGAACGCGTCGGTGCGGCCTCCGGCGCCGTGTCGCTGGGCATGTACGCAGGGTTCGCCTCCGGGCCGCTGGTGATGGGTCTGCTGCTGCAGTTCTCCGGAGGCTTCCTGGACGGCTGGATCTTCATCGGCGGCGCTTATCTGGTCTGTGTCGCGGTGGGCCTGGCCCTGCGCCGGCTCGGGACGGACGGGCGCAGCGGATCCGCTCCTCACTCCTCACGCAAGGCACCGGGTCAGGGCGGTGAGAGCCGCGAAGGGGATGATGGACCCGGAAGGGCAGCTGCCGGCGCGTCCGGGCCCACCCAGCCGGAATAGCGGTCCTTCCCCGAACGCGGCTCTATCCGGAGAGCTCCTGGACTGCTGCGACGTACAGGGAGACCAGTGTCCTGGCGCAATCCTCCACCGCGCTGTCCGGCGGCAGGAACGACGCCGAGTGCAGGGGACTCTGCGGAGCCGGCTCAGGACTGCGGACACCAAGAAACGCCATGACTCCCGGGACGGTCTCGGTGAAGAACGAGAAGTCATCGGCACCGCAGCTGCGCAGCGGTTCCGCCGATGCCAGGCCCTGACGGCCCAGCCAGGGTTCCGCCCGGGAGGACAGTGCGCCGTCGTTGCGCAGGACCGGCTCTCCCACCGTGATGCTTACTTCGGCGCTCGCGCCGAAGGCCTGGGCGGTGTGCTCCGCGCACCGGCGAAGAGCCTGGTGCAGCAAATGCTGCTCATGCTTGTCCATGGTCCGCAGGGTGCCGCGGATCAGCGCGTGGTCCGGGATGACGTTGGACGCAGTGCCTGTCTTCAGTTCACCGACAGTCAAGGCTGCCGGGCTGACCGGACTCACGGTGTTCCGGATCAGGTCATATGCGGACAGGCAGATCCGGGCAGCCACAGGCACCGGATCAACGCTCGAATGGGGGTAGGCGCCGTGCCCGCCGCGGCCGCGCACCACAATCTCGAACTCGTCAGCGGCGGCGTTGATGGCTCCGCTGCCCGTTGCCACGGCACCTTCCGGGATGCCGGGATGGACGTGGACGGCCAGCACTGAGGCTACGTTCTCCCGCGACAGGACGCCGTCGTTGATGACGTCGAGGGCCCCGGACGGGTAGGTCTCTTCCCTGGGCTGGGCGATGGCCGTCAGCGCGAACGGCAGTTCGACGCGGGCTGCGGCGCGGACAAATGCGGCAAAGGCAGCCTGATGCACATCGTGGCCGCAGGCATGCATGGCACCGTTGACGGACGCGAAGGGAACCTTGTTCTCCTCGGTCAGCGGGAGGCCGTCGAGCTCGGTCCGGACGGCAATTGAGGGTCCGTCCGCCGGACCGGTCCGCAGGTAGAAACCGGTGGATGCGACCTTGGTGACGGGCAGGCCGATGAAGCTGCCCAGCTTGTCTGCCGCGGGCTGTTCCTGTCCTGACAGGCAGGGAGCTGCGTGCAGCTCATGGCGCAGGTCTACCGCCGCCGGCAGTTCCCGCTCCAGCGCCGTGTTCAGCTGGGCGAAGAGCTCCGCTGCGGTCCTGTCCGCATGCTCCGTGTCCGGCATGCCTTCCGACACCAGGCTGCCGTCGGAGATCACCGCGGCTCCAGACCGTAGGCTCGTTCGGCATTGACGTGGCCAATCAGGTGCGCCACACGTTCGGCGTCCTCCAGCGACCATTCGCCGTCGTCCACCCAGCGTCCCACCACCCGGTCAAAGCCCCGGCGGAACAGGTGAGCCCCCAGGAAGTAGAGCTCGGGAAGCCCGAAAGCATCGGTGGAGAACACGGTCTTGTGGAATGGGGTCAGTTCAAGGGATTCAGCAATGACTGCGTCTGACCGGCTTCCGGTGTAGTTCACTGCAAGGCCCACATCCGCGTAGACGTGCGGGAAGACGTGTGCCAGATAACCGGCTTCACGCTGGAACGGATAGCAGTGCAGCAGCATGACCGGCACGCCCCGGGTGCGCACGGCGCGCAGCCAGGCGGTCATGTTCAGTGGATTGCAGCGGTGCAGGTCAACATCCGCGTCACCGTACCCGACGTGGAACTGGATGGGTTTGCCCAGATCCACGGCAGCCCACAGCAGATGGCGCAGCAGGACCGGGTGGTCCATGCGCGGTTCCTCTCCCGCGGAGGACAGCCATTGCGCGGCGGCGGCCTCAACGTCCCGGTCACTGGGCCGTTCGGGGTCAAAGTCCAGTCCGTAACGGTAGGCAATGATGGACTTTACGCCAACTGCGCCGAGGGAACGTTCCGTGAGGGCGGCGGCGAAATCGGCGGCAAAACTGCCCGGGTCGGTTCCCGCTGCGGCAACTTCCTCGGCGATGCGCTCCAGACGGACCACCTCCCCGTGCCCGGCGCCGGCCAGCGCAGCGGTTTGGGCAGGAGTGGTGATTTCATCCCCGCGGTAACCGGTCTCAACGAGGACGGTGTCCAGCCCGGCGGCTGTGAGCAGCAGGGAATTGACCTTTTCAGCGCCCAGCTCGGTGCGGCGTTCGAGGTACTCCCCGGGGGCAGCGTGGGGTTTCAGGCCCAGTACGGGAGCGCACCAGCGGCGGACGGCGAAGCCCAGCTGGGTGTCGAAGAACGTGGTGCCCGCGGGCCCGGGCCAGCTCGATTCGGTGGCCAGGTCCTCGAATTCTGCACGCTGCAGGGGCCGTGCCATTACTCCGTGGCAATGATGGTCGATGAGCGGGGCGCCGAACATGCCCTGCACCTGGCTGGGTTCGTTAGTAGACACCGGCGTACCTCCTGCACTTCTCAGCCTCTGAGAGGCCAACGAGCTGATTGATTTCGTCGCGCTTGATGGCACGGTGGATGTCCATCAGATCCGGCGCAAACCAGCTGCGCACGGTGGAATCCGCTTCCAGTGCTTCAAGGGCCTCTGCCAGCGAGGAGGGAAGGTCGCTGACGCCCGCGGCACCGCGTTCTTCCTCGCTGAGCTCCTCCACATCCCGGTCCACGACCACGGGCGTCGGCAGGCCCGCACGAATGCCCTCCAGGCCCGCACGGATCAGGGCTCCCATGGTCAGCCAGGGGTTTCCGGCAGCATCTCCTGCCCGGAACTCCAGGTTGAACTGCGGGGCGATCTCCTTGCCCGCCATATCGATAGTGGGGCAGACGCGCAGCATCGCTTCGCGGTTCCGTTCCCCCAGGAAAGCCTGGGCAGCTGACCAGCGGTGCGGTGAAAGGCGGAGGTAGGAGACATCGCTCGGAGAGGTGAGGGCTACGAGTGCCGAAGTGTGGCGAAGGATCCCCGCTGCGAATGACCCGGCCGCTTTGGAGAGCCTTCCGGAAAGAGCCGGATCGTAGGTGACCGGTGTTCCGTCGGCGTCGCGCAGGCTCAGGTGCACGTGGGCCCCGTTCCCTGAGCCTTCGGCGTCGACCAGCGGCGAAAAAGATGCCCGGCGCCCGGTGGAGCGGGCGTAGTCGCGGACAATGTCCCGCAGCAGCACGGCGCGGTCAGCAGCGGCCAGGGCACCGGTGGCTCCCACCGTCAGCTCCCATTGGTGGGTGCCGTATTCAGGCAGCCAGTTTTCCGGATCCAGCCCGGCGTCGAAGAGGATCTGCATCAGTTCCGTGCCCATGGGCTCCACGCTGCGCAGGGCCTGATACGAGAAGGGGGCCTCCGGTGCGTCCTCGGAGAGCAGCATAAACTCATGCTCAAACGCGGCGTGGATGCTGAGGCCGGTTTCGGACTTGAGATCCTCAATGGCCTGCCGCAGAAAAGTCCGCGGGCAGCATTCCCAGGGCGAACCGTCCGTATGCGTAATGTCTGCCAGGACCACGTTGACCGGCGGCTGGTTGGGAATCCCGGCTATGCGGGTCATGGTGGCTGCATCGGGGATCAGACGCAGATCACCGATGGACCCGAACGCGATGCCGTCCACGATGTGGCCGAACGGTCCAATTCCGATGTTGGCCGGAACCCAGCCGCACCCCGTTTCCAGATCCAGATCGCCCATTCTCATGGCACGTCCCCTGGTGATGGCGCTGAGGTCGTTGGTTGCGATGAAGACGAGTTCATCGTCCCGGGTTGATTCAGGCATGTGAGTCCTCCTCGATGAGCCGTTCGCCGATGCGCCGGGCCAAAGCAGGGGCGGCGATGACGATTCCGGCGCCGATGAGGCACCAGGCCCCGGCGATGGCCGGGAAGTAGGAATACGGTGCCACCTGGTCCACGGACTGGACTACAAAGACGAACACCAGGTAGGCGATGCCGATGACGGGAAGGATGAGCTCCCAGCGCGGGATTGCACCCTTGCCGGAGAAGATGTGCGCGGCCACGCCGACTGTTGTGGTTGCGTACGCCACGAGCAGGCACAGAACGGCGATGGTTGCGTACCAGTAGTACGCATCAAAGGCGCCGACGCCGCCGATCCAGAGCAGGACGGTCAGTACGGCTGCGGTGGCGGTTACGGCTGCCACAGCGCGGCGCGGAATACCGGTTCCGGGGTGGACTGCGGCGAGAGACCTGGGCCCGAAGCCGTCCCGGGAGAGAGCGAAGACCATTCGGGATGCCGCAGCCGTGGAGCTGAGTGTTGAGGCGAAAGCGACCATAAAGGCGGCGAAGGCCAGCAGCAGGGCGTACTCACGGCTGATGTACATGCTGGCCAGTTCGGTCAGGGAGGACGAGGAAGCGGCGAAGGCCCCGGCGCCTTCCGTGCTGGCCCCGAAACCGACCTGCTGGCTGAACATCATAAAGACGTAGATCAAACCGCAGCCGATGACCGATCCGCCCAGGGCCAGCGGAATGGCCTTGCGGGGGTTCGACGTTTCCTCGCCGAGCGAGGCGCAGGACTCGAATCCAGCCCAGGAGAGGAAAGCGAAGACGGATGCCGTGAGGAGAGTGGAAAGGGGAACATCGCCGGGGAGCAGCAGGGAGAGATCAACGGAGGTTTCCACCGGGGCTGCGCCTGTGGCTGCCTTGACCAGGATTACTCCGCCCAGGATCAGCATCAGGAGGACGCCGAACCCGCCAATGGCAGTGAGGAGGCGGGCCGTGAAGCGTGATTCGCGGAAGTTTGCCGCCACTGCCAGTGCTGCAGCGGCCAGGGCAGCGATGACCCAGGGGAAGCCGGCGGCGTTGGGGTTCCATGCCGTCATCCAGGCCTCAAGGAAGACGGCACAGGCGGCGAGGGTGCAGGCTGCGAAGGTGACGTACGTTCCCAGCAGCGCGAAGCCGCCGAAGAAGCCGGCCCGCGGTCCAATGGTCCGTCCTGCCAGCGCGTACACGGACCCGGCATGGTTAAAGCGCCTGGTCAGCCGGACAAAGCCATATGCCACAAACGCTGTTCCGGCAAAGGCGAGGATGAAGACAAAGCTCACCGATGTGCCAACCAGGCCGGCGACGCCGATGCCGTTCAGGGACATGGCCAGCAGCGGCGCCATAAATCCGACGGACAGGGCTGCGGCCTCCCAGGAGCGGAGTTTCCTCGCGGTTTTCTGTTGCGTCGCTTGGGGCATGATCGGTCCTTATCAGTGGGAGGAATCAGCCGGGGCCGTGTAGCTCGTCGCCGACCAGCAAGGGTTCCGTTATATGCATTTCATGATTGTCGGGTCAAGGGTTGGTCTGTAATGTTCATGTCATGAAAGTTCATGGTGCGGACGAGTCTCCGGTGGCGCGCAGGATCTCCGAGGCGCTGTCCAGCTCCACTCCTTCCGGCAGGCGGATCGCCCGCGAACTGCTGAACGACTACCCCAGGGCCGGACTGGAAAGTGCTGCCAGACTGGCGGCCCGTTCCGGCGTAAGCACCCCAAGCGTCATCCGGTTTGTCTCCTCGCTGGGTTATGCGGGTTATCCGGAATTCCAGGACCGGCTTCGTTCCGAGCTGGCACATCGGCATGTTTCAGCCCTGGAACAGTTCGGCGGAAAAACACATGAGGGGCGGGGCGCCGGTTCCCTGGACGATGCTGGCAGGATCCTCGCCGGGTCAGTCCAGGAGGCCTTCGACGTCCTCCCCGCCAAAGCCTTTGACGAGGCGGTTAACCTGCTGGCCCGGCCTGACCGCCGGATCTCCGTGATCGGAGGCAGGTTCAGCGGGTTCCTGGCCGGATATCTCGCCGTCCACCTGGGCCTCATGCGGCCGCACGTCGATGCCGTGCCGGACCAGAGCCTGGCGCGGGCAGGCCGGTCCCTGGACCTGGACCAGGACGACGTGCTTGTGGTCTACGATTTTCGCCGCTACGAAGACGCCACGGTCGAATTCGCCCGGCGGGCAGCGAGGCAGGGCGCAACACTCATTCTGGTTACCGACCACTGGCTCTCACCGCTGGCGGCAGATGCGGCAGTCACTCTGCCCGCCCCAGTGGAATCCACTGTTCCCTTCGATTCCCTGACGCCCGCCATGGCTGTCACGGAGGCGCTGATCGCTGCACTGGCTTCCGTCCTGGGGGAGACTGCACGGGACCGGCTGGCAGCAGCCGAAGCGGCTTACCCCATTGACCGGGAGAGCTTGAATGAAACACCGCAGGGCGGGCCAGCCGGTCCTGCGTCCGCTTAGCCCGCGGTGCCCGGCCCCGGCTCCGGCGACGGCGACGGTGGTGGAGGCGACCCCGTGCCGCCCGCGTTGCGCTGGGCGTGCCGCGGACTGTCGGGGTTCAGCAGCGAGTGCTTCCGGCTGTAGAACCAGTACACCACCATTCCGATGACCAGCCAGATTCCGAAGCGGAGCCAGGTTTCCCAGTGCAGTTGGGAGATAAGGAACGCGGAGGCCAGGACGCCGAATGCGGGAACCCACGGCATCAGCGGCAGGCGGAACTCCCGCGGTGCATCAGGCTGGGTCCGCCGCAGTACGATCACCGCGATGCAGACCACCACAAACGCGGCCAGGATGCCGATGTTGGTCAGGTCCGCCACGGCCCGGATCGGGAAGAACCCAGCGAGCAGGGCGGAGACGCCGCCGGCAATCCAGGTAACCCGCTGCGGGGTGCCGTTGGAGTCCGTGCCGGAGAACCATTTTGGCAGCAGTCCGTCGCGGCTCATCGAGAACCAGACCCGGGTCACGCCCAGCAGGAAGGTGAGCATCACGGTCAGGATGGACAGGACGGCGAAGGCGGAGATCACGGTGGCGATGACCGGCAGGCCGACGTTCTGGAACGCGGAGGCGAATCCCGCCGTCGGGCTGATCTCGGTCCAGTTCTGCATGCCGGTGAGGACCAGCGTGGCCAGGATGTAGAGCACCATCGCGACGCCGAGGGAGAGCAGGATCGCCTTGGGCATGTGTTTCTTGCCGTCCTTGGCTTCCTCCGCAGCGGTGCTCATGGCGTCGTAGCCGAACACCGCGAAGAACACGGTGGCAGCCCCGGTGAACACGGCGCCGAAGCCATTGGGCAGGAACGGTGTGTAGTTGGACGTGTTGATGAAGAAGATGCCCAGGCCAATGATGAACAGGATCAGCAGGACCTTCAGGCCCACGGCCACCAGTTCAAAGCGGCCGAACGTCTTGGTGCCCCGGCTGAGGATAAACGTGATGAACAGGCAGACCACCAGCGCCGGCAGGTTGACCAGGCCGCCTTCCACTACGTCGCCGGTGCCCTGTATCCACACCGGTACGTCCAGCCCGATTCCGGCCATGAATTCCGTGAAGTACCCGGAAATGCCAATGGCGACGACGGCGACAATCGCCGTGTATTCCAGCAGCAGGTCCCAGCCGATGAACCAGCCGATGATCTCCCCAAGGGCCACGTATCCGTAGGTGTACGCGGATCCGGCGCGCGGAACCATCCCGGCGAACTCGGCGTAGGAGAGTGCAGCCGCGGCGCTCGCCAGCCCCGCGATCAGGAAGGAAATCAGTACCGCCGGACCCACGCCTTCGGCGTCGGGCCCTCCGTTGGCCACCAGCCCGGCGAGGGTAAAGATGCCGATGCCGATGATGCCGCCGACGCCGATGGCGGTCAGCTGCCACAGGCCCAGGCTCTTGAACAGTTTGGTGCCGGTGGTTTCGTCTTCGGTCTCCTCGATCGGCTTGCGCCGGAAGGCCGAGGTCCCCTTTTCTGCCGCGGACATAAGGGCTCCTTGAGCTCATGGACGGTGGTGCTGCAGGAAGTATCTGCCCCGCAGGCCCCCGCCGGAAGTCCCTGCGCTTTTTTCGCGCCGGCTGTCCCGGAACCCGTTCCGGCCGCGGCGCTGGAAAAGGCGCAGCCCTGGTGGGCCGCGCCTTTCCAGTTCCGGAGCCTGGGCCCCGCGGTGGCTACTCGCTGGGGCGGGTGGTCTGCTCGGCGAGGGTGTCCCAGAGGGAGGTGTCGGTGGTTTCGATCGAGCCGTCCGCGATGGCCCGGGCGGTGGCATCCAGGGTGGTCACGGTCTGCTTGATCAGGTAGCCGTTGCTCTTCTGTCCCAGGACGGCGGACGAGTTGGTGTTGTCCGACATGCCGCGCATCTCGAACAGCAGGGTGGAGATCCCGTATTCAACCGCGATGCCGTTGCGGCTGATGGTTTCCGCCGAGCCGCCCACGTAGCGGCCCAGGTGCCCCCAGCCGGTGGGATCGATCGCGTTGAACACCACGGCGCCGAGCTGCTTGGAGCCCTCGACCACCTCAGGGGAGGCGTTCGGCGTCGTCGGGTAGAGGATTGAACCCGAGACCAGCTCGCCGTCGCGCTCGCTTTGGGTGCCCTGGTGATGCAGGTCGATCATGTAGTCGATGTTGTAGGCGCGCATCACGTTGTTGTGCAGGGCCTGGGTTTCAGGCTGGATCTTCGCGACGTGGTCCCGGTTCAGGTCTGTGCCGGTGGCATTGGCACGGGTTAGGGTCCGGCCGCTGGCGATGTAGCCGTCGAGGGGGAAATCGACGTCTCCCATGGCGCCGTCCGGGTTGAGCATCGGCACGATCAGGATGTTGACGCCGTCGAGCACACCCTTGGTCTTGCCGGTGCCCAGGTGCTTGACGAATTCCAGGGCCCCTTCGGTGGTGAGCTGTTCGTTGCCGTGCTGCTGGGTCAGGTAGAGGATGGTGGGGTTGGACGGGTCGCTGATGTACTTCGCGAGGTAGAGGTCCCGGCCCTTGACGGACTGTCCGATCACTTCCAGCTCCATTGCCGGCTGCTTGGCGTCCTGTTTCTTCAGCTCGGCCACCATCTCGTCATAGGTGCGCAGAATCGAGGTATTGATGGTTTCGTTGCCGTTGTAGTTGGGCCCTTCGCCGACGGCGGCGGCGGGAACGGCGGTACCGGCGGCGAGCAGGGCTGCAATCGAGAGTGCGGCAGCGGTTTTCGGAATCCTCACGGGGGTCTCTCCTCAGCTAGAGCGGGGTGCGGTGAGAGCAGTGAATCCGGACAGAATGGATGTGTCAATCAATGGGCCCCTAGTCTGGTTTTTTCGCTGAGTTGCGTATATAAGCCCACGTCAGACGGCGAATTATGCCGCGGGAGGGTCGGAGCCGGCGTCGGCCGAATGTGAGCTGGCGCTCAACCGCGGATAGGGTGGTTTGATTCGTTCTCTGAAAGGCCAGTTATGCGTGACCGTATTTCCCACCCCGGACTCTCCGAACTCGTTATGTCTGCGGAGCAGGCAGCGGCGATGATCAAACCGGGAATGACGGTCGCGATGAGCGGCTTCACAGGTGCCGGCTACCCGAAGGCCGTGCCGCAGGCGCTCGCTGCCCAGATGGAAGAAGCCCACCAGCGGGGCGAGGAATTCCAGATCAAGGTGCTGACCGGCGCCTCCACCGCTCCGGAGCTCGACGGCGTGCTGGCCAAGGCCGGCGGCATGGAACTGCGCCTGCCGTACCAGTCGGATCCCAACCTGCGGAAGCGGATTAACGACGGCGAACTCGAGTACATCGACATCCACCTGGGGCACGTGGCCCAGTACACCTGGTTCGGGTTCTACGGCCACATTGACCTGGCCGTGATCGAGGTGGTGGGGATCAACGAGGACGGCAGCCTGATCCCCTCATCCTCGGTGGGTAACAACAAAACCTGGATCGAGCAGGCGGACAAGATCATTCTCGAGGTCAACCGGCAGCAGCCGGAGGCCATGGACGGCATGCACGACGTCTACTACGGCACCGCCCTGCCGCCGCACCGCAAGCCGATCATGCTGGTCAACCCGGACGACCGGATCGGTGAGCCCTACCTGCGCCTGGACCCGGAGAAGGTCATCGCCGTCGTCGAAACCGACGCGCCGGACCGGATGACGCCGTTCGCGGCGCCGGACGAAACCTCGCAGCTGATCGCCGGGCACCTGCTGGACTTCTTTGAATTCGAGATCAAGGCAGGACGGCTCACCGACAAACTGCTGCCGCTGCAGTCGGGAGTGGGCAACATTGCCAACGCCGTGCTGGCCGGTCTCTCCACCGCGGGCTACACCGGGCTCACCGCGTACACCGAGGTGATTCAGGACGGCATGCTGGAACTGATCCGCGACGGCGTGATCCGGGTGGCGTCGGCTACCTCCTTCTCGCTGAGCCCGGCCGGGATCGAGGAGTTCAACTCCAACATTGAGTTCTACCGCAAGCGGATCATCCTGCGGACCCAGGAGATTTCAAACCATCCCGAGCTGATCCGCCGGCTGGGCTGCATCGCCATGAACGGCATGATCGAAGCGGACATCTACGGCAACGTGAACTCCACCCATGTGGGCGGCACGGCGATGATGAACGGCATTGGCGGCTCCGGGGACTTTGCCCGCAACGGTTTCCTCTCCGCCTTTATGTCCCCGAGCACGGCCAAGGGCGGAAAGATCTCCGGGATTGTTCCGATGGCATCCCACGTGGACCATACCGAGCACGACACCATGCTCATCATCACCGAACGCGGCCTGGCGGACCTGCGCGGACTGTCGCCGAAGCAGCGGGCCCGGATGATCATCGACAAGTGTGCGCACCCGGATTTCCAGCCGCTGCTGCAGGACTACTTTGACCGCGCCAGCCGCGAATCAGTAGGTAAGCACACCCCGCACCTGCTCGATGAGTCACTGGCCTTCCACCAGCGGTTTGTTGAGACCGGTACCAGCCTGCCCGACGCCGTCCGCAGCTAACTGCGCGGCTGCGCTCGGGGCCGGCGGTCTGCTGTGCCAGTCGAACCACGTTTCCCACGTTCTGTGAAGGTTGTTGCCTTATGGGGTCACGCCCTTAACAGCAGCAACAAAGTGTGGGAATCCGTGTGTGCCGGTGGGCTCCGGCCCGGCGCGGCCGAACGACACGATACTTGCCCTGCCCGCCGCTGGCTGTTTAGGTGAACCCCATCATCACGCAGCGATCCTAGGGGGAAACATGGCACCAGCACCAGCACCAGCACCAGCCGCAGCGGGCACGTCCCGGAAGACACTTCAGGCCGGCATCGTCTTGGGGATAGCCGGCCTGGTCTTCGCGCTTTCCACGAACCTGTTCATGCAGAATTTTGGGGCGCTCAACTACAACGGCGAGAACGGGCTCTTCGTTGTTCTGACGCAGCTCTATCTGCTGGCACCCGAAGCCTGCCTCTCCTTTTCCGCAGCCTTCATCGCGGCAGCCCTGGTGATGCGGCACCTCGACGTCACCAGACGCGCATCTGAATCAGGCGTCGGCTGACTTTTCGGCGGGCCCCGAGACGGGTTCGGAAACCGGAGCGGGCTTGTCCACGAACTTCAGGCCGATCACGCAGCCGATAATCCCGGCCAGGAACAGCACCTTCAGCACTCCGGGTTCCTCGGTGCCGGTGAACATGGCCCAGGCTACGGTCAGCACGGCACCCAGCCCGGTCCAAACGGCGTAGGCGGTGCTGATGGGAATGCGTTTCATGGCGTAGCCCAGGCCTGCCATGGACACGGCTGCGGCCGCCACAAAGATGATCGACGGCGCCAGGACGGTAAAGCCGTTGGAAGCCTCCAGCGCGGTGGCCCAAACGGCTTCAAGGACGGCGCTGAGCAGAAGAATGATCCACGCCATGGCTAGGCCACCAGCTTCAGGCCAATAACGCAGCCGACGATTCCCATCAGCAGCACCACCTTGATCACAGTGGCCTTTTCGCCGCCGAACACCATGGCGTAACCGGCGGTGAGCACGGCACCGATTCCCACCCAGACGGCATAAGCGGTGCCCACGGGGATGGACAGCATGGCCCAGGCCAGACCCGCCATGCTGGCGGCGAGGGCCACGGCAAACACAATGGTGGGAAGGGGTTTCCTGAAGTTGTTCGACTTCCCCAGCGCTGTAGCCCACACGGCTTCAAGCATTCCGGAGGTAATGAGGACAACCCATGACATGGCTAGCTCCTTTGGCCAGTCTTGTCGCGTGCCGGGTACTGAACCGTCGTCCGGGGGCCGGAGTGTTCACGGCCCTGCCACCTAAGGTAGCAAATCCGGACGTTCCGTGCCGCGGGCCCGCCACAGGTGCTGCGGGCAAAGGATAAGCACCTGCCGCCAGAGGGCCAAATCAGCCTTCGGTCCGGGATGGACCGGATTTCGACGGCGGCAAATCCGGCTCCCGCGCGCGGATATCGTTGAATCCGGTTCCTGCCCAAAACGGGCCATCGACGCCGCCGGATTTCCTCATCGAACGAGTCCGGCAGCGCCGGGACATAACCGACAGCCGGGCGACTGCAGGTCAGTCAAAACGCGGTTGCAGCGGCGGGAACCTGCGGCGCCGGGACGCGTGCCCGGAGCCTGGAACCTCAACGAAGCGGAGATGCAATGCCCCACAAAATCATCCTGGACTGCGATCCTGGCCACGATGATGCGGTCGCCCTGCTGCTGGCACACGGCAGCCCGGATATCGACCTTCTCGCAGTGACCACCGTCGTCGGAAACCAGACCCTGGAGAAGGTGACACGCAACGCGCTGGCGATTGCCCGTGTCGCAAATATCACAGGCGTTCCGTTTGCTGCAGGCTGCGACCGGCCCCTGGTGCGCACCATCGAAAACGCACCGGACATCCACGGCGAATCCGGCATGGACGGCCCCGTGCTGCCTGAACCCACCGTGGAACTGGACCCGCGCCACGCCGTGGACCTGATCATCGACACCGTGATGGCCCACGAGCCGGGCACGGTCACGCTGGTCCCCACCGGAGGGCTGACCAACATCGCCCTGGCCGTGCGCAAGGAACCGCGCCTGGCTGAGCGGGTCAAGGAAGTTGTCCTGATGGGCGGCGGCTACCACGTGGGCAACTGGTCCGCCGTGGCCGAGTTCAACATCAAGATCGACCCCGAAGCCGCGCACATCGTGTTTAACGAGAAGTGGCCGCTGACCATGGTTGGCCTGGACCTGACCCACCAGGCGCTGGCAACGGACGAGGTAGCCGAGCGCATCGCCGCGGTGGGCACCAAACCGGCCAAGTTCGTGGGCGAGCTGCTTGAATTCTTCGGCCACACCTACAAGGACGCACAGGGCTTCGACTTCCCGCCCGTGCACGATCCCTGCGCCGTCGCCTACGTGATCGACCCATCGGTCATGACCACCCAGCGCGTGCCGCTGGACGTTGAGCTGACCGGCACTCTGACCCTGGGCATGACGGTCGCCGACTTCCGTGCCCCCGCGCCGGCCGACTGCACCACCTCCGTGGCCATGGAACTGGACCAGGAGAAGTTCTGGGGTCTCGTCGTCGACGCCCTCGAGCGGATCGGCGAGGTGGACCTGTGAGCGCCACCGCCCAGCGCCGCGTCAATGTAGGCGCGCTGATGGCGGCACTGCTGGCCGCCTGCGTGGCGTTCCAGCTCAACGCCTCCATGCTCTCCCCGGCCCTGGTCACCATCGAAGAAGAACTGAACACCACCTCTGCTGCCGTTGGCCTGACGCAGACGGCGTTCTTCACCGCAGCCGCGCTGTTCTCCCTGTTCCTGCCCCGTCTGGGTGACATCATCGGCCGCAAGAAGGTCCTGACCGGCATGCTGGTGGTCCTGACCATTGGTTCCGTGGTTGCCGCGCTCGCCCCGAGTATCGAGGTCCTCTTTATCGCCCGCCTGATCCAGGGTGTCTCCGGTCCCGTTGTGCCGCTGACCCTGATCATGCTGCGCGTGGAGATCCGCGACGCCAAGCTCTACGGCACCCTGATGGGTGTCATCACCGCAGTCAACGGCGGCATTGCCGGCGTCGACGCCATTGCCGGAGGCTACCTGGCTCAGAACCACGGCTTCGCCTCCGTGTTCTGGGCCATGGCCGCCGTCGGCGCCGTCGCCACCGCCCTGCTGCTCTTCCTGGCCCCGGAATCCCGGGCCGAGAAGAAGGAAAAGATGGACTGGGTGGGCGTTGTCCCGCTGGTCATTTCCGTGGGCACCCTGCTCACCGCCTTCAACGAGGCAGGCAAGCTGGCGGACGCCAACTGGCCGCTGGTGATCGGCCTGATCGTCGTTGCGGTGGCTGCCTTCGCCGTGTTCTGGAAGGTGGAAAACCGCACCGAGCAGCCGCTGGTTGCCACCTACCACCTCAAGCAGCGCTCCACCTGGGCCCTGCTGCTGACCACCCTGCTGACCATGACCGGCGTCTTCGCCGTGATGAACGGCATCATCCCCGCCCTGGCGCAGGACGGCGTAATCGGCTTTGGCATGGGCGCCGAGGAATCCGCCTGGTGGACCCTCACACCGTATGCCCTCGCCGGCCTGATCGTCGGCCCGATCGCCGGCCGCCTGGCCGCCACATGGGGCTACGGCAAGGTGCTGCGCATCGGCATGATCGGCTCCGTGATCGGCCTGACCCTGGTGCTGCTGGTGGTCGGCAGCGACTCCAAGCTGAGCCTGCTGGGCGTCTCCCTGCTGATCGGCATCACCTACGCCGGCATCGGCAACATCATGCTCAACGGCCTGGGCATTGTGCTCTCGCCCAAGGAGAACCCGGGCTTCCTGCCCGGCCTGAACGCCGGTGCGTTCAACCTGGGCGCAGGACTGAGCTTCGCCGTCATCTACGCAGTGAAGACGGCCACCACACCGGCCGACGGCGGCGCCGGAGGCTACTACGGCGGTATTGTTGCCGGTCTGGTCATCCTGGTGCTGGCCCTGGCCGCATCCTTCCTCATCCCCAAGCCAGTGAGCGCCGAAGTGGCTGATGCCGCCCCGGCCGAACGCTGAGCCGACAGTTCCCAAGGAGAATCCCGCATGCCTGCCGGAAAAGTAGTAGTTGTAGGGTCGCTGAACGCTGACCTGACTGTGCGCACTGAGCGTTTCCCCTCGCCGGGGGAGACCCTCAACGGATCGGAACTGGTGATCGTCCCGGGCGGCAAGAGCGCCAACCAGGCGGCCGCCGCGGCGATCCTCGGGGCAGATGTGCGGCTGTTTGGTGCCGTAGGCGCAGACGGGCACGGAGACCTGCTGCTGGAGGCAGCTGCCGCTGCCGGTGTGGACGCGTCCCGCGTGCTGCGCCGCTCCGGCACCGCCACCGGAACCGCCATGATCGTGGTGGACGCCGCCGGGGAGAACACCATCATCGTCTCCCCGGGCGCCAACGGCACGGTGACCGGCGGTGAGCTGCCGGCAGACCTGTTCGACGGCGCCGCCGTCCTCACGCTGAGCCTGGAGGTTCCGCTGGAAGCGGTTACGGCTGCTGCGCAGGCAGGGCACGACGCCGGTGCGCAGGTCCTGCTGAACCTCTCCCCCTACCGGGAAGTTCCCGCGGAGCTGCTCGAGCTCACCGACGTACTGCTGCTCAACGCGCATGAGGCCGCGCTGGTGACCGGCCTGGCTGATCCGGCGGCGGACTGGGAAGCGGTCATTGCTGCCCTGGCCGCACTGGGCGTGCGCCGGACCATCATCACCCTGGGCGGGGACGGCGCCGTCGTGCTGGACGGAACTGCCGACGGCGAGGAACGGGTGATTGCTGTGGCACCTACCAAGGTGAATGCCGTGGATACCACCGGCTGCGGTGACGCCTTCACGGCGGCCACTGCTGCGCGTCTGGCGTCGGGGGATTCATTGGCGGACGCAGCCCGGTTCGCTGCCCGTGCCGGCGCTTTGGCAGCCACCCGGGAGGGTGCGCAGTCTTCCTACCCGGTGCTGCGGGACCTGCTGGAACAGGACGCACTGAGCTAAGGCCCGGTACTAAAGCAAAGAGGCCCCGCACCAGCAGGTGCGGGGCCTCTTGTATGCCTGGGGAGCAGCTAAGACTTTTGGTCTTTCTGCGCTGCGGCCCGCCGGCGGAACTGTTTCTTGACGGCGGCGTCCACATGGCCGGCCATCTGGTCCTCATACTGTTCCTGCATGCTGTCCTGGACGTGCTCCGTCACGTGCGCGGTCAGCTGGTCACGGGCAAGCTTGCGCTGGGCCCGCATCAGGTTGGCATGCTCCTGGTGGAATGCCTTGGCCGTGGCAACGCACATCAGCAGGATCACCACGCTGAACGGCACAGCGGTCAGGATAGCCGCTGTCTGGATTGCTTCCAGGCCGTTGGCGAGCAGCAGGGCAATGGCCACCGCCGCGGCGGACAGGGCCCAGAAGATCCGGATCCAGTTCTTCGGTTCCACATCGCCGCCGGTGGAGAGCATGCCGGTGACCAGTGCACCGGAGTCGGCCGAGGTGATGAAGAAGATCGCGATCAGTACGATCGCGCCGATGGTCAGCGCTGCGCCGCCGGGCAGGCCGCCCAGCATGCCGAACAGCGAACCTTCCGTGTCCACGGCGCCGTCGGCGCCCACCAGTCCGCCGTCGCCGAACAGCTCACGGTGAATGGCGGTGCCGCCCAGAACGGAGAACCAGAGGAACCCGACGATGCTGGGAACGAGGAGGACGCCGGCAACGAACTGCCGGACGGTGCGTCCCTTGGATACGCGGGCAATGAAGATGCCTACGAACGGTGCCCAGGAAATCCACCAGCCCCAGTAGAAGGTGGTCCACGCTGCCTGCCATGCTTCACCCTCAGCGCCGGAGAATGCCAGCGTATTGAAGGTCAGGCCAATGACGTTCTGCAGGTAGTTGCCGATGGACTGTACGAATTCACGCAGCAGGAACAGGGTGGGCCCGGCAAAGAGGACAAACAGCAGCAGGGCGCCGGCCAGCATCAGGTTGATGTTGGAGAGCCACTTCATGCCCTTGCCAACGCCTGAAACCAGGGAGGCGATGGTGAGCATGGTGATACCCAGGATCAGGCCGATCTGCGTCATCTGCGTGGCCTGCGCAATGTTGGCTTCTTCCAGCCCGGCCGAAATCTGCAGCACGCCAAGACCCAGGGAGGTAGCCACACCGAACAGGGTTCCCACGAGGGCAACGACGTCGATCAGGTTGCCCCAGCCGCCGGAGACCCGGCGCGTGCCCAGCAGCGGTTCCAGCGTCCAGCGGATGGAGATCGGACGGCCGCGGCGGTGGACGGCGTAGGCAATGGAGACGCCGACGACGACGTAGATCGCCCACGCGTGCAGGCCCCAGTGCAGGTACGTCTGGGTCAGGGCCTGCTGGGCCAGCTGGATCGGGGTGCCCTCGACGCCTGGACGGGGTGAGGCAAAATGGTTTAGCGGTTCGGCAACACCGAAGAACACCAGGCCAATGCCCATGCCCGCCGCGAAGAGCAGCGAGAACCAGGAACGGACCGAGAATTCCGGCTCGTCATCGTCCTTGCCCAGCTTGATGTCTCCGTAGCGGCTCAGACCGATCCAGAGCGAAAACGCAACGAACACGGCGATGGCCGCCACGTAGTACCAGCCGAACCAGCGGATGACGTTGCTCTGCACGGAGTTGAACATTTCCGTAGCGGTGCCGGGAAACAGGATGGCGAAGGCCGCGAAGACCACAATGATGGCTGCAGAGGGCCAGAACACCCAGCGGGCGATTCCGTTGCCGGCTTGGACGGGGGCCGCGGGAGGCTCCCGGTCCACCTCATTCGGGGATTCGTTCCCCGTCTTTAATGCTTTGGTGTCTTCCTCGGTACCAGCGCCTTGTGTGGCGGTCATTCCCAGTTTCTCCTCCTGCGCTTTTACCAAGCGCTTCAGACTTTCTCTGGCGGATGCTCTTGCTGCGGCGACTTACACCGTCTATAAGCCTACTGAGTTACCAGAGGGTACAGAAACCAGGTCCGCTTTCTGACTAGGGAGCACGCATCCGGCAGGTGAGGAGAATCGCGGCCGCGGCTGCGGCCGGGGCCTTGCCGGCGGCTAACTGGCCCGGTAGTGGCCCGGCCATTCGTCTGCCGGAATGCGGCTGATTTCCCGGACCTCGCCGACGGTTCCCCATTCGTTCAGGCCCAGCCGGGAGAGCGGGCGCAGTGCCTCAATGCGCGGGTGCGAATCGGCGTCGAGCGTGTCCGTGCGGACGGCGGCGCGGGTGATTTCGCCATAAACCACAAAGCAGTCGCCCACGGGATGGATCTCATAGAGCCGGCATTCGAGGGTCACCGGTGAGCCCGCGACCCGCGGCGGACGCACGGTGGCGCTGGGCTCGGAGGTGATCCCGGCGGCGTCGAACTCGCTGACCTCAGCGGCGAAACCGGTCCCGGTGGCATTCACGGCCTCGAACATATCCTCCGGAGCGAGGCTGATGACGAACTCGCCCGTGTCCCGGATGTTGCGCAGCGAGTCCTTCTCACCCACGGATGTGAAGGAAACTATCGGCGGATTGACCGAGGCGATGGTGAAGAAGGAATGGGGAGCCAGGTTCTCCACGCCGTCTGCTGCTACCGAGGACACCCAGGCGATGGGCCGGGGCACCACCACGGAGGTGAGCAGGCGGTAGAAGCTGCGGCCGCCCATTTCGGCGGGGTCGAAATCCGTTCTCATGCTGTTGAGCTTAGTCTCGTTTGCCCACCGCCCCGGTAGCGATAATGGGTGCATGAGCATCATCAAAATCAATGCGATCACCGTTCCTGCAGACTCCGGCGACGAACTGGCCCGCCGCTTCGCCGCCCGTGCCGGAGCCGTGGACAACCAGGACGGGTTTGAGGGCTTCGAGCTCCTGCAGCCCACGGACGAAAGGACAACCTGGCTGGTCATTACGCGCTGGCGTGATGAGAAGTCTTTCCAGGACTGGGTCGCCTCCAAGAACTTCGGTCACGGACATGGACACGGCGAGGGAGCCGACGCCGAGCGCCGCAAGCCGGTGGGTGTCAGTGCTGAGTTGTGGAGCTACCGGCCGGCAGGCGGGAGCACCCCGGAGGCGTAGCCGCCGGTACGAATCTCCGGGCCGGCGTTCCCAAATGCCGGCCCGGCTGGAATCGTGGAAGAGGGGTTTGTTGGCAGACCTACACGAAACCAGGTGCAGCATGGAACTGATTCCGGGAAACACCCTTCTGACCGCTTCGCCGGAGGAGGGCCGCAAACTGGCCCTGGAACTGGCGCTGCACAGCATTTATGCCATCCAGCCGGATGAGAAGGTCCTCAGGGCGGGCCGGGACGTGTACACAACGGACCCGGAAGAGCTGATCGCTTCCTCGCACGTGGTGGCCATCGAGTTCGCCACGATTGCAGCGGCGAACAACTACTGGCGCTAGCCTGACGGCAGTGCCCCGCGCGGCGGCACGGCACGCTGACCCCACCCAGTAGGATTGTGGGCACCGGCTGGATCCAGGCAGGTTTCGGCTCGCATCCACGGGGGATCTTGAGCAGCGTTCGGCCAGAGGAAAACGGGAGCACTAAAAAGCGCAGTTCGCGCATCATTGCCATTGCGGTGGCCGTCGTAGCCCTGGCTTTCGCGGCAGCGGCACTCTTCGTGGCGCTGCGGCCGGATGGTTCCGCCGCGGAGAAAGCGGAGGCTATTCCCACGCCGTCCGCCGCGCAGGCTGAAGATACGCCGGAACCGGGACAGCCTGCCGAAACGCCGGCGGCGTCGGCAGAACCGGAAACTCCTCCCGTGCCGGAATACGTGAGCTACACGACCTCAGACGGCATGCTGCAGTTCGATCATCCTGCCGGATGGACCGTCCGTCCGCTCTTCTCTCCGGCGAAGGACGTTCATCCCCAGGCCCTTGAGGCTGTGGAGGTCATCAACGCGGACGGGCAGACCATGGGCGAGCTGATCACCGGGGTCGTTACCGGATTCGTCGCGCTGCCGGGAGTCCCCTACATCGAGTTTGACTACGAGCCGATCGCCGGCCTGGAAGACAAGGAACCCGGGCGAGGAGAAGCACCGGCATTCGTGTTCCATGGGCTCGATCAGGCTGCCGGCTTCGAAGCTGACATGGCCGTTACCGGGTGGGGCCGCCAGGCTGCCCCGCAATCAGCTGTTCTCCCGCACGGATTTGAGTACATTCCCGGCACGAGCGGCGCATTCTTCAACCGGCCCCTCAGCACACAGACAATTCTTCCCGTAGATCCCGCCCTCACCGGAGCCCCCCGGTTGCAGGCCTACATGCAGACGGAGGAATACCAGGACGTCAAGGCGATGATGATGTCCCTCCGCTTCCTTCGCTAGGCACGGTACCGGGGGCGATGTTGTGGTTGCGCCGGAACAGGTTGCCCGGATCGACTGCCCGTTTCAGCGCGGAGAGCCGGGCAAGCTTTTCGCCTGAGTACACGCTCGGTGCGGCTGAGGCAGGATCTTCGGCTACCATAAAGTTCACGTACTGGCCTCCGCCGCTGAAGGGATCTGCGTCCGCCGCCACTGCGCGGACAAACGCGGTGTGGTGCGCGTCGTCGGCCGGGTCGGTCCAGAAGCCGTAGACATTCAGCCAGTAGCGCGCGTCGCGGTCCGGGAACGACGTCGCTTGCTCCGGAATCCGGCCGAACGCGCCGCCCATGTGGTGCAGGTCGAACCCGGTGCCCCGCCACGACTGCTCCCGCGCCCGCCGGGCCAGGACATCGATCAGCCCGGCGTCCAGCGCGTTGAAGGACGTGTTTTTCCAGTAGGCACGCGAACCGTCCGGAAACAGGCCATCCACGGCGGACTGCCAGTCCAGCCACGGCACCGGCTGCACCAGTTCGGCATCCGGGGCGGCCAGGTCCCGCAGCCGGTCCACCACGGCGGCGGCCGTCTCCTGGTCCTCTCCGGCCCAGGCGAAGCCCACGGCCATGATCGGGTCATCTCCCTGCTCCCATTCCGGCGGCGGCACCAGGAAGGACACGATGGTGGTGAGCTCGTCCGGTACGTCCGCGCTCCACGCCGAGAAGGCGTGCAGCGCGTTCTCGAAGCGGTCCGCCGTGTAGATGAGGTTGCCGCTGTAGACCTCCTGCGGCAGCGGCCATGCCTGGAAGGTCAGCGAGGTGACGACGCCGAAGTTCCCGCCGCCGCCGCGCAGCCCCCAGAACAGTTCCGGTTCCGTTTCGGCCGAGGCATGGACGGCGGTGCCGTCCGCGAGCACGACGTCGGCGCCCAGGATGTTGTCCACGCTCAGTCCGTGCGAGCGGGTCAGCCACCCCACACCGCCGCCCAGCGCCAGGCCGGCGACTCCGGTGCGCGATACGACGCCCAGCGGAACGGCCAGCCCGAACGGCGCCGTCGCCAGGTCGATGTCGCCCAATGTTGCGCCGCCGCCGGCCGTCACGGTTTGCGCAACCGGATCGACTTCCACGCTGCGCAGTCCGCCGACGTCGAGCACCAGGCCGCCGTCCACGGTTCCGTTGCCTGCCACGTTGTGCCCGCCGCCGCGCACGGCCAGCGGCAGCCCGGTCCGGCGCGCAAACGCCAGGACGGGTGCGACGTCGGCGGGAGCGAGTGCCCGGACGACCGCAGCCGGCTGCACGTCCACCATCCCGTTCCAAACCCGGCGCCCGGTGTCATACGCCGGGTCCCCGGGCAGCGTCACGGTCCCGGTGATGGCGTCTGCCAGTGCGGGGTAGAGGCTGTCCGCAGGCTGCGGCCAGGGAACTGCAGGGGCCGCTGAAGCTGATGCCGGGTTGCTCGTCATGGTCCACCGCCTGGGGACAAGCCCGGCCGTCCGGACCGGGACGGGAAAGCACCAAGGAGGGTCTGTTCCCATTCTTGGCCCGGCCCGGGCCCGGTTCAATGCCTTCCCTAAACCATGTCTAGCGGCTGTGGTGCACCTCCTGCAGTCCGTACACCGGAGTGGGCAGGCCTTCCATCCGTGCCTTCAGCTGCAGGGCCAGGAAGATCGAGTAGTGCCGGCTCTGGTGCAGGTTCCCGCCGTGGATCCAGAGGTTCTCCACGTTGGTGGGCTTCCACATGTTCCTCAGCTCGCCCTCCCACGGTCCCGGGTCCTTGGTGGTGCCGGAGCCGTAGCCCCAGCATTTGCCCACCTGGTCGGCAACCTCAGGGGAGATCAGGTCCGCTAGCCAGTTGTTCATCGACCCGTAGCCGGTGGCATAGACGATGATGTCTGCCTCCAGCTCCGTGCCGTCGTCGAGCACCGCCGCGTTGCCCGTGAGCTTGGCGACCTGGCCCTGCTTAAGCTTCACCCGCCCGTCGATAATCAGCTGGGATGCGCCGACGTCGATGTAGTAGCCGGAGCCGCGCCGCAGGTACTTCAGGAACAGGCCCGATCCGTCTTCACCGAAGTCCAGGTTGAATCCGGCGTCGAGGAGCTGGTCGTAGAACCCGGCATCGTGCGCGGCGATCGTCTCGTAAATGGGGATCTGGGCGTCGGGCAGTATCCGGTAGGGGAGCGAGGCGAAGAGCATGTCCGCTTTCTCGGTGGTGGTTCCGGCGGCCAGCGCGCGTTCGGAGTAGAGGTCGCCCAGCGCGAACTCCATGAGCGAGTCGCTGCGGACAATGTGGGTGGAGGAGCGCTGCAGCATGGTCACGTCCGCGCCGTGTTCCCAGAGGTCCGCGGCGATGTCATGGGCGGAGTTATTGGACCCGATGATCAGGGCCTTCTTGCCGGTCTGGTCGCCGCCGCCGGGGTATTTGGAAGAGTGGTACTGCTCTCCCAGGAAGGCGTTGGCACCTTCGAACTCCGGGACGTTGGGGTAGCCGGAGACGCCCAGGGCGAAGACGAGCTGCTGCGGCCGGAGTGTCACGTCCTCGCCGCGGCGGCGGACCCGCAGTTCCCAGGTGCCGGCGTCGTCGTCGTATTCGGCGCCCAGGCACTCGGTGCCGGACCAGTAATCAAGTTCCATGATGGCGGTGTAGTGCTCCAGCCAGTCGCCGATCTTGTCCTTGGGCGCGAAGACCGGCCAGTCATCGGGGAACTTCAGGTAGGGGAGGTGGTCGTACCAGACAGGGTCATGCAGGGCGAGGGACTTGTACCGTTTGCGCCAGGAGTCTCCGGCGTTCTCATTCCGCTCGATCACGATGGTGGGAACGTTCAGCCGCCGCAGCCGAGCGGCCAGCCCGATGCCGCCCTGCCCGCCGCCCACGATCACGCAGTGCGGCTGGTCCTCGTAGCCCAGCCGGGCCTGACGCTCCTGCTTCTGTTCGAGCCAGGATTTCCGGCCGCGTTCCACCGTGTGCTCCACGCCCTTGGGACGGTTGGTGCCCTTCTGCTCCTCGAAGCCCTTCAGCTCCTGCATGGTGGTCAGCAGGGTCCACGCCTTGCCGTCCCGCAGCCGCAGGTGCCCCCATCCCCGGGCAGCTGCGGTCTCGAAGCGAATCCACGCTTCGGTCACGCCGTCTGCCTCCGACGCCGGTTCGGTGAGCTCCCAGCCGGCTGGCTGCACGTGGTCCAGGACGGCGTCGAGCATGTCGGTGATTTCCCTGCGGCCCTCCAGTGTCTTGAGGTTCCAGGTGAAGGAAACGAAGTCGCGCCAGAGGCCGTCTTCTTCGAACAGATCCGCGGCGGCTGGGGTGTTCCGTGTGGTCAGCGCGGTGTTGAAGGCGTCCAGCCAGGTTTCGACGGCGGCAGACTCACCCATGTCCCACTCCTTTGTGGTTGCGTTTTGAAGGTTCCAGTAAACGCCGCTAGGCCGCAGATAGGTAGGGGTCCAAACTGCAGCTCACCCATCGAGAGGCCAGTTACGGCTCTTTTGAGGGCCCAAAGGAGCCGTAACTGGCCTCTCGATGAGCGGGGTTAGGCTGGAAGGAGTCCAACCCAAGGAGATAACCGTGGCATCCCTGCTGACCCCGCTCATCACGTCCGCCGGCCTGATCGGCGGCTTCAAGACCGCCCGCGACACCGGCAACCGCCAGCTCGGCGGCGCAGTGCTTGCCGCAGCCGGCGCAGCCGCGTTCGCCCTGTGGAAGCGCGACGCCGGCACGGGCACCGCCGTCGCCCTCACCGGAACCTACGTGGCGGCCTTCGGCCTGTCCCATCCGCTGGCCAAGAAGCTCGGCGCCTGGCCGTCGGTCTACACGGTCACTGCGGCTACCGCGCTCGCGTCCCTGATCTTCGGCCGCAGGAAGTAATAGCTCATCGAGATAACAGAAACTGCCCGTTTGAAGGCTCAAACGGGCAGTTTCTGTTGTTTGGAGTTGGAGGACGACGGCGCGCTACCGCCAGCCGGCGTCGGGCGCCACCAGCTTGACGATGTTCTCCAGCAGCGCCGCGTTGTAGTCGACGCCGAGCTGGTTGGGAACGGTGACCAGCACGGTGTCCGCGAGCTGGACGGCGGCGTCGTCGGCGAGTTCCTTCGCGATCACATCCGGTTCGCCCACGTAGCTGCGGCCAAACCGGGCCAGCCCGCCTTCGAGCCGGCCCACCTGGTCCCGGCCTTCAACCTGGGCACGGACGCCGAAGTAGCGCCGGTCCTGCTCGCTGACCAAAGGAATGATGCTCCGGCTGACGGAGACCTTGCCCTGCCCGTGGTGTCCGGCAGCGGCCCAGGCCTCCTTGTAGGCGTGAATCTGCTCAGCCTGCAGTTCGTCGAAGGGGACACCGGTGTCCTCGGTCAGCAGGGTGGAGCTCATCAGGTTCATGCCCTGTTCGCCGGTCCATTTCGCCGTCGCGCGGGTTCCCGAACCCCACCAGATCCGGTCGCGGAGGCCAGGGGACTGCGGTTCGATCGGCAGCAGGCCGGTGTGCCCGGTCATCTGCGGGTTGGCAGGTGCCATGCCCTGCCCAGTGATGGCTGCGCGGAAGATCTCGGTGTGGTGGCGGGCCATGTCGGCGTCGGTCTGTCCCTCGCCGGGCACGTAACCGAATGATTCGGCGCCGCGCAGCGCGGGTTCGGGGGATCCCCGGCTGATGCCGAGCTGCAGCCTGCCGCCGCTGATCAGGTCCGTGGCCGCTGCTTCCTCTGCCATGTAGAGAGGATTTTCATACCTCATATCGATTACGCCGGTGCCCAAATCAATGCGCTTGGTGCGGGCGGCCATCGCGGCGAGCAGCGGGAACGGCGAGGCCTGCTGCGGCGCGAAATGGTGCACACGCACGAACGCGCCGTCGGCGCCGACTTCTTCAGCCGCGACAGCCAGGTCGATGGCCTGCAGCAGCGCATCACCGGCCGTGGGCGTCAGGGAACCCGGGACG
Organism: Arthrobacter sp. NPDC055585; assembly: GCF_053619115.1. Lineage (NCBI taxonomy): Bacteria > Bacillati > Actinomycetota > Actinomycetes > Micrococcales > Micrococcaceae > Arthrobacter > Arthrobacter sp. NPDC055585. Next base: position 179,126 of record NZ_JBSHIT010000008.1, read on the forward strand.
TCCTGGTAGTGGCCAAAGGAAAGGAATCCAATCTTCTTCACAAGAGGATCAGCGCCGCGGGTGCGTCGGATATTCCGGCCCGGGCTTTCCTGGTTCCCTGTTCCACCCGCGGCGGTCCGTCTACACTCCCAGACCATGGAAAACGAACTCGTGGAACTTGAAACGGCTGGCTGGCATGCTCTGTCCACCGGGCCGGAAGAGGCAACGGCCTTCTACTCCGGCGTGCTGGCCAGCGAGCCCGTGGTCCTGCTGACCAACGGCCTTCGGATCACCGACCGGCAGCAGATCGTCGAGTCGATGGGCGGGCCGCCCTGGACTGCCTTCGAGATCATCGATCCCCGGGAGGATTACCTGGGGAACGACGCCGGTGTCCTCACCTACCAGGTGCGTGCCGACCGCAACGGAACCCCGTACTCGGCCCTACTCACCAGCGTCTACGCCAAGGAAGACGGCGCGTGGAAGCTCAAGGTTCACCAGCACACGCCGTTTCAAGAGCAGGAGCTTTAGCCCGGCGGGAAACTAAGCCGAAGCTGAAACCCGCTCCGCAACCAGCGCCTGCAGATCCGCCACAGTGCGCCCGGCCAAGGTCTCCCAGCGGGTGATGCCGGCCTGCTCGGGCACGTCGACGGCGTTGGGCACCGCAACGGTGACGGCACCCGAGGCCTTGGCGGAGGCCACGCCGGGCAGGGAATCCTCCACGGCCACAATCCGGTCCAGGTCCAGGGACATGCCCAGTTCCTCGCCCATCAGCTTCGCCGCCAGCAGGTAGGGCTCCGGATCAGGCTTGCCGTTGGCAACCATCTCACCGGTCACCAGGAAGCGGAAGGTTCCCTCGGGCAGCTGGTCGGCAATGACGCGGGCCAGCAGCGATTCGCTCATGGTCACCATGGCGCACGGGATTTCGGCGGCATACAACTCGGCCAGCAGGTCGCGGGCTCCGGGGCGCCAGGGGATTTCCTGCTGAACGGACCGGATAACGCTGTCCAGCATGGTGTCGAGAATTTCCCGGATGCCCAGCTCCGCACCGGCCTGCTGCAGGGCGCGGGCCGAATCGGGCAGGGCATTTCCCACCAGTTCCATGGCCTGCTCATCGCTCCAGTCCACACCGAACCGTGCCATCAGGTCCTTCTCGGCAGCGAACCAGTACGGCTCGGTATCCACCAAGGTTCCGTCCATATCCCAGAACACGGCTTGCAGGGCGGGATGTGGCGACAAAGATTCCTCCTGGACGGTGGCCGCAGGATCCTGCGGAGCATAAATCGGACGGGCACGGCCGACGGCGAACACCCAGACTGATCGTGGCAGGACGCTGCACTTCCGTCAAAAGCCGCATCCCGTTACCCCGGAGGGAACTAGAGTGCTTCAGCCTTGCGCCGGCTGCTGCGGGCAACGAAGTAAATGACGGCAGGAACAGCGGATACCGCCAGGCCCATGATCATCAGGAACCATGTTGAGCCGTTGACGGGGCTGGTCCGTCCTTCAAGGTACGGGCTGAGAACCACGATTTTTTCGGGAGCAGCGGGATCGGCATACAGCTCCACAAGTTCCCCCGGCTGCCATTCAGGTTCGGGATATCCGTCTTTTGAGTGGGACCGGTGTTCCACCGTTCCCGAGAATGAACTTCCGCCCACCGCATAGCTGACAATCGCTGCTGTCTCGGTGGTGTAGGTCCTGTCGCTGTTTTTGCGGTGACGTGTCGACGTCTCGGTCGAAACCGATTGCACCAGGGCCTGAACCTGGACCCCCTCAGCGGAGAGCCGGTAGTACTCCGTGTTCTCGAGTACCGTTTTCACGGTCCAGCCGCCGAAGAAAAGGAGCGACAAAATGGTTAGGGCCCCGGTCACGCGCTGGACCACGCGCATATTCCGGGCCAGTCGCACCCCACTCCAGCCCGGCGCGAAATAACCGTTGCCGGCGCCGTCGTTCAGGTACATTCCGCGCCAGGCGTGCCGCCCGTAGGCGACCTCCAGAGCGTACCGGGTGGTGTTCCGGTTCGGTGACCGGGTCCAGCCTTCGGGCACCTGGAATGAACCCGGGGATGGGGACTTAGCCTGAGGCGTCTTTTTCACCCCAGCAGACTACCTTCTGACTAGGGATGATGCTGCCTCATGAAGTCCAGGACGGGCGCGGCCAGGGCCGCCCCGATGGTGTCCTGCGGCCGTTTGTTTCCGGCCACCTCGAACATGTGGTTCCCGCCCTCAACGCGTTCGACGACGGCGTTGGGGCCGATCTTCTCGGCCACCGGTTCCAGCTCGCCTGGCAGCGCGAAGGGATCCCGGGTGCCCTGCAGAAACAGCATCGGCAGGGTGAGCCCGTAGAGGTGTTCATCGCGCAGCTTCTCCGGTTTGCCCGGCGGATGCAGCGGATACCCCAGGTATACGAGCCCGGCGGCCTGCATCCCCTCGGCCACGGCCATGGACGCCATCCGCCCGCCAAAGGACTTGCCGCAGGCCCAGACGGGCACGCCGTCGGCGTTGTCCTCGGCAGCGAACATCACCGCCCGCCAGGCTGCGATGGCTGCCGGGGCCCGGTCCGGGAACTTCTTCCCGGCTTCACGGTAGGGGAAGTTGAACCGCCAGGTGGCCACACCGCCGTCGTTCATCGCGTCGGTGAAACCGGTCAGGAAGGGATGCTCCATTCCCGATCCGGCGCCGTGCGCCACCACCATGGACGCCCACGAATCATCGGGCTGCGCGAAAACGGCGCTGACTGTCCCCTCGCCGACCGAGACGGTGAGGTGCTCCTGCTGCACTGGCATGGGTTCCAATTTACGTGACGGATACCGGCCGATCACCTCACAGCGGGAGCCCGGCTTCTTCCTTGACGGTTTTCATCACGATGGTGCTCGTCAGCTTCTCGACGCCGGGCAGGCCCACCAGCACGTCGTCGTAGAACTGCTGGTAGGCGGGAAGGTCCGCCGCGATCACCTTGAGCAGCAAATCCGGGTCCCCGAAGAGCCGGTCCGCCTTGACGATCTGCTCGTGCCGTCCCAGCTCCTTTTCGAACGCCAGCATCTGCGCCCGGTCACGCAGGGTCACAAATACCAGGGTCTGGAATCCCAGCCCGACGGCGGAGGGATCCACCACTGCGCGGTATCCGGTGAGAACGCCCCCGCGCTCCAGTTCCTTGATGCGGCGGTGGCACGGTGCCACGGTCAGCCCAACCTCGGCGGCCAGCGCCGTCGCGCTCATCCGTCCGTCTTTTTGAAGCAGGCGCAAAATTTCACGGTCAATGGCGTCAATCACGCAAAAATCGTACCGTGACCAGCCTTCGCAGGGCATAACCGGGTCAGCACTTCGCGCGCAGTTCTCCCTAGGCTTGAGTAATGGATTTTTCGCAGCTCGCGGGTTTCGCGGCCGTATCGATCACCCTCGCCATGACCCCGGGTGCTGACTGGGCGTACTGCATCTCATCCGGCCTGCGCGCCCGAAGGATCGCGCCCGCCGTTGCGGGGCTGTCCGCCGGCTACCTTCTCCACACGGCACTGATCGTTGCGGGTCTGGCTGCCCTGATTGCGGCAACTCCGCAGCTCCTGGCCGGGCTGACCCTTCTGGGTGCTGCGTACCTCTTCTGGCTGGGGATCTCAACGCTGCGCACCTGGCGTTCGGCAGGGTTCACGGCGGCGGGTGACGACGTCGGTACGCGCACCGACACCGGTACTGACAGCACCCGTTCCGGCGGGACAGGACCGGAGATCCTGGGCGCTGGAGCCGGGCTGGCGGTTCTTGTGCCTCATGCACCTGCCCGGTCCGAGGCCCGGCGGGAGTTCTTCAAGGGCCTAGGCACCAGCGGCACCAACCCCAAGGCTCTGCTGCTCTATTTGGCGCTCATCCCGCAGTTCGTCGAGACGGACGCCGCCCTGGCCGTTCCGCTGCAGACCCTGGTTCTGGGACTCTCGCACTTTGTGGTTTCGGTGCTGATCTACACCCTGGTGGCTCTGGGTGCCCGGCGGCTGCTGCGGTCCCGGCCCGCCGCTGCGCGCGTGGTGACCCTGGCCAGCGGCATCATCATGGTCTGCCTGTCCCTGGTGCTGCTCGCCGAACAGGCTCTCTCGCTGATCAGTTAGGACCCGGCCGGCGGCGATCGCGGGAGGGGGCGGGAACCGGCTCGAGCGGACGCCGGATGTGGCAGGGAGCACCCTCCCAGGATTCGCCGCACACGGACTCCCGCCCGGATACTTGGAGCCATGACATCAACGCACACTGACACCCTTCCGGCCCGCGGGCCGGAGGCGGTGACGGTCTCCATCACCCGGCGGGTAGATCCCCGCCGCGTGTCCGAGGCCACCCACTGGGTCCAGGAGGGCGTCAACCTCGCCAACACCTGGCCGGGGTTCCTTGGTTCCGGATGGGTCCGCGCCTCCGCCACCTCCGATGAATGGCACATGCTGTACCGCTTCGCCGATTCGTCCTCACTGGATGCCTGGGAGCATTCAGAACCGCGGCGGGAATGGCTGGAACGCGGCCGGGACATGGTTGAAGACCGCACCGTCACCCGCCGTACCGGCATTGAGGGCTGGTTCGACGCGCCGTCGTCCACCACTGACCTTCAGGCACCCGCAAAGCCGCCGCGCTGGAAGCAGGCCGTGGCCATCTGGCTGGGTTTCTTCCCCGTGAATCTGGCGTTCACCTGGCTGGTGGGCCTGGCCGTCCCGGAATGGGATGCCCTGCTTATGCCTCTGCGTGTACTGATTACGACGGCGATCCTCACCCCGATCATGGCCTACTGGGTGCTGCCGTGGGTCACCGGCCTGCTCCAGCCGTGGCTGCAGCGCAGCCGCTCCTAATCTTCACGCGGACGACGGGGCCGCCCGGGTTTTCAGCCCGGGCGGCGCCGTCGTTGTTTCTCCTGTGGCTAGGCCACTGAGGCCGCAACCGGCACCGGCTTGCCGGACTTCCGGGCCTTGAGGAAGCCGTCTACGATGTCCCACAGGCCGAGGAGCAGGACCGCTGCGGCGGTGATGCCCGCGATCCAGGTTGAAGCGTCCGCGCCCCAGTCGACGTTGGCCAGGAAACTCCAGTCGAAGACCTGGTCCGTGGACAGCAGCCACAGCACCGGAACCATAAAGGCCAGCGCCAGGACGGTGTTCACCACAGCGAAGGCGTACGTCCACCGGCCGGCCAGATATAGCACGACGGCGAAACCCGCCTCAATCACCAGCAGCGCGATCACGTAGGGGAGCCAGAAACTCCACAGACCCTCCTGGAGCACCACCACGGGTTCACCGTTGAGATAGAGGATGGACCCCACACGCAGCCACAGCAGCACCGCAATAAAGAACGCCGCCAGAACCACCGACGCGATGGTGTCGCCCAGGGAAACCTGGGACGCCCGCGGAACCTGCGGAAGCATGGCCGGGGACCACGGCTGCAGTCCCAGATCCTTGCGGCGGGTGCCGTTGTACTGGATCAGCGCAAAGACCAGGGTGACCCAGAAGCAGATGTGCACCAACACACTGACGGAGGTGCCGATGGCACTGCCGAACGCTCCGCCCGGGTTGCCTGGATTCACGGCCAGCTGCACCACCAGCAGTCCCACGAAGGAGATGGGAGTGACGATCACGGCGAGCGTCTTCAGCAGGCGCCACCAGTCCAGGAACAGGTCCGGGCCAATCAGGTAAAGCTCACGGCCGGTGTACCGCGCGGCCAGCCGGGCCGGATCGCCCAGCTCGGTAAGCACGGCGTTTTCAGCGTCCGCCGGAGACTGGCCGGTCTCCATGCGGGCCTCAACGTCATCGCCGATGGAGGCACGCAGTTCCCGCTCGATGTCTCCCCGCTGGGCCACGGGAATGGGCCTGAGGGCGGCGAAGATGTAACGGTCAGTGAGAGTACTCATGATGGTTGTCCTTCGTTGAGCTGGCGGATGGAGGCATGGAGCGCTTCCCAATCCTTCAGCAGGGCGTTCAGCAGCTCGGTGCCCTGCTCGCTGGTGGTGTAGAACTTCCGCGGGCGCGCCTCTTCGGTATCCCAGGAGCTGGTCAGCAGGCCCTGCTTTTCAAGGCGGCGCAGCAGCGGGTAGAGGGTGTTGGCTTCGACGGCGAACCCGGCTTGTTCCAGTGCTTCAAGCAGCCCGTAGCCGTAGCCGGGTTTTTTGAGAATGGAGAGGCAGGCCAGCACCACGGTTCCGCGGCGCAGTTCCTGGAGATGTCCACCCAGCAGTTCTTGGTCCATGACTCACACTATGGTGTGTCACGCACAACATTGCAATAGGTAAATTGTTTTTAAGTTCTGCGAACCGGCTGGCGCAGGATGGTCTTGAGCTTTTCGGGTGCAGTGCGCCGCGGGTCGCTGAGGTAGATCTCGTGGTGGTCGCCGTTGAAGGCCAGATGGTTCGCGGGCATGAATTCATGGTGCAGCCGGGCCAGGACCGGGGCCTCCTCGTCGTAGGAGCCAATGTGCATCAGCTGCACGGAGAGACCTTCTTCCAGCTCCAGCCAGCGCATTCGCGCCGCGGCGTCGAGAGCCTTTTTGGTGCGGACCTCCGCAGCCGCCGCCAGAGCCTGCTCCCGGCTGATCCATTCCGGCTGGCTGATCAGCATGGTCCAGTCCCAGGAGTCCTTGTTCCCCTGCACAAAGACTTCCGGATCCTCTGCCCGCCACAGACCTTCCAACGGTGCCACCACCGAGTCCTGCCCCGTGCTGCGTTTCACGGCGGACTTTAGGGAATAGGCCACGGCGTACAGCGCCTGGACCGCGGCGGCGTAATCCGATGAGGTGTTGGGGTTCCCGTGCCCGTCCACGGCAAGGAAATGCTGCGGGGGCACCTGGACCAGGGCGAAGTTCCGCCCGGGGGCGTACAGTTCCCGCTCTGCCTTTTTGACGTCGTACTTCGTCGTGCCTTCAGATCGGTTCATGGCTCCGCCTCCTGGGTATCCATGTAAGTGCACTCAGGGACTCCGGGCAACGGTGCGCAGCCTTGGGTGTGCGTTCGCTACGATCCAAGGAGGAAACAACTCCTTGGACAGGGAAATGACAGGGGAATGATGACACTGGTTGGCACAGCCGCCACGGTGGTCCTGCTGCGCGACGGCGCGCACGGGGTCGAGGTCCTGCTGCTGGAGCGCCCGCGGCATACGGGCACATTTGCCGGTGCCTGGGTTTTCCCGGGCGGGCGGGTTGATCCGGAGGACTACGACGCCGCGGGGTCCGTACCGCCGGACCTGCAGGCTGAGCCTCGGAACCCGGAAGGGGAGCTGGCCGCGGCGAGGATCGCCGGGGTGCGGGAGACTGCTGAGGAGACCAGCCTGGTGCTGGCGCCGGATGCTCTGGTGGACCTCTCCTGCTGGGTTCCGCCGCTGCAGGCGCCCAAGCGGCTGCGCACCTGGTTCTTCCTGGCCCCGGCCCCGGCAGGTGAAATCCGCCTGAACCCGGGTGAGCTGATCGACCATGCCTGGCTCACCCCGGCAGAAGCCCTTGGGCTGCACCGGGACGGGAACATGCTCCTGGTTGCGCCCACCTTCGTTACCCTCACCGTGCTTCAGCAGTTCCAGAACACCGCAGCCGCCCTGGCATACGCTGCTTCCGCGCAGCCGGAAACCTACAGCAGCCGCCTGCTGGACGGCTACGAACCGGACGCCGTCATCGCCTGGCACGGCGATGACCAGTATCCCGCGGAAGGCGCCGGGCAGCCGGGCAGCCGGCACCGTCTGGTGATGCGCGGCAGCGACTGGCGCTACGAACGCAGCTGAGTTTCGGCGTCCCCGGCCTGGGGTTGCCGGGGCCGCTCCGGCAGCACCTTGTCGCGCCCGGCGAGGAAAGCCGTGGCGCATGTCAGCCCCATAATGCCGGCGCTTACCGCCAGGGGAGCCGTCCAGCCGCCGCTGAGGTCATAGAGGAGTCCGAAGAGCACCGGACCCGCAGCGCCCAGCGCATAGCCCACAGACTGGGCCATGCCGGAGAGGGCGGCCGCCTGGACATGGTGGGTGGTCCTGAGACTGAAGAGGGACAGAGCCGTGACGATCATGGATCCGCAGCCCGAAGCGCTGACCACCACCCACAGCACGGAAAGCTGCGGGGCAGCCAGCAGGCCCAGGAAGCCGGCCATGGCCAGAAGGCTGCCCGTGACGCCGAGCAGCCTCTGGTCCGCGAACTTTCCCAAGATGGCCCCGGTGAGCAGGGATGAGGCTGTGCCTACCAGCAGAAAGATCGAGACGTGCAGGCCTGAGGTCGTTTCGGAGATTCCCTGGTCCCGCTCAATGCTCGGCAGCCAGGTCGTGACGACGAAGAAGGCGACGGACTGCAGACCCATAAACAGCGTTACCTGCCAGCCGAGCAGGGTGGTCCACGGTGAACGGATGCGGGCGGGTGGTGTTTTTGGTAAGGCAGTTCCGTCTGCGGCGCTGCCGGGTGCGGTACGCCTGAGGCCGGGCAGCAGCACCGCCATCGCAATCAGCGCCAGTCCAGCCCAGATTCCCAGAGCCAGGCGCCAGCCGGTTCCCTGTACTAGGGAGATCGGGACGACGACGGCGGCGCCCAGTGCGGTAACCAGGCTGTGGGCGGCGATGTAGAGGCCGGTGAGCTGGCTGACCTTGCCGGGAAAGTCCCGTTTGATCAGTGATGGAAGCAGCACATTGAGGAAGGCGATCGCAATGCCTATAAGGACCGTGCCGGTCCAGAGGGCGGTTGGAACCGGCATCGAGCGGAGCACTGTCCCGGCTGCCAGCAGGGAGAGGGACAGCCATAGTGCACGGTCCAGTCCCGTCCGCAGTGCGACTGCGGGTGCAAGCGGGGAGAAGAGTGCAAAAGCAATGAGCGGCAGACCGGTGAGGAGGCCCGACTGGGCGCTGGTGAAGTCGAACTCGCGGCCAATGTCTGCCAGCAGCGGACCCACTGACACGAAGGCGACCCGAAGGTTCACTCCGATCAGGAGGATGCCTGTGAGGGCCAGGCCGGCCCGGACGGGCGGGGTCCTGCGGGTCCGGCTAAAAACCGCCACGCTTCTCCCTTGCAGCTGCGGAATGTGTCATGGAACACGTTAGCGCGCTGTGGGGGGACATGGGCTACGAGTACTTATATGACACGTACAGGCTGCGGGGAGAAGCGTGGCGGGGCTTGAGCTGCTTAGGCGTCGGTGCCTTCGGCAGAGATTTTTTCGATTTCTTCCGGGGTGAGCCCGGCTACTGCGGCAATGCTTCCGGTTTCCAGGCCTTCATTGACGGCGCTCTGCACCAGTTCAGTGAGCACCTGCTCGGCGCGGTCAACCGCCCACTGCTGCGCTTCAAGGTTGGATGCGGCCATGGCGAGCGAGGAGAGGGAGCCGTCGTCCGGGGCGGAATTAGCGGGGACCTGTGAATCTATGACCGTCATGAACTGCACCCTTCGATAGGTAGGCTAGCAACTAGCTAGCTTGACTATTTATAATGTAAGGCTCCTGATAAGTAAAGTTTGGAGACTAATCCTACCCGTCGCTTTCCAAAACCCGGGTCATTTCCTGCAGGAACCGCGTGATCGTTGCGGCCTCCTCGGGGGACAGTGATTCGGCAGTTTCCAGCATTCTGCGGTGCATTTTGCCCAGGGTTTCACGAACCTCGGTGTCCGCATTCTCCGTAGGGATAATCTCCAGGGCCCGCCGGTCCGTGGGGTGCGGGCGCCTCGTTAGGTAACCGCCCTTCTGCAGCCGGTCGATCAGGGCTGTGGTGGAGGCGGTGGAGATGTTCAGGACGCGGGATAAGTCCTTGGGGCCAATGGAGTGACCCGCCTGCCGGGCCTGCATGACATAACGGATTGCCAGCAGATCGGTCTCGTTCATCCGCATTGAGTCCCGCGTGCGGCGGCGCATCGCAGCCTCGGCGGCGCGGTATGCGCGGAGGGCATTGAGTACGTCCACGCCGCCTGCGGTTTCTGGTGACTGGCCGTACCAGTAACCGGCTCCGGTGGGGTTGGCGTGTTCAGGCATGCGGACAAGTCTAGCCCAACGGAATACTAGCCAGGCTATTTACTCGCGTTGGCGGGCGCAGGGGCAGTCAGCAGTCTTATGGCATAGGGTATTAACCCCCGTTGTTCCCGCGCCGTCCTGTTCCCGATTTCAGGGCAGAGGGCGCATGTGCTGCAAAGGAGAACCTGCAATGGCCACACCCTTTGAAGAACCCGCAATCCCTTCCGGAAACGAAGAGGACACGCTGGAGCAGCAGCTTCCCGCCGTTACGGATGCGGAGGAGGACGACGGCGCTGCCGACCCCGTTCGAGCGCACGGGGATCCGCTGCTGCCCGGCGGCTCCGAAGCGGACCGGCTGGACCAGGAACGGGATGGCTCCGCGCCCGACGGCGAAGACGACTATCCGCGGGATGCAGGTGCGGATTACCCCGAAGACAGTCCATAGCCTCTGGTGCCAGCCTCTGCCGGGACCTAGGGTAATTCGCATGCGAAATATTGAGGCGCCCCGAACTGAGGCGCGGCAGGTCAGCATCGGTGTGCGGACCGCGGGAACCATCTTCGGTACGCTGCGTCTTCCCCTGGAGGATGAGCCGCTTGCCGCCGTCGCAATCCATCCGGCCACTGCGGTTCCGCAACGGCTGTACAGCGGCTTCGCGGAGTATCTGGCAACCCGGGGGTTCGCCGTGCTCTCCTACGACTACCGCGGCACCGGTGCATCCGGCAGTGCCCGGGAGAACCGGCGGCTACGGATGCGGGATTGGATGGAGATGGACGTTCCGGCGGCCGCGGCCTGGCTGCGCGCGAGGTATCCGGACCTGCCGCACCTCGCCGTCGGGCACAGTCTGGGCGGACACGCGCTCGCGCTGAACAACGGCGGCCAGGACCTCCGCGGCTTTATGACCGTCGCGTCCCATGCCGGCGTCACCGCGTCCATCCCGGACCGTACCGAGCGGGCGCGGGTGGAACTGATTCTCCGGGTGGCCGGTCCCGGCCTGGCCCGGGTGCTGGGCTACGTTCCCGGAAAGCGGCTTGGTCTTGGCGAAGACATGCCCGCCGCGGCCATGCTCGAATGGAGCCGGTGGTCGCGGACGCCGGGTTACTTCTTCGATGACCCGACCATGCATGCAAGGGAGCGGACCGCCCGGGTGCGCACGGCGGTGCTGTGCATCGGACTCGACGACGACCCGTGGGCAACTCCGTCCCAGATCGGCGTGATCGCCCGGCAGCTGGTGAATGCGAAGGTGGAAACCCGCACCTACTCCCCGGCCGGCATCGGCGTGGCGGCGATAGGCCATATGGGCTACTTTCGCCGTGGCCCGGGAGCCGTCCTGTGGCCCGACGCAGCCGCTTGGCTGTCAGACCGCGCAGGGATCACCGGGCCATGAAGTCCGGTAAGTCACCCCGGCTGGTCTTCCTCACCCTGGAAGCCGAACGCCGGCTGGCACGGTGGATCAGCCGCCGCGGACGCAGCCGCGGTATCAGCGCTCCGGCAGCAGGCGTCCTCTTCCACGTTGCGGCCGCGCCCGGGACCACCACCGGCGAAGTGGCAGCAGCGATTCACGGCTCAGCTGCGGGCACCTCCGGCCTGCTCGCACGAATGGAACAGGCCGGGCTGATCCGCCGGGAACCGGATCCGGAGGACCGGCGGACTATCCGGGTGAACCTGGCCGCAGCGGGGGAGGACGCCCTGACGGATGTCCGGGAAGCGATCAGCGACCTCAACAGCCTCATCACCGACGGGTTCACCGAGGAGGAACTTGAGACGGTTGGCCGCTGGCTGCGGCACGTCTCCCGGTCTGTTGGATAGCCCCGCAGCCGGTGGCTCAGGGCGTGTCCACCGCGGACGGGTGGGTCAGCACGCCGTCCCGCATCCGCACCACCACGTCCGCCAGCGGAAGGAATTCGACGTCGTGCGTTACCAGGACGGTGGCCACGTTGAATTCCTCCGTGACCCCCCGGAGCAGCTTCATGATGGAGGCGGAGCGCTCATGGTCCAGCGCCGCAGTCGGCTCATCCACCAGGAGCAGCGACGGGTTCCCCATCAGCGCCCGGGCAATGTTCACGCGCTGCCGCTGGCCGCCGGAGAGCTGGTGCGGGCGCAGGTTCGCCTGTCCGCCCAGCCCGACGACGCCCAGCAGTTCCGCGGCGCGCTCCGCAGCCGGACCGGTGGATTCGCCGCGCAGGTGTGCCACGGCAACGAGCTGCTCCACGGCGGTGAGGGAGGGCAGCAGGTTCGGCTGCTGGAACACGATCCCGATTTCCTCCCGCCGCAGCCGGGCCCGGCCGGTGTCATCCAGCCCGCCGACGTCGGACCCGTTGACCTCCACCGTTCCGGAAGTTGGCGGGATCAGGGTTGCCGCGACTGCCAGCAGACTGGATTTGCCGGAACCGGAGGGTCCCGCCAGGCCGGTGACGGTGCCGCGGACGGCGGACAGACTGACGTTGTCCAGCGCCCGGATGGTGTTGTTCTGCCCGTCAGGGTATTCGAGCGTGACGTTCTTGAGGATCAGGGCTGTGCCGGTGTTGTTCATGGGGTGTTCCTGTCTGTAGCTGGTGAAGTTTCGGCGGGATCAGTTCCCGCCCAGGGCCAGGAGGGGATCAACCCGGGTGACGCGGCGGACGGCGAGCGCTGCCCCGGCGAGGCCAAGGAAGAAGACGCCGGCTACCGGCAGCACCGTGGTGGCAGGGGTGGCGGCGAAGGGTGCAGCCGTGGCGGCCACGGCGCCGGCTGCGGCACCGAGCAGGCCTCCAGCGGCGGCCCCGGCGGCGAGGATGACGCCGGCCTGGACCAGCGCGTCCCGCAGCACATAGGAACGTGTTGCGCCCAGTGCCCGCAGCACGGCGATGTCCCGGGTGCGCTGCAGCGTCCAGACGGTCAGGAACGCCACGATCACCAGGGCTGAAATTCCGTACAGGAAAGCCTGCATCATCAGCAGGGAGCCGTTCTCGGAGGAATAGGCAGGCAAGGCCGTCAGGCTGTCTGAACGCTCCAAGCTGGTGGTTCCGGCCGCGCTGTTCGCCGCGTCCATCGCGGCACCGTCCCGCTTGCCGCCGTCGTAATCAACGGCCAGGACCGTACCGGCAACGCCCGGTTCGGTGTGCGCCACGGACTTCCAGTCAGAAAGGGAGATCCAGGCAACCGGGGTGTGGCTGTACCACTGGTCATCCACCACGGCTGAAACGGTGAACGGCTGGCCGTTGACGGACGCGTCCGAACCAGGCTGCAGTCCAAGGTCATCAGCGAACTGCTGGCTGAGGACCGCCCTCCCCGGTGCCACGCCCTCAGGGGCAATGCTGCTGCCGGGATTCACGCCGAAGATCGCGGCGGAGGCCGTGCCTCCGGCCTGGATGCGTCCCTGGGTGATGCCCAGCGGCTCGGCGCTGCTGACTCCGGGTGCGTCCTGCCACGCCTGCTGCTGTTGGGGCGTGACCGAAGACTCGGTAAAAGACGCCTTGGGCTCGGTGCCCGCAGGCGCGCCGAAGACCACCTCGTCGGCCGGGAGGGACTTGATGCTGGAGGTGGACTGGTCGGACAGGCCGGCCGTGAGGCCGGAGAGCATCACGAGCAGGAAGCTGATGAGCACAACGACCGTTCCCATCAGGGCGAAACGGCCTTTCGCGAAGCGCATTTCTCGCAGGGCCAGATACATGTGGATTTTCCTTTGATCGTGTAGACCGGTTTTCTCGGGATTTCCCCTGCTTCAACTCTTCCGGCGGGGAGGCTGCCCGGCATCGGTGGACCGTACGGTCCGTGCGCATCAAAAGGTGCAGCGGACGGTCAACCATTCGGTTGATGCGGCACGGTGCGGCCGTGGCTAGGCTGGCGGTATGTCCGCTGAGTTGGACCGGCCACGGGCCGGCGAGCGGGTCCTGCGTGTGCTGCGCCTGGCCCTGCACGTCGGTTTTGCGCTCCTGCTGGCCGTCGCCGTTGGCCGGATGCTGCTTATGGGCCCGCTGTCCTGGGTGTCCTTCTTGGCGCTGCTGCTGTCCGCTGTGCTGGCGGCGGTCTATGTGATCGGTACGGTGGCCGAAAAACGGGCGTCCGACGGCGGCCGGGGACGCTGGACCCTGCGCTTTGACCCGGAGCGGCACGGCCTGGCCTGGCTGGGTGCAGTCACAGGTCTCTGGGCTGTGCTGCTGGTGCTGAGCCCGGACTTTTCCTGGCTGGCCTTTCCGCTGTTCTTCCTCCAGCTGCATCTGCTGCCCCTGCGGCCGGCGCTCCTCGGCGTCACGGCAACTACCGCCGCCGTTGTAGCGGCGCAGTGGGCGCACGCCGGGGAGTTCCACGCCGCGATGCTGTTAGGCCCGCTGATTGGGGCCGGATTCGCCGTCATCATGGCGCTCGCGTACCAGGCGCTGTACGCCGAGGTGACCAACCAGCGAGAAGCCCTGGACGAACTGCACCGCACCCGCGCAGAACTGGCACGCAGCCAGCGGGAACAGGGGGTGCTGGAAGAGCGCGGGCGGCTGGCCCGCGAAATCCACGACACCCTGGCCCAGGGACTGGCAAGCATCGTATTAATGAGCAGGTCAGCCCGCGCTTCCCTCGATGCCGGGAACCTCGAAACCGTGCGGGAGCGGCTGGGGACGGTTGAGGAAACCGCGGCGGAGAACCTGGGCGAGGCCCGGCAGTTTGTTCGGAACCTGCGTGGATCCGAGAACGGCGGCGGGTCACTCGTTGACCGGTTGGAGCGTGCCTGCCGGTCCGTCCAGGAACGGGCTGCCGCCCAGGGCCGGGAGCTGGCCTGCAGTTTGCGGCTGGAGGGCGTCCCGGTCCCGTTGCCGGCGCCCTATGAAGTTGCCGTACTGCGGGCGGTACAGGCCACTCTGGCCAATGTCCTGCAGCACGCCTCCGCTTCCCGGGCCGTGGTGACGCTGGCCTTCGTAGGCCGGGACGTGACGCTGGACATTTTCGACGATGGGCGAGGATTTGACCCGGCCGTCGAGCGTGCCCGTTCGGGGCCGCGCCACGACGGCAGCGGCTACGGACTTATTTCCATTGCAGACCGCGTTGAAGCGCTGGGAGGCAGGATGGACCTTGAGTCAGTGCCGGGAGAAGGAACCGCCGTGGGCATCCGCCTTCCCCTGCCTGACGCGCGGCAGGCCCCGGCAGCGGCGGATCTGCCCGCATCCGTTCCGGGACAGGCTCCCGACGCGGGAGGGCAACGCCGTGGCTGAACTGCGTGTGCTTTTGGTGGATGACCACCCGGTGGTGCGGGCCGGGCTGCGGGCGATGCTCTCCGGCTTCGAGGAGGTTTCCGTAGGGGAAGAGGCAGCGGACGGGGATGAAGCGCTGAAGATCCTTGAACGCGAGGCAGTGGTTGGCGAGAGGATTGACCTGGTGCTCATGGACCTTCAGATGGCTCCGGGCATGGATGGCGTGACAGCCACCCGGCGCATCAAGGAACAGTACCCGGACCTGCCTGTGCTGGTGCTGACCACCTACGACACCGACGCGGACATCCTGGCGGCCGTCGAGGCCGGCGCCAGCGGCTACATGCTCAAGGATGCCCCGCCGGAGGCGATCCGGGACGCCGTCCGGTCGGCTGCGGCGGGACAGACCGCGCTCGCTCCGGAAGTCGCCGCCAGGCTGATGGGCCGCGTGCGCAATACGGAGCCTTCCCTGAGCGCGCGTGAAATCGAGCTGGTTGAGCTCCTGGCCACCGGGATGTCCAACCGGGCCATGTCCCGCCGGCTGTTCATCAGCGAGGCCACCGTGAAGACCCATCTGGTCCACATTTACGAGAAGCTCGGCGTGGACAACCGCACCGCGGCCATCGCGGTGGCGCGTGAACGGAGAATTATCCGGGCCTAACGGGCGGAGATCGACTGCCCCTCTGGTGACCGCCCGGACCGGAGGTTAGTCTCGGCGGCCAGAGCCGGATCCAGCAACCCCGTTTCGGACCGGGACCGGCTCCGCCTGACGACTCGCACCCGAGGGGAACCATGAACACTCAGCAGTCTTCTGCCCACCGTGAAACCACGAATCGAAGGCTGCGCCGGAGGATCAGAGGCCTTGCCGTCTTTGTCCTGGCGCTACTGCTTCTGCTCCCGTTCGCCGGACCGGTCCACGCATTGCCGGAAGAACAAGTGCGCAACGAGCCGGTGGTCGTCAGCGACCAGACAGAAATCGTCTTTACATCCACCGGCCCGGGGCAGGCAGTCAACGGGGCGCTTCCCCCGGCGGGTGCTACCTGGCCTGTGAACACGTATCCCACCAGCAGACCGCAGGGATACGTAACGGAGAACGTGTGGTTTGCCGGGCTTCTGAACACCCAGGACGCCGAGGGCAACACTGCCCAGATGTACTGCATCGATATCCGTACCCCCACCAGCCAGGGTCTGGGGTATGTGAACGGGGAGTGGAGCGAGGCGAACGTGCCCAACATCGGGTACGTGGCACGCATCCTGAACACCTACTATCCGTCGACGAACCTTCCGGCTGGACTCAACGACAACCAGCGGGCGGCAGCGGTGCAGGCTGCCATCTGGTTCTTCACCGACGGCTATGTGGTCAGCCGGGATGACCCCCTGTACTCGACCGTCGCAGCGATCGTGAACGCCACCATCGCTGCGGGACCGCTGACCGAGCCCCCGGCACCGGACATTTCCATCACTCCGCCCACAGCGGAAGCATCCGTTAACGGAGTGGCCGGTCCCTACACAGTGGAGGCAGAGGCGGGAGCTGAGATCAACGTGAGCGTTGACGACGGCTTCACGCTGTACGCCGACGCCGCCGGAACGGTTCCGCTTACCAACCCCGTACCTTCCGGGACACAGGTGTGGGTGCGAAGTAACGCCGGGGACACCGGGCCGGCCACGGTCCTGGCGCAGGCAGCCGTGACGGTACCCACCGGCCGGGTCTATCTGTACGACGGCGCCACGCCGGGAACCACGGCGGCCCAGAAGCTGATCCTTGCGGCTACCCGCACGCTCACGTCCAACGCCACCGCAACGGCGACATTCTTTGAGGTCGGTTCCCTGACCGTTACCAAGACGATCGCAGGTGAGGCTGCCGGCAGCCAGGGAGCCGTCTCGATCGCCGTCGACTGCGGGCCGGGATACCAGTTCACTCTCGATGTGCCTGCCGGCACTACGGACCCCGTCAGCGAAACCTTCAACGAGATTCCGGCCGGGGCGGTCTGCACCATTACCGAAACAGCCGACGGCGCCACGGATACCGTCACGGTGCAAACGGTGGTTCCGGATCCCGTCACCATTACAGCCAACACCACGGCGACGGCCAACGTGACTGACACCTATTCGTTCGTTCCGGGCACCCTGGTGGTCCGCAAGGCCATTGCGGGTGAGGCAGCCGGTGCCCAGGACCCGATCGTGATCTCCGTGGTCTGCACGTCCGGCGGCACTACCGTCCTGAACGAGACCATCACAATCCCTGCCAATGCCACTGAGGTTGAACCGGCCGAGTATAGCGGGCTGCCCGCCGGTTCCAGCTGTGAGGTCACGGAACCGACTACCGGAGAGACGACCGCCATCGCTGTCGAAACGACCGGGCTGGGAACGGTCACCGTACCCGCCGCCGGAACCGCTGAGGCTACCGTTACGAACACCTACACCTTCAATCCCGGTGTCCTGGCCGTCCGCAAGATCATTGACGGTGAGGCAGCCGGGCAGCAGGGTGCAGTAACGCTCAACGTCGTCTGCACCGGGGGCTCCACGCTGAACGAGACGATCACCATTCCGGCCGGTGCCACCGAGACCGACCCGGTGGAATACGCCGGGCTGGCGGCAGGAACCGTCTGCACCGTCACAGAGACAGCGAACGGATCCAGTACCCAGATCGGCGTAGTGACGGTCTCCGATCCAACAACCGGGACTGTCACCATTCCTGCGGGTGACGGCGTCGAGGTCACGGTGACAAACACCTACACGGTCAACCCCGGATCGCTGACTGTCACCAAGACGATCGCGGGCGCGGCGGCGGGAGAGCAGGGCGATGTGGTCCTGGACATCCTCTGCCGGCTCGACGACGAGACGACCCTCAGCACGTCCGTGACGATCCCGGCGGGAACCACGGCACCGGAACCGCAGACGTTCACGGATATTCCGGCGGGCAGCGAGTGCCAGGTGACTGAATCCGCAACCGGGGAGACAGAGCAGGTCGAAGTAGTGGTCGACCTGCCCGACGCCGTGACCATCCCTGCCGGAGAAGAGGCGACTGCCGCGGTAACCAATACCTACACCGAGAAGCCCGGTGTCATCCGGGTCATCAAGGCGTTCGCGGGTCCCGCTGCCGGCAGCCAGGAGGCAGTGGAGGTGGAGGTCACCTGCACCCTGGACGGAACCACCGTTCTGCAGGAAACGTTCCAGGCGCCGCCGCAGGCGACCGAGGACACGGTGGCGGTGTACATCGGCATTCCGGCCGGCGCATCGTGTGAGGTGACGGAACTGGAAGACGGCAGCACGCCGGCCGTTCTGGTGACGACCGACCTCCCGGACCCGTTCACCGTTCCGGCTGGTGGGGAAGCCGGCGGCACGGTCACCAACACCTACACCTTCGCTCCCGGATCCATCTCAGTCGCCAAGGTCATCGACGGCGAAGCCGCCGGGAACCAGGGCGACGTCGTGCTGCGAACCGTCTGCACCCTGGATGGGGAGACGGTGCTCGATGAGACGTTCACCATCCCGGCAAACTCGACTGGCACCGAATCGACGCAGTACGAGGACCTGACGCTGGGCACCGAATGCACCGTGACCGAGACTCAGGACGGCTCAACCGAAACCATTGGGGTAGCCACCGTGCTGCCGGATCCGGTCACTATCGCGGCCGGCGCCGGGGTTGAAGCCACGGTCACTAACACCTACACCTTCAACCCGGGTTCGCTCTCTGTTGCCAAGGTGATCGAGGGAGAGGCAGCGGGCGCGCAGGATGACATTGTCCTGGGCATCACCTGCACGCTGGACGGAGAGACGGTGCTGGACGAAACCGTCACCATTCCCGCAGGAACCACCGGCACTGAAACCCAGGTGTTCGAAGGCCTGGCCGTGGGAACCGAATGCACCGTTACGGAACCCGGCACAGGAGCAACTGAGACGGTGGGTGTCACCACGGTCCTGCCTGATCCGGTGACCATTGCGGCTGCGACGGTCAGCGAGGCGACGGTGACGAACACCTACACGTTCAATCCGGGCACGCTGGTTGTCACCAAGCAGCTCGCCGGAGCGGCCGCAGGGCACCAGGGCGAAGTGGTGCTGAATGTGGTCTGCACGCTGGGGGAGGAGACGGTGCTGGATGAGACCGTGACGATACAGGCCGGTGCCACCGGCGACGTCATGAACACCTACGGCGGGCTTGCCCAGGGTTCTGAATGTGCCGTGACGGAGACGGCTACCGGGGTAACCAGCGGGCTGGAAGTCAGCACAGTCCTCCCCGAACCGGTGGGGATTACCGCGGCCGGTGCCTCCGAGCTGCGGGTCGTCAACACCTACACCTCAACGCAGCCGGCACCGCGCCCGACGCCGGATCGGCCGGGCAAGAAGCGTCTGCCGTCCACCGGCGCCGAGTTCGCCGGGGGCTTCCTGGCCCTCGGGGCCGGGCTGATCGCCGCGGGCGGGGCGGGCGTAGCTGCCGCCAAGCGGCGCCGCGGCAGCAGGAGCTAACTTCCGGTAACTTCCGGTAACCGGGAAACAATAGGTTTGGGCGGCCGGAGAACCGGC
>NZ_JBSHIT010000009.1:0-176874 GCF_053619115.1 Arthrobacter sp. NPDC055585
CTCTTCGCCATGCTCCGCGACGGCACCCTTTACGAAGACCCTGCACCTAAGAACCTGCCCTCAGCCGCTTGACGAAAACCATAGAGGCACCCCCCGAGATGACAGAAACTGCCCGTATGAGCGTTCATACGGGCAGTTTCTGTCATCTCGGGGGAATGGTAAGCCGGGTCAGCCTTCGCGGCTTCGTCCGGGCGGGCGGCTGGCCGCCTCCGCTTCGGCACGGGTGCGTGCCAGTTCCTCGTCGCTGAGATCCCCGGTGTAGTAGGTGCCGTCCGGTTCCTGCCCGGGATCGTCGTCGACCAACGGATCGGCTTCCGCCTCAACAGCCGCCTTTTCTTCTTTCACCTCAAACATCAGCTGCTGCGCCCGTTCCACGACGTCGTCCAGCTCATCGATGGTCAGCAGCTCCGGGCGCAGGTGCTTGGTGCGGTAGCCGGCACGGCCCACCATGTGGGCAGACACGGGCGCGGTGAGCAGCATAAAGATCCAGCACAGCGCCAGGACCGGCAGCAGGACCCAGCTGCGGAACTCCACAGCCATGGCCAGCAGGAAAAGCAGCAGGCCGAGCACCTGCGGTTTGGTCGCCGCGTGCATCCGGCTCATCAGGTCCGGGAAGCGGGTCAGGCCGATCGCTGCGGCGAAGGACATGGTGGCCCCGCCCAGCAGCAGTGCCCCGACGATTACGTCAATCACGGTTTCGCTCATGGCTACCTCCGGTCCGTTACGAAGCGGGCAACCGTCACGGAGCCAATGAAGCCGATCAGCGAAATAGCGATCAGCAGCGCAAGGTAATCAAGGTTCCGGTTCACGACCATATCCACGATGAGGGCGCCGCCGACGATGGCCAGCAGCACATCCGCGGCAAGGACGCGGTCAAGAATGGAGGGTCCGCGGACAATGCGGAAGATGGCACCGGCCGCCGAGACTGCCAGCATGACGGAGACGATGATGACGGCTACAGTCATCGGCTGACCTCCCCTTCGCGCAGTTCCTTGAGATCTTTCTGCTCGGCCCGTACCAGGGCCAGGTCTTCCCGGGTGCCCATCATGCGGATCAGCCAGGATTCAGTGGCACGCACGTCGTCGCGGACCTTTTCCGCTGCCTCCTGGCTGTTCACGCCCAGGCAGTGCAGGTAAAGGGTTGATGTGGAACGGTCCACTTCCACCACCAGCGAGCCGGGGATCAGGGAGAGCGCATGGCCGGTAGCCGTGACCAGCAGGTCCGAGTGGCTGCGCAGCTTTACGGCGACCACGGCGTTCCTGATCCGCGGGCCGTGGACGGTGGCCAGCCAGAGCACGTGGACGCTCGCGATCACGAGCTTGTAGAGGAACCGCACACCGAAGCCCGCGGCGTACAGAATGTTGAACCGGCCAGAGAGGTCTACCGGAGGCAGGTAGAAAATGTTGGTGACAACAAACGCGATGATGGCGCCGAACACCAAATTGCCCAGGCTGAAGTCCTGCCAGAGCGCTCCCCAGAGCAGCACCAGCCAGATGATCAGCGGCAGTTCCTTCAGCAGGGGAATCCGCGGGTGGTTGCGCATGCGGGCTTTTTGAGTCACGGTGCGCTCCCTTCGCCGAGGACCGCTTCAATGTACGGTGTGCGGTCCAGCAGGTCCTGGGCGGCGTCGTCGCTCAGCGAGAACAGCGGCCCTGCCAGCACCGTGAGGGAGACACCCAGGGCCACAAGTCCCACGGTGGGGTAAACCATGGACTTCGGCAGCAGGTTCACTGTGGAGCGGCCGCCAAAGCGCCCGCTGCTGTGTCCGCTCACATTGCCGGAGTCGCGGACGGTGCTTCCGTCGGAGGTGGTGGCCAGCAGGATCGGGTCCGGGTGGACAGCGTCTTCCGGGGTCCGCCAGAACGCGCGGTTCCAAACCCGTGCCATGACCAGCAGGGTGAGCAGCGAGGTCAGGACGGAGGCCGCTACCAGCACGTAGGCCAGCGGCGTGCCCAGTTCCACACCGGCCTGCATGAGGCCCAGCTTTCCGAGGAACCCGGAGAACGGCGGAATACCGGCGAGGTTGATGGCCGGAATGAAGTACAGCACTGCCAGCAGCGGCGAGAGCCGGGCCAGGCCTCCCAGACGGTCCATGTTGGCTGTGCCGCCGCGCCGTTCAATCAGGCCGGTCACCAGGAACAGGCTGGTCTGGACGGTGATGTGGTGGACCACGTAGAACACTGCCGCACCAATGCCCACGATCGAGGAGATCGCCAGGCCGAACACCATGTAACCGATGTGGCTGACCAGGGTGAAGGAGAGCATACGTTTGATGTCAGTCTGCGCCAGCGCACCCAGGATGCCCACCAGCATGGTCAGTCCTGCCACCACCATCAGCAGCGTATTGATTCGGTCTCCCGGGAACAACAGCGTCTCCGTGCGGACCATGGCGTACACGCCCACTTTGGTCAGCAGGCCGGCGAACACCGCGGTAACCGGTGCCGGAGCAGTGGGATAGGAGTCAGGCAGCCAGAAGGACAGCGGGAACACGGCGGCCTTGATGCCGAAGGCAACCAGCAGCATCAGGTGGAGCATCATCTGCGTTCCCGGGTCCAGCTCGCCCAACTTGATCGCAAGGTCTGCCATGTTCACCGTGCCGGTTGCGGCATAAATCATGCCGATGGCGGTGAGGAACAGGACAGAGGAAATGACACTGACGACGACGTAGGTCACGCCTGCGCGGATCCGGGGCGTGGTGCCGCCCAGTGTCATCAGTACGTAACTGGCCGTCAGCAGGATTTCGAAGCCAACGTAGAGGTTGAACAGATCGCCGGCCAGGAAGGCATTGGAAACGCCGGCCACCAGGATCAGGTAGGTCGGATGGAAGATTGAAATCGGTCCGTCTTCATCACCGTCGGTCATACCCTGGCCGGCTGCGTAGATAAGCACCGCAAGGCTGATGGCCGTGGACACCACCAGCATCAGGGCGGAGAACTGGTCCACCACCATGGTGATGCCGAACGGCGGCATCCAGCCGCCCAGGTTCACTGCCTGCGCTCCGGTTTCCCAGACGGCGGCCAGCAGGAAGCACTCCAGTGCCAGCGTCAGGGTCAGCACGCTGATGGACACGATGCGCTGGGAACGCTGGTGCCGGATGAGGAGGAAGGCCAGTGCCGCGCCGAGGAACGGCAGGACGACGGCGAGCGGGGCAAAACTGGAAGCGTTCATCGTTTTGCCTCTCCTGTGGTTCCGGTGCCCTGGCCGCGCTGCGACCCGGGTGCTTCCTCGGCCTCGTCAGCCGGCGTGAACTCGGTCGTGTCCTCGGGGACATCGGCGTCGTCTTCCGCGTCGTAGCTGCTTTGGCTGGCCACGCGGCGGTCTTCGATGTCGTCCTGGACCTCGTCCTGGCGCCCCAGCACCCAGGACCGGTAAATGAGGCCGAGCATAAAGGCCGTGACGGAGAAGGAAATAACGATTGAGGTGAGGATAAATGCCTGCGGGAGCGGGTCGTTGTAGTCTTCCGGCGGAATCTCGGAGCTGAACAGCGGCGCCAGTCCCTGGAAGCCGCCGGTGGCCAGCAGCAGCAGGTTGGTGGCGTTGGCCATCATGGCCAGGCCCAGCACCACCCGGGTGAGGCTGCGTTCCAGGACCAGGTAGATCCCAGCCGCGTACAGGGCGCCCATGATGAGCAGCAGCGTGATGTTGACGCTCATCGGGACACTCCTTCCGTTTCAAGCAGTTCGGGTTCGGGTTCCACCAGGTCCTCGTCGTCGTCATCGGAACCGCCTTCGGAGCGTTCGTCGATTTCCGAGCCGAGGCTGCGCAGGACGTCCAGGACCAGGCCCACCACCACCAGGTACACGCCAATGTCGAAGATGGTCGAGGTGACGAACTTGACGTCACCGAAGACCGGCCAGGTGAACTCAATGATGGCGCTCTGCAGCACCTGGCCGCCGAAGAACAGCGGAGCTGCTGCGGAAAGCGCTGCCAGGCCCAAACCGCCGCCAAGCAGTGTGCCGGCGCTGACCGGAGTTGCTTCGGCGAGCTCGAAGCGGCCGCCGGCAAGGTAGCGGATGGTCAGTGCCAGTCCTGCCATCAGCCCGCCGGCAAAGCCGCCGCCCGGTGAGTTGTGGCCGGCAATAAGCAGGTAGATGGAGAAGATGATCACGGAGTGGAACAGCAGCCGGGTGACCACTTCAAAGATGATGGAGCGGCGCTCGGGAGCCAGCGTGCGGCCGGCTACCAGCCACGCTTCCCGGGCCACGGAGGAGAACTTCCGGGCCAGGGCGAGGGTGGCGGCTTCCCGCTCGGAGGAAGCGAAGTGTTCGCGCCCGCGGTCCACGGAGCCGGTGGCAATCTCATTGGCCCGGCGGCGCTTGTCGCCGCGGCCGCGGATGAAGATCAGGGAAGCGACGCCGGTGGCCGCCATGGCCAGAACAGAGAGCTCGCCGAAGGTATCCCAGGCACGGATGTCCACCAGGGTCACGTTGACGATGTTCAGGCCGCCGCCGCCCTTGTAGGCAAGTTCGGGGTAGGACAGGGAGATGGGTTCGGCCACGCGGGATGCCATCGCGGTCATGGCGAAGAGCACCATGGCGGCTCCGAAGGCAATACCGAGTCCGGCCCTCAGCAGGCGCTGGCCCGTGGGTTCGCGCTTCCACAGCCGGGCCGGCAGGGACCGCAGCGCCAGCACAAAGGCCACCAGGACGATGGTTTCCACCAGCATCTGGGTCAGTGCCAGGTCCGGGGCACCCTGCAGGGCAAAGATCAGGGCGATGCCGTAGCCGCTGACGCTTACCATCAGCACGGCCAGGAACCGCTTGTTGGCGCGGGCTGCACCGACTGCCCCGATCACCACGGCTGCACCGATCACGGCCTGCAGCGGGGAGTCGAACCAGTGGAAGTGTTCCGGCAGTGGCGCGTCCCGGAGCAGGACGGCGCCCAGCGGCGTCACGATGGCCATGCTCAGGATGACAAAGAGATAGAAGGTCAGCGAACCGCGCTGTGTGCGTCCGGTGACCCATACCGCGGCGTCATCCAGGATGCCGATCAGGCCGCGGTAGGAGCGCTCGGCATCGAGCGGGCTGGCCATACGCGCCTGGATTTTCTCCACCCGGGTGCGCTGGAAGAACAGGAGGGTTCCGGCCGCGATGGTCAGTACCGTCAGGCCGAGGGCCAGAGTGAAGCCGTGCCAGAGCGCCAGGTGGGTCGCTTCGCCTTCCAGCGGGTACAGGTCCGCGTACGGGCTGATGATTGTGTCCAGCGGCTTCGGCCAGAGGCCAAAGAAGACGGTGGCGGCAGCCAGGATGGCAGGCGGGGCGAGGAACGGCCACGGAATGGCTTTGAAGGCCGTCGGCTTGCAGGATTCCTTGGTGGCGAAACCGCCCCAGACAAACCGGCAGCTGTACGCGAAGGTGAGGATGGCACCGGCAACAACGCCGACCAGCAGCACAATGGCCGTGGGGGTGCCCTGTTCCTCGGCGAAGTGGACGTACGTTTCGTAGACGGATTCCTTGGCCACGAACCCAAGCAGCGGAGGCAGGCCGGCCATGGAGGCGGCACCGATCGCTGCCACGACGGCAAGGACGGGTGCAGAGCGGCCGACGCCGGAGAGCTTGCGGATGTCACGCGTTCCGGCCTGGTGGTCGATGATGCCCACCACCAGGAACAGCGTGGCCTTGAAGAACCCGTGCGCTACGAGCAGGCCAAGCCCGGCCAGGGCTGCTTCGCGGTTGCCCAGGCCTACCACCAGGGTGAGGAAACCGAGCTGGCTGACGGTGCCGTAGGCAAGCATCAGCTTGAGGTCGTGCTGGCGCAGGGCACGCCAGCCGCCAAGCAGCAGCGTCGCCAGGCCGAGCACGGTAATAACCGGAGTCCAGTACGTGGTTTCCCAGAAGCCGGGAGCGAGCCGGGCCACCAGGTAGATGCCGGCCTTCACCATCGCCGCGGCGTGCAGGTACGCGCTGACAGGGGTGGGTGCGGCCATCGCCGCGGGGAGCCAGAAATGGAAGGGGAAAAGTGCGGACTTCGAGACCGCGCCGATCAGCATCAGCACGATGGCTACGTCAACGATGACTCCGCTTGCCACCAGCTCCGGTGCCATCGCCATGATCTCGGAGATCCTGTAGGTGCCGGCAGCCGAGCCGAGCATGATCATGCCCACGAGCATCGCCAGTCCGCCGAACGTGGTGACGATCAGCGCCTGCAGGGCTGCGCGGCGGGCCGAAAGGCGGTGCGCGGAATAGCCGATCAGCAGGTAGGACAGGATGGTGGTCAGTTCCCAGAAGATGAAGAGCAGAATCAGGTCATCTGCCGTCACCAAACCGAACATTGCTGCGGCGAAAGCCAGCAGCTGCGCTCCGAAGCTGCCCATCTTGGGGTCTTCGGGGCGGAAGTAGCGGGCACAGTAGAACAGGACCAGGGAGCCGACGCCGAGGATGAGGATTGCCAGGACAGCCGAAAGCGCATCGATCCGGAAAGCCAGTTCCACCCGGAGATCCGGGACCCAGGGGATAATGACCGACGGAGGTGCGTTCGGGGCGCCTGAGGCGAGGGACTGGCCGGACTCGATGTACCGGGGGTACGTGGCCATCAGCCAGATGAATGCACCGGCCGGAACAGCCGCCAGAAGATAAAAAGCAGACCTGCCAATCCGGCGGAAGAATGAGGGCGCCACTAGTGCCACCGCAAATAGAACGGTTAGCACAATTAGCACGTAGATCTCCCGGGTTCTCTGATGGGCCTTACAGGTCAGAACACAGCTTTAGTTATCAACGTCGGGTCGAGGGGCTTTGATTTATTCTAGCGGAGGCATAAGCCCCGGTCACATTCGGAACATGTTCAAACGCGGCCGCGTCCGTCCACCTTCCGCGCGCATTTGCCCGTTAGCATCTGGATCATGGCTTCGATGACGCACGCAACTCCCGGACAGTCCGGGACCCCCGCTCAGGCGCGACGGCGGGAGGTTTGGGCGTGGGCCTCGTGGGACTGGGGATCGGCGTCTTTCAACGCCGTGATGACCACCTTCGTCTTTACGGTGTACCTGACTTCCGATTCATTTGGTGGCGAAGATCACGCTTCAGCGGTCCTGGGGGCCGGTCTGGCCGTGGCCGGTGTGCTGGTGGCGGTACTGGCTCCCGTCGCGGGCCAGAGGTCCGACACCGGCGGGCGCCGCAAGCTGTGGCTGGCGGTCAACACCGTGGCGGTCTGCGTTGCCACCGGACTCTGCTTCTTTGTGTACCCGAGTGAGAACTTCCTGCTGCTCGGCGTCGCGCTCATCGCCCTGGCCAACGTGTTCTTCGAGTTCGCCAACGTGAACTACTTCGCGATGCTCAAGCAGGTCTCCACCCCCGGCACCATCGGCAGGGTCAGCGGATTCGGCTGGGCCATGGGATACGTGGGCGGTATCGTCGCCCTCGTACTGGTGCTGGTAGGATTCATCAATCCGGACATCGGCTGGTTCGGCGTCACCTCGGAGAACGGCCAGAACATCCGCGCCGTGGCTCTCTTCTCCGCCGCGTGGTTCCTGGTCTTCTCCCTCCCCATCTTCTTCACCGTGCCCGAGGTTCCCCGAACCCGCGCCGCAAAGATTGGCTTCTTTGCCTCCTACGGACTGCTGTTCCGGCGGATCAAGGCAATCTACAAGACCAGCCCGCACACCATCTTTTTCCTGCTGGCCAGTGCGGTATTCCGCGACGGGCTGGCGGCGGTCTTTACCTTCGGCGGCATCATTGCGGGCGGAACGTTCGGCTGGGAGCTCTCCCAGGTGATCATGTTCGCCATCTTCGGCAACATCGTTGCCGCAGCAGGCTCCTTCGCCGGCGGCTTCCTCGATGACCGGATCGGTCCCAAGCCCGTGATCGTCGGGGCGCTGACCGGCCTGCTGCTGGCAGGAACGGTCATCGCTGTCCTGGGCGCGGAGGATGTTAGCCTGTTTGGCCTTGAATGGACCGGAGACACAACCTTCTGGATCTTCGGCCTGGCCCTCTGCCTCTTCGTCGGGCCGGCCCAGTCTGCCTCCCGTGCCTTCCTCGCGCGGCTCGCACCGGATGGCGAGGAGTCGGAGCTCTTTGGGCTCTACGCAACCACCGGCCGCGCCGTGAGTTTCCTGGCGCCGTCGCTCTTTGCGGCCTTCATCGCCATCTTCGGAGCCCAGCGGTACGGCATCATCGGCATCCTACTGGTGCTGCTGCTGGGTCTGCTGGCGCTGCTGCCGGTCCGCGCCCCGGGGCGTACGCCCAAGGCAGTGGTGCCCGAGGTTTAGCGCCTATTCCAGCTGGGCTACCCACTGGCGGACGACGTCGGTGAAATCGTCCATCGCCGCTTCGGCGGCCGCCCGGCTTGAGAAGGTCACCACTCCCCTGTTCCGTCCGGCCATCCGCAGCACCTTGCGCGGGTCGGTGACGGTGATTTCACGGTGGTCGGGCTTCGGCCTGGCACCGGTGTGAAGAACAACCTGAATGTTCTCCGGGCGGCGCAGGCTGAAAGTGGCAAAGTCATCACGCAGGGCAAAGTTCGGAGCGCCCCACTTGATGTTCTCGTGGATCCGGGGATCCACCGAGAGGATGGCCGCACGAAGGTGCCGCACCACGGAGGACATCGGGTGGTCCAGGGCTGCCAGATAGTCCGTCAGCTCTTCTGGTTCTGCGGGTTCCATGCGCACAATCTGGCACCGTGCAGTGCCGGTGTCCACAGTAGAGCCCCAAACCTGCCGGGCTCATTCCTCAGGCCGTGTTCCGGCCTCCGCTGAGGTCCAGGGTCTGCCCCGTCATGTAGCTGCATTCGGGGGAAAGCAGCCAGGCGGCCAGGGCCGCGAACTCCGCCGGGTATCCAACCCTTCCCATCGGAACCCTGGCGAGCAGCTCAGCATTGCGTTCGGCACTCAGGTCCTTGAGCAGCGGCGTCTGAAACATCGAGGGCGCAACACAGTTAACTGAAATACCTGCGGCAGCGGTCTCCTTCGCCGCGGACTTGGCCAGCGCAATCAGGCCCGCCTTGGAGACAGAATAGGCCGACATGTTCGCGTTCCCTTCCCTGCCTGCGATCGAAGCCAGCATGGCGATCCGGCCGTATCCGGCCGCGCGCATCTGGGGGATAACCGCCTGCAGCCCGTAGAGGCAACCCGTCAGGTTAACCTCCAGGGTGCGGTTCCAGCCCTGATGCGGCACCTCCTCCACCGGCACTTCCGGGCCCTGGACGCCGTGGCAGAACAGCGCACCGTCCAATCGGCCGAACCGGTCCAGGGTGTGCCGGAGAACCTGCTGCCACTGCGCCTGGTCCGTGACATCCAGCCCGAGGAACAAACTTTCGGTATCCGCCGGGGATCCGGCGGGTGCTGCGACATCCGTGGCCACAATGCATGCGCCCTCGGCCCGCAGCCTGGCCGCTGCCTCGGATCCCAGTCCTCCCCCGGCGCCGGTAACCAGCACCACCCTGCCGGCGAAGCGTCCGGGCCAGGCCTGCAGCCGGTGCTGCGGGGCTTCCCCATCCGGAATCATGCTGCGCCTTCGCACAGGTGGCGGGCAGCGGCATAGGCACGCGTGAGGGCGGATCCCAGCGTCGCCCCGCCGCCCGGGTAGTGGTTGCGGAAAACCCCGGCTGCGGCGTTGCCCGCCGCGTACAACCCGGTGATGGGCCCGCCGTCCCAGCCCAGGACCTGGCCCTGGTGGTTCACTGCCAGCCCGCCGGAGGTTCCCAGCATCCCTGCATGCACGGGGACTGCATAGAACGGCGGCTTGTCCAGCGGGGAAAGGCAGGGGTTGGGCAGGTTGGACTGGTCACCGAGGTGGCGGTCCTGCTCGCTGGCTCCCCGGCCGAACAGGGCATCGGTGCCCTGCCGGGCGCCGTCGTTGAACAGCAGCACCGTTTCGGCCAGCCCGGCGGCATCGATCCCCGTCTTTTCAGCCAGTTCCAAGAGGCTGGACGAGCCGTTCATCCAGTCCTCCGCCACACCCGGGGCAGAGCCTGCCACCGGGTACTTCGCGTGGTAATCCGAGTCAAAGACGAGCCAGGCAGGATTGTTCTGCTGGCGGGAGCTTCGCGGATCGGTGTTGGCAAAGACGCGGGCGGCGTCGTGGTAGTTCAACGCTTCGTTGACGAACCGCCGGCCTGCGGCATTGACCGTGATGGACCCCGGCAGCGTCATTTCCACGTTCGCCATCCGCCCCGTGGGCCGGCCGTCGTACCGTGCGCCCGGCGGAGTGATCACCGGAACACCCCACATCGCCGTCATATCCCGCACGGCTGCCCCGGCCGCGAGCGCCAGTTCCAGTCCGTCGCCTTCGTTGGAAGGTGCGCCGATCGGTGTGGCCTGCAGCGGAAGGAACGCTGCTCGCAGGTCCGCGTTGAACTCGAACCCGCCGGAGGCTATGACGACGGCGCCGGCACGGATGGGCTCCTCCCGTCCGGCAATCTCCACGTTCCATCCACTGCCGGAACGGGACAGTCCTGTCACGGGTGTCTGGACTGCGAGACGGACTCCCTGATCGAGGGCGGTGGCGGCCAGGGACCCGGCGAGGGCCCCTCCCATGGTGCGGATGCCCTCATCGGCACGGGCCCGCAGCAGCTGCGGGTCCGGTGCCCGGCCGTTGAGATTGTCCCGTTCGATCATGGTGAGCAGCGGAAAGTAGGTGGACGGCCGCAGCATGGCGGCCAGTCCCGGGTGGTCGTCGTCGGAGAACGGCAGGTTGTCCAGGCTGCGGCCTCCGGCGGCGGCGCCGTCCCATTCCAGGTGATAGTCCGGACGGGCCAGCGGTACCAGGCGCACACGGGTGTGGCGGTCCAGGAATCCAACCACGTCCGCTGCGGTGTCAACGAACCACTCAATGTCCTGGTCCGGCATGGCATGGCCGGCCGCGGCCCGCAGATAGCTGATGCCGGCTGCCCGGGAATCGGAGAATCCTGCGGTTAGTGAAAGGTGATTGTTGGGTGCCCAGATGACGCCGCCGCCTGCGGAAGTAGTTCCGCCCAGCAGCGCTGCCTTCTCCAGCACCAGCACGGAGGCACCGCCGTGGGCTGCCCGGACCGCAGCGGTGAGGCCTGCGGCGCCGGAACCCATCACGACGACGTCGTAGGAGGACGCCGGATCGGCCGGGTTCGAGGTGATGAGGGCTTCTTCGCGTCTCATAGGTCAGCTCTCCCCTCGTTCGCCGGTGTGCGCGCCAGAGGCCGCAGGCTCACGGACCGGCATGGTGATGACGATTTTTCCTGCCCCCCGGGCCGGATCAAGCATGGTTTCGAAGGCCTCCTGTATCCCTGCCAGCTCGAAGGTGTGAGTGATCAGGGATTCGGCCAGGTCCCGGTGCCGGTTTAGGGCTGCCAGGGCAGCGGGGATGAGGTTTGCACTGTTCCGGCTGCCGAGGATGTCCAGTTCCTTGAACGGCACCGTCCGCATGGACAGCGCGGCAGTTGCCGTCGAGATGCCTACCTGGACAATCCGCGCCGTCGGGGCTGCCAGCGAAAGAGCGTTCTCGAACGACGCCGGTGCTCCGGTGGCTTCAATGAGGAGGGTGGGACCGGACATCCGGCACCAGGATTCGAGCACTTTGCGCTGAGCGCTGTCCGGGAATCCCTGCGAGCCGGCCTGCAGCGTGGCCACTGCCCCAAACGCCCGGGACATTTGGAGCCTGGACGGAACGAGGTCCGAGGTGATGACATTGACGCCCAGCTCGGTCAGGAAGAGCGTGGCCAGCAGCCCGATTGGCCCGCAGCCGAAAACCAGGGCCGTCTCCCCTGCCTCGGGCCTGCCCCGGTTCACAGCCTGCATGGCAATTGATCCCGGCTCCCCCAGCACGGCGAGCCGAAGCGGCATGCCCTCAGGAACGGGGTGAAGCTTGGCGACCGGAACACTGATGAGCTCAGTCAGGGCACCGTCTTCGTAGCAGCCCAGACAGGAGATGGACTCGCAGACGTTCGGACGGCCGGCAAGGCACGGCCCGCAGCTGCCGCAGTACACCATGGGGCTGACCGCTACGGCGCTTCCCACGGCCAGGCCCGGTCCGCTCTCCGCCGGGTGGATGGCTTCGATCCGCCCGGCGAACTCGTGTCCCTGCACCAGCGGCAGCTCCGTGGGATAGTCGTCGTCCCAGATGTGCAGGTCGGTCCCGCAGAGGGCAACCTGGTGCACCCGGACCAGGGCGTGCCCGGGCGTAAGTGCCGGGGGTTCCTCCTCACGCAGCTCGATGGTCCGCCTGCGGACGGTGTGGGCTCGCAGCATGCCCCGCCCCTACCCCTTGGCCTCTGCCGGGGCCTGAAGTTTGTCCTTGCCGAAAAAGATGTTCCAGAAGCTGATCCTGCGGCTGGTTATCAGTCCGGCCCGGGCGAATGGATCACCGTCCATCACTGCGGCGGCCTCTGCCTCGTCGGATGCCCTCATGACCAGAAGGGCTCCGGCGCCTGCATCCAGCGGCCCGCTGACCAGCAGCCTGCCCGAGTCAAAGAGTGCCTGCAGGAACTCCAGATGATCCGGGCGGACGCCCTCACGCTGAGCGGCGGTTTCGGCTGAGTAGGTGTAGGTGACGGCATACGTGTTCATGGCTGGAGCTCCTGGGAATCTGTTGCTGGTGTGCTGGAACTGCTCGGTGCGGCGGTGCCGTCGTCCTCATAGGCGGTAACTCCGGCCAGGTCGCGTCCGGCGACGTACCCGAAGGTCAGGGCGGGGCCAAGGTTGATGCCGCCTGCCGGGTAGTGGCCGCCCATCACGCTGGCCTGGTCATTGCCCGCTGCGTAGAGCCCCTTGATGGGTGTGCCCACTTCGGTGAGCACCCGGGCCGAAGCATCCACAGCCAGCCCGGCGAACGTGCCGAAACTGCCCGGCACCACCCGGACGGCGTAGAAAGGGCCCCGTTCCAAGGGTGCGAGGCTGGGGTTCGGGCGGGTTTTCGGATCTCCTCCGGAACGGTTGAACGGGGTCTCACCGCGTCTGAACTCAGGGTCGACGCCGCGGCGGGCGTTTTCGTTGAACTCCGCCACCGTCTTGGTCAGGGCATCAGCATCAATCCCGCATTTGGCCGCGAGCTCCTGGAGCGTCCTGCCCCGGACCAGGTACCCGCTGCGCAGGTAGGGGAAAAGCGGCACGGGCAGCGGCTTGGCCATACCAAGCGGATAGCGGCGCACAAAGCGTGAATCGGCTATCTGCCAGGACTGGACGGGGCCGTCCTCATCAGAGGCGCTGATCATCGCGTCGACGTAGTCCCAATAGCCGTTGGCCTCGTTGACGAACCGCTTCCCCGATGCCAGCACGCCGATGCTGCCGGGCTTGGCACGGTCCATGATGTGCGGAAACACGCCCTGTTTCCCGTTCGGGTATTTGAACAGGGAGACCGGGCACCAGGCCGCCGGAGAGGCACCCTTCGTGATGAACTGTGCGCCTGCCTCCAGCGCCAGATCCAGGCCGGACCCGTCTGCCTCCGGGGGTGCCAGCGTCCAGTGTTCAATCCCGGTAGGGGTCTTTGGGAAGAGACCGGCGCGGCGCCCGGTGTTACTGGGAAAACCTCCGGTGGCCAGGACAACACCCCGGCGGGCAGTGATCGTGTAACCTCCGTCCGGGCCACTCACCCGGAGGCCGGTAACCTGGCCGGCGCTGTCTGTCAGCAGTTTTTCAGCCGTCGTGGAGACGCGGACTTCCACTCCCAAATCGTCTGCGGACTTGAGGAGCCGGGCGGTTAGCGCCGTGCCGTTGACCAGCTGCATGTTCCGGCGGTGCAGGGCGAGGCCGGCCAGGTGGGCGGTCACCCGTCTGGCGGCATGGAGCAGGCCGGCCGGGTTGCCCCGGGACGCAGAGAGGAATTTGGTCAGGTCCGGGCCGGCCATGATTCCCATACCCAGGAAACTGGTTGCGTACAGCTGGTGCCGCATCCTGGCACGCAGCTCGGGCCTGACGTTCCGGGCGTGGAAGGGGGCCGGAGCCACGGACCGGTGTCCAGTGCCCGCGCCGGGCACGGATCCGTAAATGTCATTGATCCGGGTGCCTGGCGTGAACTGGAGCGAGGTGCGGTTATGGAAAAAGCCCACCATGTGCGGCGCCGCCTCCAAAAACGCATCGATCCGCTCGGCGTCGTAATCCTTCCCCAGCACGTGGCGCAGGTAGGTGCGGAATTCTTCGCGGTCCTCCTGGACGCCGTCGGCCTTGGCCAGGGGATTGCCGGGGGCCCATGCCCAGCCGCCGGAATGGGAGGTGGCGCCGCCAATGACCCCGGCCCGCTCCACCACCACTACCTTCAGTCCGTGGTAGGCACTGGTAACCGCAGCGGACATACCGCCTGCACCTGACCCGACGACGACGACGTCGGCTTCGGTGTCCCTGCTAATTGTGGTGCTCATCTGTTATTCCGTTCGTTCCGTTGCAGTGCTGTTCCGGGAGGTCCGGGGGTACCCGGAGGAAGGCGGCGGCTCAGGGCTGCCGAAGACCGGGACGGATGCCCTCAGGTTTCCGGCGGCATCGATCACCGAGTCCGCCGCCTGTTTCAAGTGGTTCGCCCAGGCCTGTTCACCGAGGCGGGCGAGCGCTGAATCCGAAGGTGTTTCGACACTCACCGGGGTTCCTTCGGGCAGCGCGGCGATCATTTCCGCGAGCCGGAATCCGCCCTCTCCGGGTACCTGGCGCTCGGACCGGGATTCGTGCACAAGGCCGTCCCGGTCTGCCGGTGCGTCCGCCGGCCCGTCACACAGCTGCAGCAGCGGGATCAGCCGGCCGTACTCGTGAAGCTCCTCGTCCGTGGTGCCCACCCTGCTCAGGTGCAGGGTGTCGGCCACGACGCCGCAGCCCGAGTTCCGTGCCAGTTCCGCGGCCACCGGGAGCGAATTCACGGACTGGTAGGAGATGACTTCCAGGGTGGGAACAATGCCGAAGTCTTCGCCGTCCTGCGCCATCTGCGTGAGGATCCCGGCCAGCTTCCCGTGGTCCGCGAGCGACGCGGCAACCGTGAGGCTGGACGCCCCCAGCGCCTTCCCCGCTTCCATCATCTGCAGCCAGGCGGACCGCTGGTCGCTCCCGTCAAGCAGCAGGAACTCAATGTCCCGTATTCCCACCCCTGTCTCCTCGACGGCGAGCATTGTTTCCCTGAACATCGGTGAGCCCGGGGCGAGGTCATACGGCCGCTCCGCGGGCGTCACCTGCCTCACCCGGGCGCCGACGAAGTCGAAACCGGCGGCAGCGGCGATGCGCACCAGCCGGGGAGGTTCGGTTCGAAGCAGGGACAGCTGGGCCAGGCCAACCTGAGGTTTGTGGTTTGTCATGTAGTCGCTCGAATCTTCAGGGTGCGGACGGCCGGAGTTCTGACTGCGGAGAAGGACATCTGGTCTCAGCGGCTGTGCCGCATCCCGCCGGGGCAACCGGAACCCCTGCGGGGAACGGCGCAAACCGGACCGGCTGCCCGGTGCGGGCGGACTCGTAGACCGCCAGAAGGATGCGGAGCGCGTTCGTACCGTCCCGGCCGGTGACAGCCGGGGGGCCTCCGCGCCGCACTGCGTCCGTGAAGTCCTCGATCTGTGCCCGGTGATGCGGGATCAGCGCTTCGTTGATGGCCGCCAGGTCCACGTTGGCCCCAGCAGTGATGCCGGGAAGCTCCTGCGTCCCGGACATTCCGTCTGCGGCGATGGTGAGGCGCCCGTCCGTGCCCTCAGGGAATTCGCTGAGTTCGGCCGTCGCTCCGGTAGAACCCGTGACGCGGATCTGCACTCCCAGGGAAGGGCTGGCCGCCGTGGACGCGTTCAGCGTTGCCAGTGCTCCGCTGGTGAACTTCAGGACAGCGCTCGCGGAGTCCTCCACTTCGATGTAGTCACCGTGTTTGAAGGAATTAACCGCTCCGTAGACTTCCGATACCTCGCCCATAAACCACTGCAGCAGGTCGATGTAGTGGATCGCCTGCGTCATCAGCACACCGCCGCCGTCGTTCGCCCAGGTTCCGCGCCACGCATCTGCACGGTAATACTCCGGGTCCCTCTGCAGCAGTACCGACACCTGGCCCATCACCGGCTGTCCCAGGGTGCCGTCGTCGATAGCCGCCCGGAGCGCGGCTGCCGCCGGCCAAAACCTGCGCTGGAAAAGCACGCCCAGTGCCACGCCGTGGCTCTCGCACGCCTCGACCATGTTGCGTGCAGCTCTCAGGTCCACGGCGATCGGCTTCTCGCACAATACGTGCACGCCGGCCGCCGCAGCCTGCAGCACAACTGCTTCATGTGTGGGATGCGGAGTGCAGACCGAAATGATGTCCAGCTTCAGGTCCAGGAGCGCCGCCGCCGAATCCACGGCATGGGGTATCTGCCAGGCTTCGGCGGTCTGCCGGGCACGGGCAATGTCGACGTCGCAGACTCCCACCACCTCGGTGCCCTCAATAGCGGCGAAAGCGCTGAGGTGGTTGCGGCTGATGTTGCCGCAGCCCACGATTCCGACTTGCAGGCGGGGTGTCTGTGAACGGGCCGTTTCAGTCATGGTCCTCTTTCGGGAAGGGTGTGGCGGACAGTTACCGCGCGGCGGGTTCCAGGAGCCCGGCCAGATGTGAGCGCATTCTTGCCCGTGACGGCTCAATGCCTGTGACGAGCGCGAAGGTGTCTGCGGCCTGTTCCACGAGCATGGTTGTGCCGTCGACTACGGGACAGCCCCGTTCCGCTGCGTCAGCGAGCAGCTGAGTCCGCACCGGACGGTAGACGACGTCTGCCACCCAGTGGCCGGGCCTCAGCCACGCGGTATCAAAGGCGGTACCGGGGAGGTGTTCCATCCCGATCGGTGTGGCGTTGACCAGGCCGTCGGCAGCATTGACCCATTCCCGGGCCAGTTCTTCACCGCCGGCCTGGATGCCGGTTCCGCCATGATCCGGGTAAGCCTGCCGCAGAGCATCCCTCAGCTGCTCCCGCCGCTCCGCAACCGGATCGATGATCCTCAGGTTCTGCACTCCAAAGTCCAGCAGCGCGGCTGCGACAGCGGAACCTGCGCCGCCGGCGCCAAAGAGGGCTGCGGTCTGGTGCCTGGCGCCCGCGGGAAGCATACGGCGGAGCCCGGCGAGGAAGCCGCTGCGGTCGGTGTTGTAACCGGTCAGCCCGGCTTCCGACACCACGATCGTATTTACGGCACCGAGGGCTGCGGCATCGGGTGCAACTGAATCCAGGAAGGGCAGAACGGTCTGCTTGTGGGGATAGGTGACGTTGAATCCGGTAAAACCTCCGCTCACCGCATCCTTCAGCACCTCCCCCAGGTCCACTGCGCCGGCGCCGGCGAGGTCAAGGCGCTCATAGCTGTAGCCGGACAGTCCCAGGGCCCTGGCTTCTTTCTCATGGATCAGCGGGGACAGGGAGGTCGCGAGGCCGTTGCCGATCAGCCCAATCCGCATCGGTCCGCTTCCCGGCCTCACGGCTGTTTCATCGCTTCGCGCTCAGCCCGGGTCAGCCCCAGCTGGGCGGTGGGAATCCGGTACGTTTCCGGCCCCGTGGCAAAGGCAGCGGCGGCGAGCACCGTGAAGCCGAAGCACATAACCGCCACGGGCATCCAGTTGGTCAGGTCACCGGCGGTCATGAGGGTGCCGATCGCCGGGGTGAAGCCTGAAACGAGCAGCCCGAGCATAAGGCCGATCGCCATGCCGGAGTAGCGCACGTTTGCGGGGAACTGTTCAGGGAAGGAAGCCATGTAAGACCCGTTGGGTGCGGCGTACAGGCCGCCCATGAGAATGATCGAGGAGATGAACACCAGGGCGACGTTGCCGGTGCTGATGGCGTTGAAGAACACGAACATCATGGCGCCGGCGCCCAGGGCACCGCCGATAAACACCGGTTTGCGTCCGATCTTGTCCGCCAGCATTCCATACAGGGGCTGGGTCAGGACGGCGGAGAAATTCGCAGCTGCGATCACCGTGAGCATGGTGGTGCGCTCAATGCCGTTGTGCTCCACGGCGTAGGCCAGCGCGAAGACGTTGACGATGGTGTTGATCATCGCGAAGGTGGACGAGAACATCACACGGATCACCGCGGCCCAGTGGTATTTGAAGAGTTCCACCAGCGGAACCTTGACCACCTGGTTGGCGTCCTTGGTTTCTTCAAAGACCTCCGGCTCTTCCAGATGGCGCCGGATCCAGAAGGCGACGCCGGTCAGGACGATGCTGATCCAGAACGGGACGCGCCAGCCCCAGGTCAGCAGCTGCTCATCGGGCAGGGACGCGACGGGGATAAACACCAGGGTCGCCAGCACGATCCCGAACATGATTCCACTCATGGTGAAGCTGGCGAAGAACGAACGGCGGTGATCGGGGGCGTGCTCCATGGACAGTGATGCAGCACCCGGTGATTCACCACCGGCGGAGAGGCCCTGCAACAGTCTCAGGACCACCAGCGCCAGCGGCGCGATCAGCCCTGCCTGGTCATATGTGGGCAGGCAGCCGATCAGGAACGTCGAGATTCCCATCAGAAGCAGGCACGCCATCAAAGTGGTCCGGCGGCCGAACTTGTCCCCAAGGTGTCCCCAGATGACGGCGCCCAGCGGCCGGGCCACGTACGCGACACCCAGCGTGGAGATTGAAAGCAGTACGGAATTTCCCTCAGCGGGGAAGAAGACGTGGGAAAAGACCAGGGCGGCCGCTGAACCGTAGATGAAGAAGTCGTAGTACTCGAGGGTGCTCCCGAGGAAGCCTGAGAGTGCGGCACGGCGGGCCTGCGGCGTAGCTCTGCCGGCAGCTGCAGGAGCGGTGGAAGAAGTGGCTGTCATGATGATCCTTTCTCCCCCGTCGGAGGAACATCATCCAGTGTGATCCACCACACTTATTATGTCTACGACCTAATTACACATAGACTATGTAGCTCTTTTACATGATCGGGGAAGCGGTCGGCAGCACTGACTCGCTGAGCTCCAGGACTGCATCGCGCGCCTTGGAGCCCGGGCGGATGGACCAGGCAAGGCCGTGGTTCATGTACTGCGGTTTGCCCGCCAGAGGGACGTAGACCGCCCCCGGGGGCAGCATGGAGGATATTCCTTCCGTCAGCACTGCCACTCCGATTCCGGCAGCCACAAGCATCATCACCATGTACGGATCAGTGATGGCCTGCGCCACCCTGGGATAGAAACCCGCCTCCGAGCAGGCCCGCATGGTGCCCTCATAGAGGACAGAGCCGGCGCTTCGGGGAGGCAGGATGAAGGACTCGTCTGCGAGCGCAGCAAGGTCAACGGACTCCCTGTCCGCCATCCGGTGCCCCTCGGGCAGAACCACTCCGAACGGCTCCTGCGCCAGCAGGCGGGCATTGATGCGGGATGAGTCAACCGGGAGGCCCACGAAGGCCAGGTCCAGCGAGCCCGATTCCAGCTGCTGGACGGCGTCCTGCGTCATGACGCGGCCTACCAGGGTCAGCGCTATCTCCGGATAAACCTGCTGCACTGCCCGCGCCAGCGGGGGAAGTGAGAAATGGTTCAGCACCCCGGTAAAGCCCAGGGTGAGGTTGCCGTAAACCTGGCCCTGCGGCAGCTTGACAGCCTTGGCAGCGACGTCCAGCTGCGCCAGGACCTCGCGGGCATAGGGCAGCAGGGCGTGACCCGGCGCGGTTAGCTCCACAGAGCGGGTGCTGCGGTGAAACAGCTCAGCACCCAGCGAGCGTTCCAGCTTGCGGATGGTCTGGCTCAGCGGAGACTGCGCCATGCGCAGCCTGGCTGCCGCATTGCCAAAGTGGAGTTCCTCTGCAACAGCTACGAATGCTTCGAGCCAACGGATTTCCACGAGTACCCAAACCTAACGCTAGACCGCCCCGGATTCCCTCAGCCTACCGGGTGCCCCTGCCTCAGCGACCGCGTGGCGGGCTGCCGCCCATCCGAACGTCAGGGCAGAGCCAACCTGCACTCCGGCACCGGGGTACTCCGAGCCCATCACAGAGGCGGCATCATTTCCGGCGGCATAGAGACCGGCTACCGGGTTTCCCCGGGCATCCAGCGCCTGCCCGTTGCCGTCCGTGAGTATTCCGTAGGCGGTGGCAAGCGGCGTCGGCACCACAGCCATGGCATAGAACGGAGCTTTCTGCACCGGCCCAATGTTCGGGTTGGGTCCGTGCCCGGGATCCCCTGCCGCCCTGCCAAAGGCCAGTTCACCCTTGTGGAAGTCTTCATCCACCCCGGTGGCCGCAAAGCCGTTGTACCGCCGGACAGTGGCTTCCAGACCCACCGGATCGACGCCGATGCGGGAAGCGAGCCCGGCGAGGGTGTCCGCTTCGTACAGATACCCGTCCGCCACATATCTCTTCAGCGCAGCGCGGGGCAGATGGGGCATGGTAATCATGCCCAGTCCGTACTTGGCGAGGGTACGGGAGTCCACCACAAGCCACGCGGGAATGGCGGAACCTCCGGGAGAAGCAAACATAGCGCGCACAAAGCGGTGGTAGGAGCAGGACTCGTCAGTGAACCGCCTGCCGTCGGCCCCAACAGCAATGACGCCAGGCCTGGCACGGTCCCAGATATGCGGGAAAACCACCCTGGAGCCGTCGGCACGGCGGCCGATCGAACTGGGGAACCACAGCGCATTCTCGCCGTTGTCGCGGCCAAGTGCGGCCCCGGCAGCCTCCGCCAGAGCAAGCGTGTCTCCCGTGGCGCCTTCCCCGGCCCGCGAGTACTGCGGGGTTGGTTCGGGCATCAGCTCGGCACGCATCCGTGCGCTGTGGGCAAAACCGCCGGCCGCAAGCACTACTCCGCGCCGCGCCCTGATCCGAAGGCGCCTGCCCTCGTGGGTCACCAGGGCACCTGCAACGCGGCCGTCCTCAACGAGGAGCTCGCCGGTGCGGGCACCAAACTTGAATTCGACCCCGCGCCGGCGTGATTCGTAAAACAGCCTGGCCACCAGGCCGTTGCCCATCACCAGCCGGGTCCCCCGGGGACGCGTGAGGCGGTCCAGTGCCCACCGGGCACCAAGCCCGGCAGCCAGGGAGACTGCCCTCGCCCGGTCCGCCAGCGACCCGCTAAAGAGCTTGAGCAAGGCGGCAACCTCGGCACGCCGGAGCATCAGGGTTCCACCCATCAGGGCGAACTCCGGCACCGGTGGACGGACGCGGCGAAAATCTGACCTGTCCAGCAGGCGGCCGTCGAAGGGATCCGGCTCCAGTGCCCGCCCTGTTGCCCCCGTCTCGGGCAGCTCAGAATGATAGTCCACCACCGCGGGAGAGTGCCGGAAGGTCACACCAAGCTTCTGCATCGCGTCCAGCATCCGGGGGGCCGCCTCAAGGTAAGCCAGCCAGCCGTCGCGGGGCGCCTTATCCCCCACGACTGCATCCAGATAACGCTCGGCGCGCTCCTGGTCGTCATGGATTCCCTGCTGCCGCTGGAACCGGTTGTCCGGCACCCAGCAGGTCCCTGCAGAGTAGGCCGTGGTGCCGCCCAAATACTCGGTTTTCTCCAGGACCAGAACGGATACGCCCTCGGCAGCTGCGGTCAACGCTGCGGACAAACCGCCCGCCCCGGCCCCCAGGACCAGAAGATCGATTTCCTGATCCCAATGTTCTGCTGAGGTGGACGGTTCCATGGTTCTCCTTCGAGCACGCCTCAGCGTGCGTCGCCTGCGCTCTGTAGTCCCCAGTATGAGCGCGAAACCATGTAGCGTCCATGACTAATTAAGTCATGGATTATGTGCAGGGCAGAGACAATCCCGAGGGGCTGTCCCGTGCACCTGCCCGCTAGATATTGGTGCGGTGGAAGTTCTGGTAGCTGCGCGACGCCGTCGGGCCGCGCTGTCCCTGGTAACGGTTGCCGTAGGCACCGGAGCCGTAGGCATGTTCCGCAGGCGAAGTGAGCCGGAAGAAGCACAGCTGCCCGATTTTGGATCCGGGCCAGAGCTTGATCGGCAGGGTGGCCATGTTGGAGAGCTCGAGCGTCACGTGGCCCGAGAAACCGGGGTCGATGAAACCGGCAGTGGAATGGGTGAGCAGGCCGAGCCGTCCCAGCGAGGACTTGCCTTCCAGCCGGGCAGCGACGTCGTCAGGCAGCGTGACCTGTTCGTAGGTGGACCCCAGGACGAACTCACCCGGATGCAGGATGAAGGGTTCGTCCGGATCCACTTCCACCAGGCGGGTCAGCTCCGGCTGGTCCAGGGATGGATCGATGTGCGCGTACTTGTGGTTGTCGAAAAGACGGAAGTAGCGGTCGATCCGCACGTCGACGCTGGAGGGCTGGACCATGGCCGGGTCATAGGGATCAAGAACGATCCGCTGGTCTGCAATTTCGGCTCGGATGTCGCGGTCAGATATCAGCACCTTCTAAAAATAGCGCATCCCTATGCCTGCTTGATTTCGGTGCGGACCGCATAG
This sequence comes from Arthrobacter sp. NPDC055585, assembly GCF_053619115.1. NCBI lineage: Bacteria > Bacillati > Actinomycetota > Actinomycetes > Micrococcales > Micrococcaceae > Arthrobacter > Arthrobacter sp. NPDC055585. The sequence goes on from NZ_JBSHIT010000009.1 coordinate 22,195, forward strand.
AGCTCGGGGAAAAACGTCAGGTCCAGGGCGCTGCGCAGGAAGTGCGCACCAGAGGAGCCCCCGGTGCCCCGCTTCATTCCGATGGTCCGCTGGACAGTAAGCAGGTGGCGGAAACGCCACAGCTGGAAGTTGTCCTCCAGGTCCACCAGTTCCTCACAGGCTTCGTAAATGTCCCAGTTCTCCGCCGCGTTTTCATACACACCCCGGAATATGTCCATCAGGGCCGCGTTGAAAACGTGCGCCTGCGTGACGTCGCGTTCAAGCAGTTCCTGCGGCACCGGGTAGCCGCGGCGGCTGAGCGCGGCGATGAACTCGTCGTAGACGCTGGTGGCGGCCAGCAGCTCCGCAAGCAGTGCCTGGGCCTGCGGATCGGAGCGGAATACCTCAAGCATGGCGGCGTTCTTGTTTCCCAGCAGGAACTCGACGGCGCGGTACTGGTAGGACTGGAACCCGGATGAGGCTCCCAGCTCGCCCCGGAACTCGGCGTACTCCGACGGCGTGAGGGTTGCCAGGACAGACCACTGCTCGGTCAGCGACCGCTGGATGTGCTTGATCCGCGCGATCCCCTTCATCGCTGCACGCAGGTCATCCGCCATCAGCCGCGCGCGGACTCCCCGGAGTTCATGCAGGACAAGCTTCAGCCACAGTTCGGAGGTCTGGTGCTGGATGATAAACAGCATCTCGTCGTGGTGGCTGCTGACCGGATGCTGGGCTGAAAGCAGTTCATCAAGTCCCAGATAGGAGCCGTAGCTCATTTTCCGGCTGAAATCCCGCTCAATTCCCGGCTCCAGGTCCCTGGTGTTCCGGTCTACGCTCATCGCTGCTCCGTTGCTGGCTGGTTCGCTGCCTGTGCTTGGTACCGCTGTGCCGGCTTCCGCACTCACTTCACGGTAACCGGAGCGGTGCACCATTGGCTTCTGCGCCACGGGCAGGCTGTGGAAGACTGGCCGTTTATGCATCCGACCCTCCAGAGGAGGTCCCCTTGGACAACGGCACCGATAACAGCACCAGCGGCATCGAAGACGGCAGCCAGGAAACAGGCACCCCGGCAGGCGCCCAGCCCGGCTCACCTGTTCCCGACACGGAGCTGGAGCAGGCCATCGTGGACGGCCAGGCGGGGACCATCAGCAACCGGGATGTCATTACGGCCATCTGGAACTCGGAACTGCTCAGTGTGGGCCGGCTGACCGTCGAAGACGACCCCGCCAGCTTCCAGGCCCTGGTGCTGAAGTCGCCGGAAGGCGCCGCTCCGGTCGCAGCAACCTTTACGGACGCCAAGCGCATCCCCCCGCGCATCCGTGACACTGCGCCGATCATGGTCAAGGCATCCGGCGAGGCGACACTGCGCAGCATCGCTCCGGGTTACGGGCTGGCCATCAACCCCGGCAACGCGCTTGGACTCGAGCTGGGACCCGAGGGCGTCGAAGCCGTTGTTGCGGCCTTTGACGGTGCGCCTTCAGCACGCCCGGACGCCTCCGCCGGCTAACCTGCCTGGCCCCTCCGCAGCGGCCCGGCCGTACTTTTAGGTTGCCCTTTGGCCAACAGGGCCCGGTTTTGCCTGCCTCGGCCTTGCCGTGGGGGTGGCGGCGCATAGTCTGGGGAAACTCACTACAGATGGAGGGCTGTAAAGTGACCTGTTTCCCAGCTTCCTCAATGAATTGCTCGATCGTTCCGCCGTATCTGCTCTCCCGGATCGCTGAACGTCCCGACCGGCTTGCCGGCGCTGCCGACGCTGCCCGGCGCACCCTGATGGAGTTCAACTCCGTCGCGGAAACCCGGCAACTCGGCCGCACCGCCAAAGCGCCGTCATCCGGTACCGCCTTCAGCCCCAAGCTCCGCCGCACCGTTTTTGACGCGATGCAGCGCCAGGAGCTTCCCGGAAAAGAAGTGCGTGCCGAGGGCGCTCCCCCAACAGGGGATCCCGCAGTGGACGAGGCCTATGACGGCCTTGGCGCCACCTACCATCTCTTCGAGGACGCCTACGGACGGGCCTCCGTGGACGGCGCGGGGCAGCCGCTCCTGGCTACCGTGCATTACGGGCGGGACTATGACAACGCGTTCTGGGACGGTGCGCAGATGGTCCTGGGTGACGGAGACGGAGAAGTCTTCGAACGGTTCAGCAAGTCCCTGACCGTGATTGGGCATGAACTGACCCACGGCGTCATCCAGTACACCGCCAAGCTGGTCTACCAGGACCAGGCAGGTGCCCTGAACGAGTCCGTGGCCGACGTTTTCGGCAGCCTGGTGGAACAAAAACTCCTGGGACAGACCGCGGAGGAGGCTTCCTGGCTGATTGGCGAGGGCCTTTTCACGCCGGAAGTCAGCGGCTCGGCGCTGCGGTCCATGGCCGCTCCCGGAACGGCGTACGACGACGACGTCCTCGGCAAGGATCCCCAGCCGGCCAACATGTCCGGTTACGTGGAAACCACCTCGGACAACGGCGGTGTTCACCTGAACTCAGGCATCCCCAACCATGCCTTCTACCTCGCGGCCATGCGGCTGGGCGGCTACGCCTGGGAACGCGCAGGCCAGGTCTGGTATGACACCATCACTGAACCGAATTTCCCGGCAGACTGCAGCTTTGCGCTCTTCGCCTCCGCCACCATTACGGCGGCTGAAAAGCGCTACGGTGCCGGGAGCGTAGAAAGTTCTGCTGTGCAGGCCGCATGGCAAGAGGTTAATGTCATGGTATGAGACTGGTTGTGGTGCGTACCGGAGGTATGGCTGGCATGCGACGCACGTGGAGCAGCGAGGTGAGTTCCGAGGAAGCCGAGGAACGCTGGCTTCCGCTGCTTCAGGACCCGCCGCAGGAGTCCGCTGACGGTGCCGACCGGTTCACCTATGAGATCAGCGTTGGCCAGCAGGCCGTCACCATTCCCGAGACTTCACTCAAGGGACGGTGGAGGGAGCTGGTGGACCGCGCCAGGGACGGCGAAGAGGCCCGCCGGGCCTAGGTTTCCGCCTGCCGATTGGGTGACGGTTCGAAGGCAGCTGCACCACTGCAACGGGTTTATGCTGCTGGTGCCCAAGGCATGTAAAGTGGTTTGTTGTGCCGGTGGTTCACCGGAACATGCGGGCGTAGCTCAATGGTAGAGCGCTAGCTTCCCAAGCTCGATACGCGGGTTCGATTCCCGTCGCCCGCTCCAGCGTGATGGCTTCACTGACACCCCCGGTCTGCGGACCGGGGGTGTTTTTGCTGCCGGAAGGCACCCTGCGGGCGGGCGTACACTTGAACACGCTATGAACCGGAAAATGTTTAAGTCCAAGATCCACCGGGCCACCGTTACCCATTCAAATCTCCACTACGTCGGATCCGTGACTGTGGACGAGGACCTGCTTGACGCAGCGGATATTCTCCCCGGTGAGCTGGTTGCGATTGTGGACGTGGACAACGGTTCGCGTCTGGAGACCTACACCATCGCAGGCGAACGCGGTTCGGGCGTGATCGGCATCAACGGTGCCGCGGCACACCTGGTGAACATTGGCGACAAGGTCATTCTGATCACCTATGCGGACATGACCACCGAGGAAGCCCGCTCCTACGTCCCGGTTGTGGTCCATGTGGACGCCGACAACCAGATCCTCGAGCTGGGCAGCGATCCGGCTGAAGCGCTCACACCGGGCACCGAGCGTCCGCCACTGGCGGCATCCCGCTCCTAGGACTGCCTCCATCCACCCTCCCGCCAACGGGGGCCACGGGAGCCTTTGGCCCCGGGAAAACTACCGGCAGTTACTGGGCACTACTCGCGTTTTGGACCGCAGCGGGCGGATCCTACGCACCCGTTTCCCCTCCCGGACACGGTTGAATAACGGTTAGCACCCCTGCCACCTGAGGTTTCGCGGGTTTACCCGGGGAACTGTGGCGCAATGCACCTTGCAGGGCATATGGTCGATCGAAAGGTTGCTGAGCTTCCTTTCGCGGAACATCACTGAAGTCCGTGCCTACGACGAGGTGGAGGCATATACCCATGCCACAAGGTGCAAAACATCACGGCAGACGCCGGATGAAGAAATCTGCAGCCGCGGGGTTCGCCCTCGCCGTCGGTGCCACTCTGCTGGCTGGCTGCAGCTCCGATTCCGGCTCTGCGCCAACCCTGACGTGGTACATCAACCCGGACGACGGCGGGCAGGCCGAACTCGCGAAGCGCTGCTCTGACGCTTCGAACGGGGCGTACACCATCGAGACTTCGCTGCTCCCCAACGATGCACCGTCGCAGCGGGAGCAGCTGGCAAGGCGGCTCGCTGCCGGAGACACCAGCATGGACATCATGAGCCTGGACCCGCCCAATGTCCCGGAATACGCCGAACCCGGCTACCTCGCGCCGATCCCGGACGACGTGCGGGAACGGACCACTGCAAACGTCCTGGAAGGTGCCCTCGCCGGTGCTACGTGGAAGGACGAGGTAGTCGCCGTTCCGTTCTGGGCCAACACGCAGATCCTCTGGTACCGCAAGTCCGTGGCCGAGGCTGCCGGGCTCGATATGAGCCAGCCCGTCACCTGGGACCAGCTGATCGAGGCCGTAGCCGGCCAGGACAAGTACCTCAGCGTCCAGGGCGCCCGGGCGGAATCCATGACCGTCTGGGTGAACGCGCTGATCGAATCAGCCGGTGGGCAGATCGTGGAGAACCCGGACGCCCCTGCTGACGAGATCCGCCTCGGCATCGACTCCGATGCAGGCAAGAAGGCTGCGGAAATCGTCTCCACCATCGGCAAGGAAGGCCTCGGCGGCCCGGGTCTTCCGACCCAGACTGAGAACTTCTCGATGATCCAGTTCCAGGGGGACAAAGGCGCCTTCATGGTCAACTATCCCTTCGTCTGGCCTGCGACCAACGCGGCCGTCGAGGAGGGCGCCCTGCCGGCCTCGCTGATCGATGACATTGGCTGGGCCCTCTATCCGCAGGTCAACGAAGGTGAGGAGACCGCTCCCCCGCTGGGCGGCATCGACCTGGGTGTGGGCTCGAAGAGCAAGCATCCGGATCTGGCCTATGACGCGATCGAGTGCATTGTCAGCCCCGAAAACCAGGCCTTCTACTTCGCGACGAACGGCAACCCGCCTTCCAACCCGGACGCGTACAACGATCCGGAAGTGGTGGACACGTTCCCCATGGCAGGGACGATCCGTGAGTCGCTCGATTTGGCCAAACCCCGCCCGCAGACTCCGTACTACAACGAAATCTCCACCGGCATTCAGCAGACCTGGACGCCGCCCCAGGACGTCAACCCGGACACCACTCCGGAAACCAGCCAGCAGTTCATTCTTGAGGTCCTGAAGGGAGAGAGGCTGCTATGAGTACGTCAGTCGAAACACGTGCCGCCGCCGGCGGCAGTCCCAAGGGACGGAAGCCCGGGCTGAGCGACCGGGCCAAGGCTGAACGCCGGCTGGGGTTCTGGCTGGCCGGGCCGGCGTTCATCATCATGCTGGCTGTTACGGCCTACCCCATCCTCCTGGCGCTCTGGGACTCGCTCTTCAAATACCGCCTGACTGCCCCGGATGACAGGGAATTCGTCTTCCTCAGCAACTACGCCACCATCCTCACGGACGAAGTGTTCTGGCGGGACCTGGGCGTGACCCTGCTGATCACGGTGGTCACTGTGGTCATCGAACTGGTCCTCGGCTTCGCACTCGCCATGGTCATGAACAGCGCACTGAAAGCCGTCCGCGGCTGGCTGCGCACAGCGATCCTGGTTCCCTACGGCATCATCACCGTGGTGTCGGCATTCGCCTGGTTCTACGCCTTCGATATCAACTCCGGCTACGTGAACCACTGGTTCAGCTGGGTCCCGGGCATCAGCACCGACCTGAACTGGTTCGCGGACTTCGGCACCGCCATTACCGTGATCATGGCTTCGGAAATCTGGAAGACAACGCCGTTCATCTCCCTCTTGCTGCTGGCCGGCCTGGCACAGGTGCCCGGGGAACTCACGGAAGCGGCAGAAGTCGACGGCGCTACCTGGTGGCAGCGGTTCTCCCGGGTGATTGTGCCGAACATGAAGGCGGCCATCATGGTGGCTGTCCTGTTCCGTGCACTGGATGCCTTCCGCATCTTCGACAACGTCTACATCATGACCAAGGGCGCGTACGGCACTGAAACCCTGTCGCTGCTGGCGTACCGCACATCCATTACCCGGCTGGAGATCGGTATGGGTTCGGCGGTGTCCGTCCTGCTGTTCCTCTGCGTGATCCTGATCTGCTTCGTAGCGATCAAACTCTTCAAGGTGGACCTGACCGGCGCACGAGGGGGCAACTAAATGAAATCGTCACCGATACGCAGGCGCATAACCTGGACCATCATCTCGATCCTGGTCATCATCTACGCGCTGTTCCCGGTCGCATCCATCTTCGCGACGTCGTTCAAGCTTCCCAGCGACCTGACCTCGGGCACCTTCCTGCCGACGACCTGGTCCACGGTGAACTACGAACAGATTCTGGTGGGGGATGCCCAGGAACTGTTCCTCTCGGCGCTGCGGAACTCGATCGGCATCTCGCTGATCGCCACGTTCATCGCCGTCGTGCTGGCCACACTCTGTGCCTACGCGATCGCCCGCCTGGACTTCCCGGGCAAGCGGCTGGTGCTGACCACGGCTCTTGGCGTCTCCATCTTCCCGGTGATCTCAATCGTGACCCCGCTGTTCAACCTCTGGCGGAACATCGGTCTCTATGACACCTGGCCCGGATTGATCATCCCCTACCTCTCCCTTACCCTTCCCATTTCCATCTGGACCCTGGCAGCGTTCTTCCGCCAGATTCCATGGGAGCTGGAGCAGGCAGCGCAGGTCGACGGCGCCACCACCTGGCAGGCGTTCCGGAAGGCGATCGTTCCGCTGGCTGCCCCCGGCGTCTTCACCACGGCGATCATCGCGTTCTTCATCGCCTGGAACGACTTCGTTTACGGGATCTCACTTACCTCAACCTCCGCTGCACGGCCGGTGCCGGCGGCTCTGGCCTTCTTCACCGGCGCTTCCCAGTTCGAGGCGCCAACAGGAGCAATTTCCGCGGCGGCGATCATTGTGACCATCCCGGTCGTTGTACTCGTACTGCTGTTCCAGCGACAGATCGTATCCGGACTAACCCAGGGCGCCGTCAAGGGCTAGCCCCCAGACGCACGGTACTAGAAAAGGAGCCATGAGCATGGCATCTATTACGCTCAACCATCTCGTCAAGAAGTACGGGGACGGCTTCCCGGCCGTCAACGACATCAGCCTGGACATTGCCGACGGTGAGTTCATCATCCTGGTGGGCCCCTCCGGCTGCGGCAAGTCGACCCTGCTTCGGATGATCGTGGGCCTGGAGGACATCACCTCCGGTGACCTGCTGATCAACGGGGAGCGCGTCAATGACAAGGCTCCCAGGGACCGGAACCTGGCCATGGTGTTCCAGAACTATGCCCTGTATCCGCACCTCACGGTGTTCGAGAACATTGCCTTCCCGCTCCGGCTCAACAAGGGCAAATACTCCGATGAGGAGGTCAAGAAGCTGGTGAACGACGCAGCTGCCACCCTGGAGCTGACCGAGCATCTGGACCGCAAGCCTGCGAACCTGTCCGGCGGACAGCGCCAGCGGGTGGCCATGGGCCGTGCGATCGTCCGCCAGGCCGACGCTTTCCTGTTCGATGAGCCGCTCTCCAACCTGGACGCCAAGCTCCGCGGACAGATGCGTTCGGAAATCTCGCAGATGCAGCGCCGCCTAGGCGTCACCAGCATCTACGTGACCCACGACCAGACCGAAGCCATGACGCTGGGCGACCGGGTTGCTGTCCTGAAAAAGGGAATCCTGCAGCAGGTGGCCTCTCCCCGGGAACTCTACGAACAGCCCATCAACCTGTTTGTTGCCGGCTTCATCGGATCCCCGTCGATGAACTTCCTTCCCGCAACGATCAAGGACGGCAACGTCCTTGAGACCGCGGTGGGTGACATCACGATTCCCGAGGACAAGGCAGCCAAGGCCGCGGGAAAGAAAGTTGTGCTGGTCGGTATCCGGCCGGAGTTCTTCGAGGATGCTTCTCTCGTTGAAAACGACAAGAAAGCCCATGGCTCCACCTTTACCGCGCCGATCACCCACACCGAATGGCTCGGCAACGAGCAGTACGGCTACATCCACTTTGATCCGACGCCGGAAGTCCGGGAGCTCCTGAACAACCTGGCCCGGGACATGGATGCCGACGAGCTGCGCCCGCAGATCGTGGTGACGCTCGACGCCGCCAGCCGGGTGCGCGGTGGCCGCGACGCCGAGCTGTGGCTGGATACGCGCAAGATCCACATCTTCGATCCCGAAACCGGCGACAACCTCACCCGGGATCCCGAGGCAGGCGCAGAGCTGACCGAAGAAGCCAACGAGCGCCGCGCCGAAGAAATCGCCATGGCGCACGAGGAAAACAAGGAAGCAGCAGCCACCAGGGCTGATTCCTAGACTGCTGCGCAGGCGACCCGGGAACCGCCCGCTGCGGCTCCCGGGTCACTTGTGTCCAGCAGCGGCAGGTAACGTAAGAGCGTGCAGGCATCATCACCGGTAATCAAGGCAGTCACCATCTGGCTCACTGCCCTCATGCTCACCATCGCGGCCGCCGTCGTCGTCATCTGGCTTGTGAATGCCAAGGTCTACGGTCCGGCCAAGCAGGTGGAGAACTATCTCCAGGCGCTCCAGGACGGCGACGGAGCCCTGGCTCTGGGGATCCTCAATGCCGAGGTTCCGGAAGCCAACGCGGCGTTGCTGGACTCGGATGCGCTGCGCGCTTCCACTCAGGACCTGCAAGTGCTGGACATGGAGGAAGTTCCCGCGTCCGTAGACGGCCGCACCAGTGTGGTGCTGAGCTATCGACTTGGCGATGCCCAGGGCAAGTCGACCTTTGAGCTGGAGCAGACCGGCACCCGCTGGATGTTCTTCGACGAGTGGTCCTTCCGGCCGCAGGACCTGCCCACTGTGCAGATCACCGCGCCAAACCAGAACGAAGCGGAGCTGAACGGCACCCGCGTCCTTCTGCCCGAAGGAACCAACACCTTCGCAGCGTTTTATCCTTCCCGTGTAGCTGCTTCCTACACCAGCGGCTACTTCGAGGCACCGGAGCAGGCAGAACTGCTCTCAGGACCCGGGGACACGATGCAGATGACCCTGCGCAGCCAGGCTACGGACGAGCTCGTGGAAACCGTCGACGCCCGCGTCCGTGAATTCCTGGACAGCTGCGCCGGTGAACAGAACCGCCTGGCTCCTCCGGGGTGCCCGTTCTACCACCTCACCGAGAACCGCGTAGAGCCGCCGATCACCTGGGAGATCCTGGAATACCCCACCGTCGAGATCTCCCCCGCCGACGGCCACTGGGTGCTGGCGCCGCTGGAAGGCAAGGCGCGGGTCAGTGCAACCCAGACCGACCTCTTCTCCGGAGCGCAGAGCCCGCTGGTGGAGGAGAAGGAGTTCTCCTTTGGCGCCAGGCTTTCCATCACCGACGCCGGAGTCTCCCTCACCGCCGTCATCGACTAGCCCGTCCTCTTCATCGAGATAACAGAAACTGCCCGTATCCGGCCGGATACGAGCAGTTTCTGTAATCTCGTTTGGTGCGGAGGTTAGTCCAGACCGCGGAGGTCCAGAGTCAGCTCCGTTTCGCCGCCTGCCTGCATAAGAACCGGAATGCCCCAGTCCTGCTGGTACAGGTGGCAGGCTGCGTGATCCGGGATCTCTCCCCCGGGCTCGCCGTCGCACGCTGCAGCACGGGCGGTGATGTGCAGGACGCCCTCGGCAACGGTGTCGGAGAGCACCAGTTCACGGACCAGCCCGACGGCGGTTCCGCCTCCGGAGACCAGCAGCTCTTCCGGGGAGGAAGAGATCTTCAGCTGGGTCGGATCACCCCAGCGGTCATCCAGCTTCTGCCCCTTGGGCGCGGCGAAGCGGACCGTCAGGCCGAGGGCTCCGGGAGCAATGGCGGTCTTGGGCCGCTGGGTCTGCCGGGCACCTTCATCCACTGACTGCGCTTCCTTGGGGATGGGCAGCCGCACCAGCTGGTGCTTGTTGGCTTCCACAACGATCAGCAGCGGCTCATCGGCAGTGGAGTCCAGCAGGACCCCGGAAGGCTCTGCCAGGCCGCGGGAGAGCGTGGAGACGGTCTGTGTTGCCGGGTCGTAGCGGCGCACGGCGCCGTTGTACGTGTCAGCGATGGCCACCGAGCCGTCCGGAAGAACAGCGACGCCGAGCGGGTGCTGCAGGCGGGCCTCCGATGCGGCGCCGTCGCGGTAGCCGAAGTCGAACAGGCCGGCGCCGACGGCGGTGTCCACCGTAACGGCGGGCCGGCCCTCGGCGGAGGTGTCGAAGCGGAGCCGGCGCAGTGCCGAGGTTTCCGAGTCCGCAACCCAGATGCTTCCCTCGGCGTCCTGGGCCAGGCCCGAGGACTGGGCGAACCAGGCAGCGTCCCCGTCGCCGTCGAGCAGTCCTTCCAAACCGGTTCCGGCCACGATGGACAGGGCACCGTTGGCGGGGTCGAAGGCGAAGATCTGGTGGGTCCCGGCCATGGCCACCACGGCCTGGCCCAGGGCAGTGGACCAGAGCACGTCCCACGGGGAGGAAAGCGAGGTGCCCAGCGGATCGGTTCCCAGGTCCGTCGAGGCTTCAGCCGCCTGGTTCTCGGCGTCGAGCAGGCGCTGGACGCCGTTGCCGGCCACAGTGGTGACCGCTCCGGTGGCCAGGTTCACGCCGCGCAGGCGGTGGTTTACGGTGTCGGCCACCAGGACGTCGTAATCGAGGGTCTCGGCCACGGCCGCGGGCAGCACGGCCAGGCCCTGCGGCTCGTTGAAGCGGGCGGTTCCGGAGTCGCCGTCGCGCCAGCCCTTGGTGCCTTCACCGATGACGCGGCGGACGGTGGTCAGGTCCGCTTCCAGTTCCACCAGGCGGTGGTGTCCGGTGTCTGCAACCAGGAAGGTTCCTTCCGGCAGCGCCACGGCTTTGCCGGGGAAACGCAGGTCGCCGGAGGTGGCTTCCGCCGGAACGTAGGGTCCGTCCCCGCGGTGCAGGGTTCCCTTGGCCTCGTGCTCGGCCACCAGTTCAGCGACCAGCGACTCGAGTCCGGCAGCATGGCCCTCACCGGAGAGGTGGGCCACGATGTATCCCTCGGGGTCAATGACTACCAGGGTGGGCCAGGCGCGGGCAGTGTAGGCCTGCCAGGTGGCCAGCTCCGGGTCGTCGAGGACCGGGTGGTGGATTTCGTAGCGTTCGACGGCGGCGGCCAGGGCCACCGGGTCGGCCTCGTGCTCGAACTTGGGCGAGTGGACCCCGACCGTCACCAGGACGTCGGAGTACTTCTCTTCCAGCGGCCGCAGCTCATCAAGCACATGGAGGCAGTTGATGCAGCAGAAGGTCCAGAAGTCCAGCAGGACGATCTTGCCGCGGAGGTCTTCCAGCCCCAGCTGCTTCCCGCCCGTGTTGAGCCAGTTCCGTCCTTCCAGCTCGGAGGCCCGGACGCGGTATCCGGCGCGCACCGTTTCAGTCATCTGCGTTCTCCTTGGTCTGTCCTTGCATCACGTTCGGCCAGCTGGGCGAACATATTGTTGTAAGCCGTAAGTTCAGCATCGTTATTCCGTTCCGCCGCACGGTCTTTGCGTTTTGTTTCACGTGCATCCGTCCGGGACCACTGGAGAGCGACGCCGATCGCCACCAGAACGGTGGGAACTTCGCCGATTCCCCACATGATCGCACCGCCAAGCTGCTGGTCTTCCAGGGCGCTGACACCCCAGTCGCGGCCCATGTTGCCAAAGTAGGAGGCCTGGATCAGCGATGTCTGTCCCATCACGGCCACGCCGAAGAACGCGTGGAAAGCCATTGTGGCCAGCAGGATGACCAGGCGCAGCGGATACGGTGCCCGGCTGGGCAGCGGGTCGATGCCGATCATGGTGAGGATGAAGATGTAGCCGGTGAGCAGGAAGTGGAGCACCATCAGCTCGTGGCCCACGTGCTCACGCAGCGCGAATCCGAACAGGTCGGAGTAGTAGAAGATCACGATCGAGCCGGCGAAGTTCACCGCAGCGAAGATCGGGTTCGTGATGATCTTTGAATAGCGTGAGTGCACCCCGATCAGGATCCATTCACGCAGGCCGCGGCTGCCGTCGCGGCGCGGGGTCAGGGCCTTCAGCGCCAGGGTGACCGGGGCGCCGAGGACCAGGAACAGCGGAACCACCATGGTCAGTGCCATGTGCCCGAGCATGTGCGTGCTGAAGAGCACCATGCCGTAGACGGCCGGAGCTCCGGAGGTCACGTAGGTGAGGGCAATCAGGCCAACGAACCAGCACAGCGTCCGCACCAGGGACCATTTGTCGCCGCGGCGGCGCAGCTTGATGACACCGAGGATGTAGGCGGCGCCGATGGTCACCACGATTGCCACCCAGAGCCAGTCGAACCGCCATTCGGTGAGGAAGCGTTCTGCGGTGAGTTCCGGCGGCAGGTCGTAACCGGTGAGGATGCGGGCCGGTGAGGCGTTCGGCGGCAGCTCCTCCGGCCGTGGCGGTGCGGTACGTGCCAGTGCTGCGGCCACACCGGAGATCGCCCCCATAATGAGCAGTTCGACGCCGATCAGCTGCCAGAGCACACGGCGTGCACTCATCGAGCGGGGAGAATCCGGCGTCGCGCTCTTGGTGGAGCCTGCGGCAGCGGCCGGGAGCTGCGGAATGATCCAGCGCCGGTGCAGGAACCCGAAGATGCCCAGCACCAGTGTGGCGGCAACCTTGAAGAGCACCAGCGCTCCCCAGCGGGAGTCAAGCTGTTCCAGTGAGGTGATGCGCAGCGAGGCATTCACCAGGCCGGAGAGCGATACCAGGATGAACCCGAAACCGGCCAGGGCCGAGAAGCGGCGAAGGACTACCCCGGTGATGTCGCCGAGCTGCTTGGCGATCACTACGAGGACGATGATCCCGCCGATCCACACACAGACACCGATCAGGTGCAGGCCGATCGAGTTCACGGCCGCGCTATGGTCATCTCCGCCGGCGGCGTGGCCCACCAGGGCCATGGGCAGCAGGCCGCCCGCTGCGAGTGCCAGGGTCAGGGCCAGGCCCGTCAGGGAACGCACCCCGAACGTCAGCGTTGTCACGACCGCCGCAATGATGCTGACGGCAAGCCAGGCGCGGCCGGTGGCGAAATCCGTCAGGAAGGACGCGAGCCCGTCGGTGTAGGACGGGTCCGGGCTCAGCGGGAGGCCGGAGACGTCCGAGTAGGTGAACAGCATGACGGCGATCGCGGACAGCGTCCACAGCGCGGCGGCGCCTGAGGCCAGGTTCATGGCCTGGGTGAAGGCAGGATGCTCAGGCCGGGTTTCCCGTTCACCTTTGCCCAGGCGGGGTCCGGCATGCTTGGGAAGGATAAAGACGGCGAACACCAGGGCACCGATGACGGCCGCTACAGCGCCGTTCTGGACGGCTTTGGCGACGGGCAGCCCCCAGCGGGTCAGGGCACCGGGATCCGAAAGCTGCGCCGCTGCGGCTGCACCGGAGAAGAGCAGCGCCACCCCCAGGGCAAGGACCATGATCCCCGCACCTGCAGCCAGCCAGCCGTTGCGCGCGGGATGTCCTGGTTCGGATGCCTGGCCGGCAGGACGGCCCGGCAGGGTGTTCTGGGTCTTGGCAGAGTTTGGCACGTTATCCATTCTCTACCCCTTGTAAAAATTGGGCCAATTACCGCCGCGGTTTGGACCCGCAGAGCCGGCAACCGGCCCACACCGGGTTCCGGGCAAGACGAAGGGCAGGGCAGGGCAACACGAAGGGCCGGTGCCTGTACGGCACCGGCCCTTCGGGGAAAGCGGAAATACTACTTCTTGGCGACAGCAGCCTTCAGCTTGGAGCCTGCGGTCAGCTTGACGCTGTGGCCGGCCGGGATCTGGATGGTTTCGCCGGTCTGCGGGTTGCGGCCCTGACGAGCTGCGCGGTCGGTGCGCTCAACAGCAAGCCAGCCCGGGATGGTGATCTTTTCGCCGTTGGCAACGGAAGTGGCGAAGATGTCGAAGACAGCGTCGAGCACACCGTTAACGGCGGTCTGGCTGTTGCCGGACTTCTCTGCGACAGCGGCAACAAGTTCACTGCGGTTCATAGCCAATTTATGTCCTCCTGGACTCTGGTGTTTAGCGCGAGCGGTTCACGGATGCGTAACCGCCTCTGTTCGAAAACTTACCAGCTTGGGAGCCCAAATCACGCTGAAAACCGCGGGTTTTCGCGGATTTTTCGGGTTTTTAGACAAATCAGGCCAGGTTTTGGAGGCGAAGAACATCCGGGTACGCAAAAAGGGCGGCAGCCGTAACGGCTGCCGCCCTTTTCAGGCGTGGAAAGCGGAGCTTACCAGCTGGACTTCTTGATGCCGGGCAGTTCGCCGGCGTGAGCCATGTCGCGGAAACGCACGCGGGAGATACCGAACTTCTGGAGGGTGCCCCGGGGGCGGCCGTCGATCTGGTCGCGGTTGCGCAGGCGGACCGGGGAAGCGTTGCGGGGAAGCTTCTGCAGGCCGAGGCGTGCGGCTTCGCGTGCTTCGTCGGTCGCGTTCGGGTCGACCAGGGTCTTCTTCAGTTCGAGGCGCTTGGCAGCGTAGCGCTCAACAACAACCTTGCGCTGCTCGTTGCGGGCAATCTTGGACTTCTTTGCCATTCTTAGCGCTCCTCACGGAATTCGACGTGCTGGCGGATCTTGGGGTCGTACTTCTTCAGAACCATGCGGTCCGGGTCGTTACGACGGTTCTTGCGGGTCACGTAGGTGTACCCGGTGCCGGCGGTCGACTTCAGCTTGATGATCGGACGAACGTCCTTATCCTTAGCCACTAGAGCTTCACACCCTTCGCGAGGAGTTCGGTGACGACTGCGTCAATGCCGCGGACGTCGATCGTCTTGATGCCGCGGGCAGAAACCTGCAGCGTCACGTTGCGGCGCAGGGACGGAACCCAGTAGCGCTTCTTCTGAATATTCGGGTCGAACCGACGCTTGTTGCGGCGGTGCGAGTGCGAAATGCTGTGACCAAAGCCGGGAACAGCTCCGGTTACCTGGCAGTAAGCTGCCATGATCTCTCCTCCAGTTGTAGTAAATATGACGGTCCTCAAAAAACAAGCACCAGGCGATGCCGCCATGGCACCTGCAATAAAGAGCGTCCCGCCACCAGTTTTGACACCGTTATTACTGCGACTTTCCGGAGGTTGACCTGGCGGGGTGAGATCCAGCCGAAGTGCCTCGCCGCGGGGAAGACGGTGAAGTTCGGGCAGCCATAGCAGTAATCCGCTGTGACAGCCTTCAATTCTAGGTTTATACGGGCGGCCACGCAAATGCCCTGGTCCGTACCCTTGCGGGACCAAACCAGATCATGGGCGCGACTTAACGCCTTCCTATCCTAAACGGTGGAGGCGCCTGAGCCAAACCGGCTAATCAGAGGAGGGCTTCTCCAGCGCTCCGGCGGCAGTCACGACGGCGATCCCGGTTTCCGGGTCCTCTTTTGCGCCGTCTAGGTCAGTGGCGCCGCCCACCACGGCGCCCGAATCCACCACCATGTTCCGCAGCCGGGCGCCCGTGATGACGCGCACGCCGTCGAGCAGAACGCAGCCATGGACCTCGGCACCGGGCTCAATGTGGCAGTCCGGTCCCACGACACTCCGGGAGACCTCCCCGTCCACCCGGGAGCCGGGGGCAAGCAGGCTGGTTTCAACCTGGGCTGCCGCTCCGACGAATGCGGGCAGCCGGCGCGGGGTCGCGGAAAGGATGGGCCAAGCCGGGTCGTCAAAGACCATGCCATGCCCGTCCAACAGGTCCATGTGCGCCTGGTGGTAGCTGTCCGGGGTGCCCATGTCCCGCCAGTACCCGTCCAGCCGGTGTTCGATGACCTTTTCCCGTTCCACCAGATAAGGAAG
Source organism: Arthrobacter sp. NPDC055585 (assembly GCF_053619115.1). Lineage (NCBI taxonomy): Bacteria > Bacillati > Actinomycetota > Actinomycetes > Micrococcales > Micrococcaceae > Arthrobacter > Arthrobacter sp. NPDC055585. The sequence goes on from NZ_JBSHIT010000009.1 coordinate 38,040, forward strand.
CAGCTGGTCCCCGTAGTCCTCCAGCTTGCCGTCGCGTTCCATCAGTTCTTCGAGGCTGCGCAGGAGGACCTCGGCGTCATAGAGGAAGATCTCCGCGGCGATGAGATCCGTCTTGGGTTCTTCCGGCTTGTATTCGAAGCCGGTCACCGTTCCGTTCTCCACTTCCAGGACACCGTGCTCGGACGGATCGTGGCTGACCCGGTAGCTCACCACCGTCAGGGCTGCTCCGGCAGAGGTGTGGGCGGCGATGACATCCCGGTAGTCCAGCCGGTACAAGTGGTCGGCGCTGAGCACCAGGATGAGGTCCGGATCGTATTCGCGGATGTAGTCCACCTGGCGGTACAGGGCATCCGCGTTGCCTTCAGCGAATCCCTCGCCCTCGGATCCCTGATAGGGCGGCAGCACCCGCAGGCCTCCGTTGGTACGGTCAAGGTCCCACGGGCGGCCGCTGACCAGGTGGTCATTCAGGGACTTCGGCTCATACTGCTCAACGATCCAAACGTCGCTGAGGCCCGAGTTGTGCAGGTTCGAGAGCGGGATGTCGATCAGCCGGTAGGACCCGCCCACCGGCATGGCCGGCTTCGCACGGGTGTCCGTGAGGCTGCCGAGCCTTCCGCCGGATCCTCCGGCAAGGATGATGGTCAGTATCCGCGGCTGGCGCATTCAGGTTCCTTTGGTTGGGGCGCCCGGACGGTCCGAGGCCGGATCGAGCAGGGTGAGGATTTTCGTGCCAACCCGGGTCAGGTCTGCGACGTCCTGGTCATCCAGGGCGTCGAAGACCGCTCCGCGGACCGCGTCGACGTGGCCGGGTGCGAGTTCCACCAGGGCCTTCATACCTTCTTCGGTGAGTGCCGCCGTCGTAACCCGGGCGTCCGTGGGTGACGGGAACCGGCGCATCCAGCCGCGCTGTTCGAGTTTCTTCACTACGTGGGACAGCCGCGAGAGGGATGCATTGGAACGGAAAGCCAGTTCGCTCATGGCCAGCTGCCGGCCTTCGGCCTCCGACGTCATGGCCAGCACGTGGTAGTCGAAAAGTGTGATCCGCGCCCGGCGGAAAAGATCGGCGTCGAGGGTTCCCGGCAGCCGTGTGGCCACAGCATAGAGCGCCAGCCATGCGCTGCGCTCATCCGGGGTAAGCCACCGGTCGGGCTGCTGTTCGGTCATGGGGGTAATTCTCTCACGTCACTTGAGCCTTCAAGCCTGCCCTCCCGAAAGGCCAGTTGGAGTCCTTTACAAGGCTCAAAAGGACTTCAACTGGCCTCTCGATGGAGGGACGACGGCGGGACGACGGCGGGACGACGGCGCTAGCGGACCGGTTCACGGTCCTCAGCTGCTGAACCGCCTGCCGGTTCAGCAGACTCGGCCGAGTCGAAGGGCAGGGTGTCCACATCCAGCAGCGGGTTCTCATCCTGGGTTTCCACCAGCTCGCGGGCCTCTTCCTCCGTTGCGACGCTCGGCATGGACCCGGGCATGGGACGCCGGGCCGATTCCTTCATGATGCCAATCGCAACGGCACCAATGGCCGAGGTGACCATCAGGTAGTAGGCCGGCATCATGTCATTGTCCGTCAGGGTAATCAGGCCCTGCATGATGAGCGGAGCGGTGCCGCCGAAGATTGCCACGGCAAAGTTGTAGGCAATACCCATGGCTCCGTACCGGCTGGCCGTGGGGAAGAGCGCCGGCAGGGCGGAGGCGAGGTTGGCGACGTAGAACGTTACCGGAATGGCCAGCAGTCCCAGGCCCAGCAGAGTGCTCCAGATGGGTCCCAGCCCGATCAGCACAAACGCCGGAATAGCCAGAACGATCGTGGAGCCTGCACCCATCCAGAGCACCGGCCGGCGGCCGATCCGGTCAGAGAGCCGGCCCGTCAGCGGGATGCACAGTGCCATGATCACCAGCACCGGAATAGTCAGCAGCGTGCCGTGAACCGGGTCGTACCCCTTTGAATCCGTGAGGTAGGAAGGCATGTAGGACGTCAGCGCGTAGCCAACCGTGTTCGCGGCAGCCACCAGGACCATGGCCAGCACGATCGGGCGCCAGTAGGTCCGGAAGATCCCGAACGTTCCCTGCGCGACGGCGTCCTTGTCCATTTCCTTGCCCGCAGCGGATGCTGCCTGTTCTTCCTGGGCGTCAAGGGTTGCCTGGAAGGCCGGGGATTCCTCGATCTTCAGGCGGAAGTAGATGGCGATTGCGCCAAGCGGTCCGGCGATCAGGAACGGGATCCGCCAGCCCCAGTCGAGCATGGTTTCCTCGCTGAGCGTCAGCTGGAGGGTGGACACCGTCAGCGCGCCGAGAGCGAATCCCATATAGCTGCCGAGGTCCAGGATGCTGGCCAGGAATCCGCGGCGTTTGTCCGGGGCGTATTCGGAAACGAAAGTAGTGGCGCCTGCGTATTCGCCGCCGGTGCTGAAGCCCTGCAGGAGCTTCATCACAACCAGCAGCACCGGGGCGGCCATGCCGATCTGCGCGTACCCGGGGAGCAGACCGATAGCAAAGGTGGAGGCCGCCATCAGGATCAGCGTGGTTGCCAGCGTTTTCTGCCGGCCGATCCGGTCACCGATGCGGCCAAAAATGACGCCGCCCAGCGGACGGGCAATGAAGGTTGCCGCGAATACGCCCAAGCTGAACAGCAGCTGGGACGCGGGGTCGGCGTCGGACAGGAAGACGGCTCCCATGGTGACGGCGAGGTAGCCGTACACACCGATGTCGAACCACTCCATGGTGTTGCCGACGACCGTGCCCCCGACGGCTTTTTTCATCATGGTGTGGTCTACGACGTTTACGTCTTCCACATCAAGGCGGCGACGGCGAAGCGGGTTCCGCTTCCGTGCCGCGGCACCCGGCAGTGAACCGGGCGGAGCAGTACTCGAATCAGGTGCTTCTTGCTGCATTTGGGCCTTTTTCTCTAGAGGTCATCTGCGTAGGGCAATTGCATCCCTGTGCCGGCCCTCAGCCGGCAGACCCACAAGTTTAGAAAAAACGGCCGCTAATCCCGAATCGTAAGGGTGCTTATCCATTGCAGCGCGCAGGGCGACACCGGTGGTTGCCAGTGCCCGTGCGGGAATCCGGCCATACTGTGAAGTGCGTCACATAGACGCTCCGAGGAGGCGTTTTTGTGACGTCCCGGCAGCTCTTAGCCCTGCGGTGTGAGCTTCACCGGGGAAGGGAAGCGGGCGCTGAGGTTGTCCCCCGAGGAGACGCCGCGGAGCCGGCGGCTGACCCACGGGCCGAGGTACTCCTTGGCCCACCGCGCGTCATGCTTCAGCCGCTGGATCCGGTCGCGGGCGGGCAGGGTGTCAAGTTCGGGAACGTCCAGGGCATCAGTGGCGCGCAGGACTTCCAGCACCTTCTTGGCCGTGAGGATGTGCCCCGCAGGTGACATGTGCAGCCGGTCCACGTCCCAGTACCTCTCGTCCTGGAGGACCTTCAGCCGCCAGTAGTCGACCAGGATGGCTCCATGGGCGTCGGCAGCCTCACGCACCAGCTCGTTATAGAGGGCGGTCCGGCCGCGGGTACGGCCGAAAATGGGCGACTGGCCTGAATCGAATCCGGTGAAGACCAGCACCGCCGCGCCCGAGGAGCGCAGCCGGCCAATCGCGGAATCGTAGGCCTGGACAATCGCGTCGATATCCACCTTGGGACGAAGGATGTCATTGCCGCCGGCGTAAATGCTGACCAGCGTGGGCTTCAGCGCCAGGGCAGGCTCGATCTGCTCGTCGATGACCTGGCGCAGCTTTTTGCCCCGGATGGCCAGGTTGGCGTACCCCCAGGACTCATCCGCCAGGGAAAGCTGCTCCGCGACGCGGTCCGCCCACCCGCGCACGCCGTTGGGACGGGCTGGATCCCAGTCCCCCACGCCTTCAGTAAAGGAATCTCCAAGGGCTACGTATCGCTGCGAGAAAGTCACCCCCACAGCCTACAAGCCGATCTACGCACCTTCGGCCGGAGCGCAGTCTAGACTCAGAGCCGGAACACTCCCGTCAATCGAAGGGCACCATGTCCAGCCAGTCTCAGACGCAGAACGCTCCCGCTCCGGGTCCCAGCACCCCAGGGCGGCGCGCCGCCGTCGTCATTAACCCGACCAAGAAAACCGACGTGGACATCCGCGCACTGGTGGAAGAGGTCTGCGCAGGTGAAGGCTGGGCCGCGCCGCTGTGGCTGGAGACGGAAGCGGATGACCCGGGCCGGGGAATGGCGCGCCAGGCACTGGAGGAAGGCGCCGACGTCGTCATTGCCGCCGGCGGCGACGGCACCGTGCGCTGCGTGGCAGCAGAGCTGACCGGCACGGACACTCCGCTGGGGCTGCTGCCGCTGGGCACCGGAAACCTGCTGGCGCGGAACCTTGATGTACCGGTCGATGATCCGGAAGGTGCGGTCCGCACCGCGCTGACCGGCACGGAACGGCGTATTGATGTTGTCCACGTCAAGGTGGACGAGGCCGTCGACAGCGAGATCTTCCTGGTCATGGCCGGGCTGGGATACGACGCGGTCATGATGGGGGATACGAATACCGCCCTGAAGGACCGCGTGGGGTGGCTCGCCTACGTGGATGCCGGCATCCGGAACCTGCCCGGCAAACCGGTGAAGACCATGATTTCGATCGACGGCGGCAAACCCTTCTCCCGCCGGCTGCGCAGCGTGATGGGCGGAAACTGCGGCAAGATTATGGGCGGCCTGGAAGTCTTTCCCGGCGCGAAGATTGACGACGGACTGCTGGACATCATGACCATGGCGCCCAAGGGAAGCCTTGGCTGGCTGTCCGTTGTGGCCGGCCTGCTGCGCCGCGGCAAAGGCCGCGGAACCGCGGTGGAGTACTTCCAGTGCCGAAGCGCTGACATTTGGGCCGACTCTCCGCAGGACTTCGAGATGGACGGCGACCATTTGGGCAGTGCAACCCGGCTCTCCCTGCGGGTGGATCCCAGCGCCCTGCGCATTCGGATGCCGCACGGCAAGAAGGACCCTGCGATCCTGACCAATCCCGAACCCTAGCCTCCGGGCCCCTGTCTTCCCTTCCCATAGACATGATTAAACGCATCAGCCCCCGCCCAGGCGGGGGCTGATGCCGTATTGGCCTAAAGCCAGGTCATCGGATCGGTGTACTCACCGTTGATGAGCACTTCGAAGTGCAGGTGCGGGCCGGTGGAATTTCCGGTGCTGCCCACCCCGCCGAGCACCTGGCCTTCTTCGACAGGCTGGCCGGTTTCTACCCGGATGTCATTGAGGTGGTTGTAGGTGGTCTGGACTCCGTCGCCGTGGTCCACCACAATCCTCAGCCCGCCGCCGCCTGTGGTGTGCCAGCCGGCTTCGACGACTGTGCCGGCCCGGGCGGAGCGTACTTCAGCGCCGAGTCCGCCGCGGAAGTCGGTGCCGGTGTGCCATTCCTGGCCGGAGCCGGTCATCGGATTGATCCGCCAGCCGAAGGGCGAGGTGATTACCAGGCCGTCCACGGGAACGGAAGGCTTGGCCGGCGGCGCTTCGGCGACCGGTGCCGTTGAGCCGGTTCCTCCTTCAGCAGGTGCTGCAGGTGCCGGCTCCTGCGGTTCCGGAAACGGTTGGGTGTTGACCAGCTGCCGTTCGGCTACGGCCCCGGTGTCAGCGACGGTTGCTGCTTCAGCCACACCGAAAACCATTCCGCTGAGCAGCAGCGATGCACCGGTCCCCAGTGCGGCAGTCTTGCGGGCGGGGGTGCTGAAGTTCCGGGCCTGCCGCAGCCGGTCCTGAAGCTGGGGGGAAAGGGACAGCCCCTGATGTTCCCTTTCCGGATCGGCATGCTTGCCGGAAGGCCGGTACCGGGCCGCCGTTTCCGTGACGTACCGGCGGAGAGCGTCAGCCAAATTCCGGGCGGTCTCGTTTACTTTGGGGGTCACGCAACCTCCACTGTGAATAGACAACAGTTCTGTCGGTACTGCGGATGCCTCATGAGGGCGTGCGAGAGCCAGGTAAAAAGTGGAAGTGATTTCCTCCAGTTTAACCAGCCCCGCCTTGACAGTGGGAGCTTTTGTGCGCAAGTAAACAGGCGCGCGTGGCGGGCTCTACAGCAGCGTCAGCGGCGCTGGTTCACAGCGTGCAGGGGCCGTAAGAACCTACGACGCTTCGGCCCGGCCGTGCCGCCAGTAACCCATAAAGGCCACCTGCTTGCGGTCGATTCCGGCCTCACGGACCAGATAGCGCCGCAGGCCCCGGACCACGGCCGCTTCGCCCGCAATCCAGGCGTAGAACGGCAGGGCGCCGGCGGGGGTGTTGGGGCTGGGTGAGTTCTCCACGACCTCGGGGGCCAGCCTGGCGGGGGTTTCCCAGAGGATCACGGAGTCGATGTCCACGTCTTCCAGTTCCTGCCGGCGCGCCGGCACCGGCGGCGCGGTTTCAGCGCGTTCCACCGTGGCATAACCGGGTACTGCCACCGCGTCCCGCACTGCGGCCTCCAGCGCTTCACCGTGGGCGCGGCCGTTGCGGGGCAGCCAGCTGATGCTCACCTTGGAGGCGGTGGAGAGTTCCTGAACGTCACCGGCGTCGGGCACTTCCAGCAGCGCGTGCCCGGTGAAGTCTTCGGGCAGGTTCGCCAGGATCGAGGCGATCGCCGGAACCGCGGTCTCGTCCCCGGCCAGCAGCACGTGCTGGGCCAGGCCCGGGCGCCATTCGATGCCGCCGTAGGACTCTGCGGTGACGCAGTGCACGGCGTTCGGACCGATAACCGTGACACGGTCCCCCGGCTTGGCAGCAGCCGCCCAGGTCGATGCCGGACCACCCACACCCTCGCTGTCGAAGTGCAGGACGAAGTCGACGTCGATCTCCGGCTCCGGGGCGGAGCAGCGGGAAGCGCGGACCGTGTAGGTTCGCATGGACCCGCGTGCCTGGGCATCCATGGCCAGCCAGTTCCGGTACCAGCCTGCGTCTTCGCAGTCGATGGGAGGCAGCGGTGCGCGGGTTCCGTCAGCGGCCTGCGGCGGGATGACCACCTTGATGCGCAGGTCGTCGGTGCATCCCTGGACACCGAATTCACGCAGGCATTCACCGCCGAAGGTGATGCGCTGGAAGTTCGCGCTGAGCCGCTGCACGGACCGGACCTCGACGTCGAAGGCCAGCACTGCAGCATTGGCACCCTTGCGCCGTGCAGGGGCAGCAGCCGCTGCCGATGAGGTGGTGCGGGTACCGGTCATGAAGCTGCCTCCATAGGATTGCGGGTCTCAAGGCGGGAATCGTGCGGGTTGGGCAGGTAGCCCATGGGTTGGTTCCTGGGTTCCGGAGCGGGGCGGGAGTGGTGCCGCCCCACCGGGACCACCATGGGGGTTCCGGCTACGGGGTCTGGGATCACTGCGGCTTCCAGGCCAAAAACGTCCTGGACAAGCTCTTCGGTGACAATCTCGGCGGGAGCGCCCTGCGCGGCGATGCGTCCGTCCTTCATGGCAATGAGGTGGTCCGCGTAGCGTGCCGCCAGGTTCAGGTCGTGAAGCACTATGACCACGGTGGTGCCGGCGCGGCGGTTCAAATCCGTCACCAGATCCAGGACCTCCACCTGGTGGGTCACATCAAGGAAGGTGGTTGGTTCGTCCAGCAGCAGAATGTCCGTCTGCTGGGCCAGTGCCATGGCGATCCACACCCGCTGGCGCTGGCCGCCGGACAGCTCATCGATATCGCGTCCGGCCAGCTCCAGCGTGCCGGTGGCTTCAAGGGCGGCGGCGACGGCGTCGTCATCCTTTGCGTTCCACTGGCGGAACCAGCCCTGGTGCGGGTAGCGGCCGCGGCCCACGAGATCTGCCACGGTAATGCCGTCGGGTGCGTTGGGAGTCTGCGGCAGCAGGCCCAGGGTGCGGGCGACTTCGCGGCTGGGCATGGAGTTGATGTCCTGGCCGTTCAGTTCCACGGCGCCGGAGGCCGGTTTCAGCAGCCGGGCGAGGCCTCGCAGCAGCGTTGACTTGCCGCAGGCGTTGGCGCCGACGATCACGGTGATCCGGCCAGCGGGCAGCTGGACGCTGAGACCGTCAACCACTGTCCGGTCTGCGTAGGAGAGCACCAGATCCCGTGCCTCAAGCTTGTTCTGCATGCTTTAGCCTCCTCGGCCTACACGGTTGGAGCTGACAAGCAGCCACAGCAGGAACGGCGCTCCCAGGGCTCCGGTCACGACGCCGACGGGCAGGGCGCCCGGAAGCAGGTTGCTGGCAGCGAAGTCGGCGGCGAGCATAATGACCGCACCGGTGAGTCCGGCCGCAGCCAGCGAAGCGCGTCCGCCGATCAGCCGGCGGGAGATGGGGCCGGCCAGGAAGGCTACGAAAGCCACCGGCCCGGCCGCGGCGGTAGCCACAGCTGCCAGTGCGACGCCGGTAAACAGCAGCCCGGCGCGGGTTCCTTCCACGGGCAGGCCCAGGCCCGCAGCGAAGTCGTCGCCGAGTTCAAGCACACGCAGGCGCCGCCCCAGCAGAACTGCGGCTGGAAGCAGCACCACGAGGGCCAGGGCGACGATACCGGCTCGTTCCCAGGTTGCCGAGTTCAGCGATCCGGTCAGCCAGACAAGGGACTCCGCAGCGGTGCGCACGTCCGTGCGGGTGAGCAGGAAGTTCACCACGGCCTGGAGCACGGCGGCGAAGCCGATTCCCATCAGGACCAGGCGGGCACCGGAGGCCCCGCCCTTCCGGCTGAGCAGGTGAAGCGAGACCGCAATGATGCAGGCCCCGGCAAGGGCCGCCAGGGACACACCTGCGCCGGACGCGCCGAACACCACCATGGCGGTAACCGCCGCCGCGCTGGCACCGTAGCTGATGCCGATGATGTCCGGGCTGGCCAGCGGATTTCGCAGCATCGTCTGGAAAAGGTGGCCGGAGACACCAAAGGCCACGCCGATCAGCACCGCAGTCACGGCGCGCGGCAGTTTGCTCTCCATCACAATGAAGGAGGCTCCTGGAATCTTCTCCCCTGCCAGGATGCGCACGAAGTCAGGGATGGTCACGGTGTAGCTGCCCAGCAGCACCCCGGCGAAGAAGAGGACCACAACGCCGCCTGCGAGGGCAGCCAGGACCACCCGGCGGCGTCGTCCGCTGCGGCGCCGGACTTCACGCACCGTGGCGGCAGCGGAGCCGTTTTCCCGGAGCAGCGGGGCGGCGCTCACAGCTCGGCCAGCTTCCGCCGGCGGATGATCGCAATGAACACGGGCGCGCCGATGACGGCGGTCATGATTCCCACCGGGACTTCGCCCGGCGGCAGGATGAGGCGGCCTACGACGTCGGACACCAGCAGCAGCACGGGTGCCAGCACCGCGGAGAGCACTAGGATCCAGCGGTAGTCCGGGCCTGCCAGTCCGCGCACCAGGTGCGGGATCACCAGGCCCAGGAACGCGATGGGGCCGGCGGCAGCGGTGGCCGCGCCGCAGAGCAGCACGACGCCGACGGCCATGACTCCGCGCGAGAGCGCAACGTTCTGGCCCAGTCCGCGAGCGACGTCGTCACCCAGGCTGAGCCCGTTCAGTGCCCGTCCGGAGGCGAGCAGGATGACCGCGCCCACGGCGAGGAAAGGAATAAGGGGCAGCAGAACGTCCCAGCCGCGGCCGGACACGGTGCCGACCTGCCAGAAGCGGAAGGTGTTCAGGGTCTGCTGGCTGGAGACGAGCACGGCTGAGAGCAGGCTGGTCAGCCCGGCGGTCAGCGCGGCACCTGCCAGCGCCAGCTTCACCGGGGTGGCGCCTTCCCTGCCGAGGGAAGCGACGGCGTAGACCAGCAGCGCGGCAAAGGCAGTGCCCGCCAGGGCGAACCAGACGTAGCCAGTGAAGGAAGTGATGCCAAAAACGTAGATTGCCGTGACGACCGCGAAGGCAGCGCCGGCGTTCAGGCCCATGATGCCGGGATCTGCCAGCGGGTTGCGGGTCATGCCCTGCAGGGCTGTCCCGGCCAGTCCGAGGGCAGCGCCGATGAGGAGTGCTGCCACTGTGCGCGGGAGCCTGCTAAGGACGACGGCGTGGTCTCCGTTGGCCGGATCGGCGCTGGTCAGCGCCTGCCAGACGGTCTCTAGGGAGAGCGGCCGGGCACCGAGCGCCACGGAGGCGAAAGCGGCTGCAGCCAGGATGGTGACCGAGGCTGCCAGAAGTAATACCGGGGAGATGCGGCGGCCGTGCCTCGGAGCTGCCGTTGGACCTGAAACAGGGGTGCGGGCCACGGCCGGTGAGGACACGGCGGCACCTCCTGAAGCCAGCGGTATAGGACTTAAGTAAGGCTATCCTACGTCCGGCCGGATTAAGAAACAGTTCCGTGCCGTATTACTCCCCGCCGAGAGGCCAGTTACGGCTCTTATGAGCCTCCAAAAGAGCCGTAACTGGCCTCTCGCGTGGGGGGACACGCTTCAGGCGCGGAGAAAGCGGCTACTCGGTGCCGTGGCCCGGGGTAACTTCCTCGCCGGGACGGACAGGACCGGGAGCGGTTCCGTTGCCGAACGGACGGCCGCCGAGTGCCTCACGGCCGTGCGGAGTCAGCCAGACGGAGTTATCCGGACCTTTGGGCACGATCCCGGTGGGATTAATGTCTTCATGCACGATGTAGTAGTGCTGCTTGATCTGCACAAAGTCCACGGTGTCGCCAAAACCGGGAGTCTGGAACAGGTCCCGGGCGTAGCCCCACAGGTTCGGCATCTCGCTGAGCTTGTTCCGGTTGCACTTGAAGTGGCCGTGATAGACGGCGTCGAACCGGACCAGGGTGGTGAAAAGCCGGACGTCTGCCTCGGTGATGGTGTCGCCAACCAGGAAACGCTGCTTTGACAGCCGGTTCTCCAGCCAGTCCATTGCGGCCCAGAGACGGTCGTAGGCGGCGTCGTACGCTTCCTGCGACCCGGCGAAACCGCAGCGGTACACACCGTTGTTCACCTCGGTGAAGACGCGCTTGTTGACCTCGCGCATCTCCTCCAGGTGCTCGGCCGGCCACAGGTCCGGCGCGCCTTCGCGGTGGAACTCGGTCCACTCGCTGCTGAAGTCCTCGGTGATCTGCGGGAAGTTGTTCGTCACCACAGCGCCGGTGGGGATGTCGACGACGGCGGGAACGGTAATGCCGCGGCTGTAACCGGGGGCGCGGCGGAAGAAGGCTTCCTGCAGCCGTTCGATGCCCAGCACCGGGTCCTTGCCGTCCGGATCGAGGTCGAAGGTCCAGCTCCGGGAATCGTGGGTGGGCCCGGGGGTGCCGAGGGAGATTGCGTCCTCCAGTCCCAGCAGGCGGCGCACGATGATGGTGCGGTTGGCCCACGGGCAGGCGCGGGCAGCGATCAGCCGGTACCGGCCCGCTTCTACCGGGTAGCCGTCCCGTCCGTCTCGGGTGATGCGGGTTTCGATGTAATTCGTATCCCGGGTGTATTCCTGCCCGCCGGATACGTAGGACCCTTTGGTGCTGTAGTCCGTGCCTGTTGCTGACTGTTCCGATGTCTTGGCCATGATCACTCCGTCGCTCAGCCGTGTGTCTGCTCTGGCCTCCAGCCTATCGCCCTGCCAGCGGCGGCGGTTGAGCTGTAGAGTCGGGGCAAGTGCACAGCGGACCCGCGGGTTTGAAGAACGAAGGGACTTTCTTGATGCGTGTAGCCGTCCTCGGAGCCACCGGAAATGTGGGGACCGCCGTCCTGCGCAGACTGCAGGCAGCCCGTGCTGAGCGCCCGGACGGGCTGGAGATTGTCGGCGTCGCGCGCCGGGTTCCTGCACAGCCCACCGGACCGTATGAGGGGGTTCAGTGGCACAGCATCGATGTGGCCTCGCGGGCGGGGGCTGAAGAACTCACCGAAGTGCTGCGCGGCGTCGACGCCGTCATTCACCTGGTGTGGGCCATCCAGCCGAACCGCGACGAGGCGGAACTGCACCGGATCAACGTCCGCGGTACACAGAACATGCTGGCGGCAGCGGCCGAGGCGGGGGTGCGGCAGGTTGTGTGCGCCTCGTCCGTCGGGGCCTACTCCCCCGCCCCCAAAGACCGCCTGACCGACGAGTCGTGGCCCGCCCGCGGCATCGCAACATCCCACTACAGCAGGCACAAGGGCGAGCAGGAAGAACTGCTGGACGACTTCGAGCGGCGCTACCCGGAGATCCGGGTAGCGCGGCTGCGTCCGGGGCTGATTTTCCAGTCCGACGCCGGCAGCGAGATCGGCCGCTACTTCCTGGGCCCGCTGGTCCCCCGGTCCATCCTGAATAAGCTCAGCCTGCCGATCATCCCGCTCCCTGCGGAGTTCTCCTTCCAGGTGGTCCATGCGGACGACATCGCCGATGCCTACTGGCGTGTGGTGGACCGCAGGGCGGAGGGCGCTTTTAACATCGCTGCGGACCCTGTGTTCACGCCCGAACTTTTGGCCGGGATGCTCGGCGCCCGCCGGATCATCAACATTCCGGTCGGCGTGATCCGGGCGATTGTCGGCCTGACTTGGGCTGCCCGGCTGCAGGCCACCGATCCCGGCTGGATCGACATGGCTGCCGGAGCGCCGCTGATGGACACCACCCGTGCCCGCGAGGTCCTTGGCTGGGAGCCGAAGCGCAGCTCGCTGCGCGCATTCCAGGATGTGCTGGACGGCCTGAGCGAACAGGCCGGCGTGCCGGCCTCTCCGCTGCTGGGTCCCGGCCGTTAGGAGCTTGCTTCGGCGGCCCGTGGCGTGGCTGCCCACCAGCTCTGCCGGCAGGTGCAGGCCCGCGGGCGTCTAGTAGCGTGGATCCAATGGTTTCCTCTCACCCTGCCCCGCTGCCCCCGCCGTCCAAGCCTGAGCGTCCCGTCCGTTCCGGTATTACCCATGCCGGCCGCGGAGCGCTCATGGGCCTGGTGGAACTCGTCCCCGGAGTTTCCGGCGGCACCGTTGCTTTGGTCCTCGGTGTCTTCGACCGGCTGATCGCATCGGCGAACCACTTCATCAGCGGCGCAGTGCATCTGGTTATCCGGCGGGACCGGGCCGGAGCTGTCCGCAAGGTGTCAGGTGTGGAGTGGAGCCTGCTGCTCCCTCTGGTTGCCGGCATGTTCCTCGCCCTGATCTTCCTCTCCGGGCCGCTGCATTCCTTCGTGGAGGGCCAGCCTGAGATCGCCAGTGCCTTGTTCTTCGGCATGGTGGCCGCCAGCCTCGTTGTCCCGATCAGCATGGCCCGTGCGGCTGCCCCGGCCCGGCCGGCGACTGCTGCGGGCAGGCTCGCAGGCACTGCAGTGGTTCTCGTGACGGCGGCAGCCGCATTTGCGCTGCTCGGCATTCCGGCCCTGCAGATCGAGAACCACTCCTGGTGGGTGCTGGTCCTCAGCGGTGCGATAGCCGTGTGCGCCTTGGCGCTTCCGGGCCTTTCAGGGTCCTTCCTGCTGCTGACCTTCGGCATGTACGAGCCCACCCTCGAAGCAGTAAGCAACCGGGATCTCGGATACCTCGCCTTCTTCGCCGCCGGAGCGGTGATCGGCCTGGGCTCGTTTGTCCGGCTGCTGCATTATCTGCTGCGGGTCCACCGCCGGGCAGTCCTGCTGGTCGCGACCGGACTGATCCTGGGCTCCATCCGTGCCCTGTGGCCCTGGCAGGAGAACAGTGCCCTGCTTCCGCCTGACGATGCGTGGCTTATGCCGCTCGCAGCCTCCCTCACGGGCGCTGCGGTGGTCCTGCTCCTGTGGTTCGCCCAGTCCCGTGCTGAGGCAAAGCCCATCACCGCATAGACCCCTGTTCCCAGCCCGCCGCGGCGGACCGGGAAACCCGGGCTACAGATCGTCGTCGTAGTCCTTGCCCGCGTGCTGCTGGCGCAGCTCACGGCCCTGCTGGACGTCCTTCTCTTCCTGTTCCGCCCGCTTGTCGCTCTGGCGGGTGTCCCTCGGGGGCAGCTGGATCGAGTGCTCAGCCTGGATTCCTGCCTGCAGCTCCCGTCCGCGTTCCACCTCGGCGTCAAACTCGGCACCGAAAAGCAGCGAAATGTTGGCCAGCCAGATCCACAGCAGCAGCACGATCACACCGCCAATGGCACCGTAGGTGGCGTTGTAGCTGCCGAAGTTGCCCACATAGAACGCGAAGCCAAGGGTGGCGATGGCCAGCACGATCAGGGCCAGGAACGCGCCCATGCTCATCCAGCGGAACTTGGGCTGCTTGACGTTGGGGGTGGCGTAGTAGAGCAGGGCAATCAGGGTCACGGCGAAGAGGACCATGACCGGCCACTTTGCAATATTCCACACCAGCAGGGCCTGGCTTCCCAGACCAATGAAGTTCCCGATTGATTCCGCGATGGGCCCGCTGACCACCAGCATGATGAGCAGGCTGGCGGCCAGGAGGATCATGATCAGAGTGACCAGGAGCTGCAGGGGGCGCAGCTTCCAGATGGGCCGGCCTTCTTCGACCTCGTAGATGCGGTTCATGGCCCGCCCAAAGGCGCCTACGTAACCGGACGCGGACCACACCGCGCCCGCAATACCAACGAACAGGGCCAGACCTGCGCCGCGGGAGGATGTGAGCTGCTCAATCGGACCTTCGAGAACCGTTACGGCTTCCGCCGGAGCGAAACCGCGGAGATAGTCAAGCATCGCGTCAGTGGTGGTTTCGGCCTGGCCCACAAGTCCCAGAATGGAGACCATGGCCAGCAGCCCCGGGAACAGGGACAGCACCGTGTAGTAGGTCAGAGCAGCAGCGAGGTCGGTGCACTGGTCCTTGGAAAACTCGCGCGCCGTCTTCTTGAAGATGTACATCCAGCTGGGCTTGGTGACCTCCGCCGGGGTATCCGGCTTTGAGGCCGTTCCAAGCGATGCTCCGTCCTTCTGGTCGGAGTTGTCCTGCTGAGCCATGAGGCCCCTCCTGGCGCTGGTCGGGTCCGGGATACCCATCGTATTGCTAAGCAGACTTATGTCCAAGCAGCCCCGCCGGCCTCACCAGGCCTTGTAGTAATCCTCCAGCCGGGCTTCCTCGTCGGGGGTGAGGGCGCCGTCGTGCTCCATGTCCGGGGAGTCTTCGATCGCCTTCCGGGAGTAATTCACGTACAGGTCATCCTCATCCCGTCTGGCCCCCTGCAGCGGCACAAAGTACTGGCGGCCTTCAAACAGGCCCAGTGCCACCGTGACCCAGGCCGGCTCCCCGGTGGCGCGGTCAAGGTGGACGTTGCCCACCAGGCCCAGCCTTTCGCCGTCCTTCGCCCACACGTTCGATCCCTGGAGTTCGTGGATCACGTACTGATCAACCATGGCTGCGGCTCCTTGTCTTCTGCTTCCGCAGCCTGTCCGGGACCCGGGCCGCTGCGCCGTGGGTATCATTCCAGCCCGCCGGACCCCCGGGTTGTCAACACTTAGCGGTCAGCATGCTCGTCGCGGTCTTCCCAGGCGTCCTGGCCGGGGCCGGCAAAACTGCGGTTACGCTCCACTGCGTCCACACTGCCGGTGAACAGCTGCGAGGTGCTCGTGTCCTCGGGGTCCCCGCCTTGGCGCAGCGGCGGCTCGGGGCGCGAGGGCATTCTTTGCTGCGCCGGCTCGCGGAGCTGCTCGAAGCGCTGGCGGGGAAGCGCTGCCGGGTGCTCGTCCTGCAGGAAGGAGACCATGGACTCCCGGACCAGGCAGCGCAGGTCAAAGAGCGTGCCGGAATCGGGGGCAGAAACCAGAATGCGGACCCGGATCAGGCCATTGACCGCGTCAGTGATCTGCAGGACGCCGGTCCGGCCGTCCCAGAGGTCGGTGCCCGCCAGGATCCGCTTGAGTTCATCACGCATCGCTGCCACCGGGGACTCCCAGTCCAGGTCCAGCTCCACGGTACCCAGGATCGCGGACTGCTTGCGGGTCCAGTTCTCGAACGGCGTGGATGTGAAGTAGGTGGAGGGCAGGATCAGCCGGCGGTCGTCCCAGATGTGGACCACCACGTAGGTCATGGTGATTTCCTCGATGGTTCCCCACTGGCCCTCCACCACCACGACGTCGTCCACGCGGATGGCATCTGTGAAGGCGAGCTGCAGACCGGCGAAAACGTTTCCCAGCGTGCTTTGGACGGCCAGGCCGGCGACGATCGAGAGCAGGCCGGCGGAGGCGAGCATGCCGGCGCCGAGGGCGCGGACCTCTTCGATGGTCAGCAGTACGCAGGCGACGGCCACGGTAATAATCAGCGCGACGGCGACGCGGCGGCCCAGGATGACCTGCGTCTTGAGGCGCCTCAGCCGCCGGTTGTCCTTGGTGTCCGTGCTGTATTTCGTCAGGATGATCGCCTCAACGATCAGCAGGGCGACGACGGCGAGCCAGCCGATGGCAGCGATCAGCCCGATCACCAGCACCTGGTCCAGGGGCCCATACCAGGATTCCGAGCGGGCGGTGGCACCCAGGGCGATCCGGGTGCCGATCAGCGCCAGGACCAGCCGCAGCGGGTTCCGCCCCAAGGCCGTCACATCACGGATGTGCGGGACCTTCCGGAAGATCCGGGTGGTGGAGCCGCGCACCACCCGTGCGGCGACCAGCGCGGCGGCGACCGCCACCAGCACAGCGATCAGCGGGCGGAGAGGGTCCAGGGCGTCTAGGAATTCCTGCATGGTGCCGATCATGGCAAACCCCCCGGGGGGCCTGTCCAATTCTGTGATCCTCAACGCGAAAGCGCCCCTCCGGAACAACCGGAAGGGCGCTTTGGCCGCAGAAGCAGGGGCGTTACTTGACCTGTGCGGCAGCCTCGCCCAGCATCGGCACGAAGTTGTCCAGTGCGTACGGAATGCTCAGCACGTTGGCGGCTGAAATGGACAGAGTCAGGGTGTTGTCCGAATCCGCCACCAGTCCGCCGTTCTTCAGGGCCGGGATCTGGCTCAGAAGCGGGTCGGACATGATCGATTCCTTGGCGGCGTCGTCCGCCACCCAGCTGACGAACAGGTCTGCTTCAAGTTCGTTGGCGCGCTCCGGGGACCAGGTCAGGTAGAACGCGTCGGCGGGGGCGTTTTCATCCACGATCGGAGCCTGGACCATGCCGAGTTCCTTCAGGAACTTGGGACGGTTGTCGCCGGAGGTGTAGATGGAAATCTGGTCTGCACCGGCGGTGGTGTCCAGGTTGCCGTAAATGAAACTGGTGCCGGCGAGCTCGGGGTACTCCGCAGCCTTGTCCGCGATGGCCTTCTCGGTGTCCTCCACAAGCTTTTCAGCTTCGTCGCTCTTGCCCAGGGCTTCACCGATCATTTCGGCAGAGTCCTGCCACGAGGTGTAGTACGGGGTCTCCGGGTAGGCAACCACCGGGGCGATGGCGCTGAGCTTGTCGTATTCTTCCTCGGTGATCCCGGAATAGGCGGCAAGGATGACATCAGGAGTGGTGGCGGCAATCGCGTCGAAGTTGATGCCGTCGGTCTCGGAGTACTGCACCGGAGCGTTTTCGGATCCGATCGGTGCCCCGAGTTCTTCCAGCGCTTCGTCGATCCACGGCGTGGTGCCGTTTTCGTTTCCGCCCCATTCGTACTCCGGCATTCCGACAGGAACCACGCCCAGGGCCAGTGCCGTGTCAGTGTTCACCCAGGAGACCGTCGCAACGCGCTCCGGGACCGATTCAATGGTGGTCTCGCCGAAGGCGTGCTCAATGGTGACGGGGAACTGGTCGCTGGAGCCGGCGGTGCTTCCGGTGCCCGCATCCGAGGAGGACCCGGTGGAGCAGGCGGAAAGGGACAGCGCGGCGGCGGCGGCGACGGCCGCAAGGCTGCGCATGCGGGACAGGGCCATTTTTGGGCTCCTTGATAGTGCAGTGTGGACGGGAGGCCGGGGTTTTTGTCCGACAAGGTAAGGCTAACCTATGAATGCCGGAAATACGCAAAACAGATGTGCCCTAATGGTCACAATCACGGCCGGGCCCGCAGGAGACGCCGCAGGTCCACCTCCGGGTCGGCCAGTGCGGCCGCATCCACGGGTTTGGCCAGCGCGATCAGCCTTCGGGCTGCCCGGAGGGAATTGCCCGCGTCAACCCCGGCCGCCCCGGCCAGGATTCCGTCCGGGGATAACCGGAACACCATGTATCCGGGGCCCGGCTTCCCGCGCTCCACAGCTTCCCCAGGCGCTGACATGTTCCCGACGGCTTCGGCATGCACGCCGTAGCGGTCGGTCCAGAACCACGGCACGGCGTCCGCGGGCGCTTCCTGGCCCAGGATTCCCGCGGCGGCCGCCTGGCCGGAGCGTACAGCGGCGTCCCAGTGCTCGCTGCGCCTTTCCAGGACTCCGTTGATCCTGCGGCGAACGGCATCACCGGCCGCGAAGACCCGGGGATGGCTGGTTCGTCCGGCACCGTCAACCACAATTCCGTCCTCCACTGCCAGGCCCGCGGCCTCCGCGAGCCCCGTGTCCGGAACCATGCCCACAGCGGCGAGCACGGTATCCGCGGCCACGGATGTGCCGTCTTCCAGAAGTACGGCCAGCGCTTCCCCGTCGGCCACGACGTCCACGGGCAGCGCGGTGATGGATTCAACCCCGCCCTGGGCATGGAGGGAATGCAGGTGCGCGGCAAGTTCGGCCCCCACGGCGGGAACCAGCGGGACCGGAACCGGATCGATCAGCACGACGGCGGTGCCGCAGGCGGCAGCCGTCGCGGCGACTTCCGCCCCGATGAGTCCGGCGCCAATAATGACCAGCCGCCGTCCTGCACCAAGCCGGCCGCGCAGCGAGTCTGCATCGGAACGGCTCCGGAGGGTGTGCAGCAGTCCGGCGCCAGGGAACGGCAGGGCGCGTGCCCTGCCGCCCGTGGCCAGGAGAAGGACGTCAGCCTGGAGTTCTCCGCCGCCGTCGAGAAGCACGGTTCCGGAATCCGGATCGATTCCTGCGGCAGTGCCGGCGGTTACGGAGACCGAGTTGGCCTCATACCAGGACTCTTCAGCCAGCGCCAGGGCGGTATCCGGGTCCCCGGCGAGGTAACCCTTGCTGAGCGGCGGCCGGTCATAAGGCAGTCCCTCGGGATCCAGCAGCTGGATGTGCCCGGCGAATCCGCGGCGCCGCAGTTCCGCCGCAGCACTGAACCCTGCTGGACCCGCTCCGATGATGGCCACGGAGGCGGGCTCGGCGTCGGGCATCCCTTATGATCCAGCCGGAGCCACGCCCGGATAAAGGATCACGTCACCGTCCACTACTTCCACCTTGTGGGCCACCGCGTTCACGGTGGCGGGTAGGCAGAGGGCAGCGCCGGTCTTGAGGCAGAAGCGGGCGGAGTGAACAGGGCACTCCACTTCTCCGTCTTCGATCCAGCCTTCGGCAAGGGATGCCTCTTCATGTGTGCACGTGTCATTGAGTGCATAGAACCCGCCGTCGTCGCTGTGGAAGACAGCTATGTCATCCACTGTCCCGGCGGTGGTGGAGTCCACCGTGATGGCTTCGCCTTCATCAATTTCGTCTGCTGCAGCTACGCGGATACCTTCACTCATGACGTCCACGTTACCGCGAGCCGCCGGCCGGGTCCGGGCACCCGCCGCTAGGCACCGGCAGACCCCGCCGTGCCGTACTGGCGGTTCCCCTCAAGCTCGGAAATCAGCGAAATGAGCTCCTGGCGCAGCGCCGGCCGCAGTTCAGCCGTAAGGCTCTGGTCTTCCAGGCGGATTGCCTGTCCCAGCGCTTCGCGGCCGTACTCGGAAATGTGCACTGCACGTTTAGGCGCTTCCGCGCCGTCGCCCACCTCGTAGACGAGTCCCTGCGAGCGCATGCTCACCAGCGTGGTTCCCAGCGTCTGCGCGGTCACCCTGAGCCTGCGGGCCAGTTCTGCCCGGCGCATCGGCCCAAAGTCACGCAGCACTTTTAAGGCCGTAACCCTTTCCTGGGTCAACCCCATTGCCCGCAGCCGGTTATCCATCTCCCGGCGCAGCATCCGGGCTGCCGTTGACAGCAGCCGGACGGCTTCCCAATCCCCCTCGTTCTGCATACCTGGTTCCCCCTGAGCTAGCTGTGGCTGATGTTCAGATTTCCTCAGTGTACTTACTATCCAAACCGCAGTCGGGGGGTGCCTGTCAAGCTCGGCCTTCGTCAGGCGCCGGTAAAGCTCCTGAATCGGTCCACGCACTCGGGCGCGCCGGAAATCTCCACCCGGGCAGCCGAGCGCCGCCCCATAGCGTGCAGCGCCAGCTCCGACACGGGTCCGGTCATGGTCACGGACCGCTCCCCGCGCCGGACCCTCGCCTGCTCTCCGCCCGGCAGCTGCAGCAGCACTCCCACGGGGCTGCGCAGGTACCCCATCCGTGCCATCAGCGGCAGCCGGCGGCGCAGCTCGCGCTCCTCCCCTTCCGGCAGATCGCGCGGTCCTGCCTCACCGGTCCCCCGGCGGATGTCCTCGTGGTGCACAAAAAATTCCAGGAGGTTGACGGCGTCGCCTCCCCAGCGCATGGGCGAAATGCCCTGCGCCCCGGCAGCGAACCGGTCTACCAGTTCCCGATAGCCGGACTCCGTTCCAGCCTGTGCCACCAGCGGGTTCAGGCTGTGCTCCTGGCCCGGTTTGTCGCGCCGGATCTTGTCCCCGGCCATCTTCCAGGGCCGCTCCTCACGCATGATCAGGTGGGCCAGCAGCCTGCTCACGTTCCAGCCCTCGCACAGCGTTGGTGCCTGGGGATCCGCGGCGTGCAGCGTCCGGACCATTGCCTCGCGTTCGGTTTCCATCCATGCCATGCCCGGTACCCTACATGGTCACGCCGGGCGGCCCGCCGTCGTCGCCGAAAGGAATTGGCTACTGGCCGGTACCGGTTATTCGGCTACCCCTTTACCGGCCAGTAGGAACGCGTAGCATGGTCGGCACAGCCAGCGGAGGCTGCATGGGGAGCGGCCCGGATCAGTCCAGAACTAGGGGAAAACCATGAGTTCCACTAATCTGCAGGATGCCCAAAATACCGGTGAAGACGATTCGGTCCGCCGGCTCCGGGAACGCAAGGTCAGCGAAAAAGACGCCCGCGATGTTGCAGAGGCGTCCCGCATTACCGATGAGCAGCGGCCCAGCTTCGCCAAGGGCATCTATCTGGGCGACTTTGATCTGTCACTGATCCGCCCGCACCCGTCGCCCGCCCCGGAGGAGGTGGCGCGCTCAGAGCGGTTCCTGGCCGACCTCACCGAATACTGCTCCACCATGGACGGGCAGCTGATCGAACGCACCGGCGTGATCCCCGACGAGTACCTTGCGGGTCTGGCCAAGCTTGGAGTCTTTGGCATCAAGATCCCGCAGGAGTACGGCGGCCTGGGACTCTCGCTGCTTTACTACGGCCGGGCCCTGATGATTCTGGGCACGGTTCACCCGAGCCTCGGTGCCCTGGTTTCGGCGGACCTGTCGATCGGTGTGCCGGAGCCGGTGAAGGTCTTTGGCAGTGAGGAACAGCGCCGGGAGTACCTGCCGCGCTGCGCTGCCGGGGCCATCACCGCATTCCTGCTCACCGAACCCGACGTCGGCTCCGATCCGGCCCGCATGCGCACCACTGCTGTTCCCTCCGAGGACGGAAGCGAATACGTGCTGGACGGTGTGAAGCTCTGGACCACCAACGGGGTGATCGCCGAGCTGGTGGTGGTAATGGCTGCCGTTCCGCCGCGCGACGGGCAAAAGGGCGGAATCAGCGCGTTCATCGTGGAGATGGATTCCCCCGGGATCAGTGTGGAGAACCGCAACAACTTCATGGGCCTGCGCGGGATCGAAAACGGCGTGACCCGGCTGCAGGGTGTGCGGGTTCCTGCTGCCAACCGCGTGGGCCGGGAAGGCCAGGGCCTCAAGATCGCCCTCACAACCCTGAACACCGGCCGCCTTTCCATCCCGGCGATGTGCGCTGCGGGCGGCAAATGGTCGCTGAAAATCGCCCGCGGCTGGTCCAACGCGCGGGAGCAGTGGGGCCGGCCGATCGGGCGGCACGAGGCGGTGGGAAAGAAGCTGGCGTTCATTGCCGCCACCACCTTTGCACTGGAATCGGTTTTTGAACTCTCCGCCGAAATGGCCGACGCCGGCACCAAGGACATCCGGATCGAGGCGGCACTGGCCAAGCTGTGGGCCAGCGAAATGGCCTACAGCATTGCTGATGAGCTGGTCCAGGTGCGCGGCGGCCGCGGCTTCGAGACGGCAGCTTCCCTGGCAGCCCGCGGCGAGCGCGCAGTCGCTGCCGAACAGCAGCTGCGCGATCTGCGGATCAACCGGGTCTTTGAGGGTTCTACGGAAATCATGCACCTGCTGATCGCACGCGAAGCCGTGGATTCCCATCTGAAGGCTGCCGGAGACCTGGCGGTTGCCGATGCGTCGCTTTCCCGGAAGGTGAAGGCCGGCGCAAAGGCGAGCGGCTTCTACGGCAAGTGGCTGCCCACTCTGGCGGTGGGAAACGGCAACGTCCCGACGTCGTACACGGAGTTCGGCCCGCTGGCCAAGCACCTGCGCTACGCCGAGCGGGCGTCCCGGAAACTGGCGCGCTCCACCTTCTACGGCATGGCGCGCTGGCAGGCGGGACTGGAACACCACCAGGCGTTCCTGGGCCGGATCGTGGACATCGGCGCGGAGCTGTTCGCCATGTCAGCGTCCTGCATGAAGGCAGAGACCATCCGGCGGCGGGACGCGGAGGAAGGCGCAGGGGCATATGAACTCGCGGACGCCTTCTGCGCCCAGTCGAAGGTCCGGGTGGATGCCCTCTTCACCGAGCTCTGGAACAACTCGGATGTTGAGGACCACAAGCTCTCCAAGAAGGTCCTGGACGGACGGTACACCTGGCTCGAGGAAGGTGTGCTGGACCAGTCGGAAGGAACCGGACCGTGGATCTCCCCCACCGCGTCCGACGGCAAGCCCAAGGAGAACCTGCACCGCAAGTACCGCTGACGCAGACGGCCTGACGGCCCCGGAGATGCTTCCGGGGCCGTCAGTCTGTCAGCCGTGTAAAGGGCGGTCAGCCGTTTGAGGCCCGGGGCGCTCCGATGCCGGGATCGATCTGGAATGGTCCGGACGCTGAGGGCCGCACATCGAAGTCAAAAATCGACGTCGGGATGTAGACCGTGGAACACGAGTTCGGGATGTCCACCACTCCGGAGAGGCGCCCCTCGATCGGCGCGGCACCGAGCAGCAGGTAGGCCTGCTCCGGGCTGTAGCCAAACTTGGTCAGGTAGTCGATCGCGTGCAGGCATGCGCGCTGGTAGGACAGGTGCGAGTCCAGGTAACGCTGCTCGCCGTCGAGCGTCACCGACGTCCCGGAGAACGCGATCCACTCGCTGAACTGCGGATCCACGTTCCCTGGCATAAAGATGGCGTTCTCATGCACCCCGTAGGTGTCCATGCCACCCTTGATGATGTCCACCCGCAGGTCGATGAAACCGCCCATCTCGATGGCGCCGCAGAACGTGATTTCGCCGTCGCCCTGGGAAAAGTGCAGGTCCCCCACGGAGAGGTTGGCACCGTCCACGAACACCGGATAAAAGATCCGGGAGCCCTTGGAAAGGTTCTTGATGTCCTGATTGCCGCCGTTCTCCCGCGGCGGTGCGGTGCGGGCGGCCTCGGACCCAACGCGGGCCCACTCGTCCCGCGGCAGGGCCCCAAGGACGGCATGCTCAGCTTCCGGCGGCAGCGCCAGCGGCGGCACCCGGTGCGGGTCCGTGGCAATAAGGTCTCCCTCGCGTTTGTTCCACTTGGCCAGCAGCGCAGCGGAGGGAGCGGTTCCCATCAGGCCCGGGTGGATCAGCCCGGTAAAGGAGACCCCCGGGACGTGCCGCGACGTCGCCGTCTGGCCGTTGAAATCCCAGATGGCCTTATAGGCGTCGGGGAACTGGTCAGTGAGGAATCCGCCGCCGTTTTCCTTCGCAAAGATGCCGGTGTAACCCCAGCCCTGCCCGGCCAGCGGACCGGAGTCCTCCTGCGGAATGGGGCCGACGTCGAGGATGTCCACGACCAGCAGGTCTCCGGGCTTGGCCCCTTCCACGGCGAAGGGGCCGCTGAGTTTGTGCACGGTCAGCAGCGGGGCGTTGAGGATATCCTCTGCGGAATCATCGTTGACAATGGCGCCGTCAAACCATTCGCGGCAGTCCACCCGAAAGGACTCACCCGGTTTTACTACCGCGACCGGGGGAATTTCAGGGTGCCACCGGTTATGGCCCAGCTTTTCCTGGTCTTCGAATTTCCTGGCCGAATCGAGTGGAAACAGGTTTTTTGGCACCATTCCTCCTTGGGGAAACTGAAACGCTCTTTTAGTCGGGGCGGGGAAGTTTCTGGTGGAGCGGATTCCGGGTGACTCCCGTACCGGCGGGCCGACGCCGTCCGCCCGGCGAGGAGACAACGGCAGGTTCCGACGCAGTGCGTTCGGTTGACTCGATCAGCTTGTAGGCGCTGGAGGAGGACAGTGACAGGTTCGGGGCTGTGAACCTCCGGGGCGCGGGAGTCCCGCATTCCGGGCATGGCAGGGTCTCCCGGACCTGGCTCATGGACGCCTGGACTTCGAAGTCCGCGCAGTCCGCGCACCGGTAAGCGTATAGCGGCATCAGGCACCTTTCTGCGGTTCCGGCGTTGCTAATCCGCAGGCGGTAATACGTTCCGGAAGGCCTGCGAATAAAGTCATGAATGAATTTTGAATAAGCACCGTAGCGATTGTCCCCCACCCTAATAACACCTTCAGATAAAGGTCAATGGTGCGGGTTTCACCGCGGCGGCCCCCTAAGCCAGCACATCCTTGACACCCGTAGGCGGCGGGCGCAGACTCGGGCCGTCGGGCCGGCCTGGGCACGGCAGGCAGAGCCAAAGGGGACGCCGATGAGCAGCTATCCGGTACCTTCGACGGCCCTCCCGCACCGCCTCGCCGGCCGGAGGGCCGTCATCACGGCCTCCAGCCGAGGCATTGGGCTGGCGGTCGCACACCGCTTCGTTGAGGAGGGCGCACGGGTGCTGATCACCGGAAGGGACCCAGGGCGGCTCCAGGAAGCTGTCGACGGGTTTCCGGACGGAACGGCGCTGGCCGTACCGGGAAACGCGGCAGATCCGCTGCACCAGCGCGAGGTGCTGGACGCGGCGGCCGAGGGGTTCGGCGGGGTGGATGTCCTGGTCAACTGCGCCGGGACGAACCCCGTCTGCGGCCCGCTGCTGGACCTGGATCTTGACGCTGCCCGTAAGATCCTCGACACCAATCTGGTCACGGCACTCGCCTGGGTGCAGTCCGCCTGCCGGCACCCGGCTGCGGGTTTCCTCAAGGGAGGATCCGCCGTCATCAATCTGTCCTCCGTCAGCGCACGGACGACCGCCAAGGGGATCGCCTTTTACGGGATCAGCAAGGCTGCGCTGGAACACCTCACCCGCGCCCTCGCCGTCGAGCTTGCGCCCGCCGTCCGGGTCAATGCCCTGGCTCCGGCCGTGGTGAAGACCCGCTTTTCCCAGGCCCTCTACGAAGGGCGTGAGGAAAAAGCTGCGGCTGCCTATCCGGTGGGGCGGCTGGGCACACCGGAAGACGATGCGGCGGGCGCGGCTTTCCTGGCCTCCGACGACGCCGCCTGGGTCACGGGGCAGGTTCTTACCCTCGACGGCGGACTGCTGGCCGGCGGTTAACCGGCCCAGCCTCCATGCCGTCTAGGGAACGACGACGGCGCGGCCCAGCAGCTGGTTGTTCTTCAGCTTTTCGTAGGCGGCAGGTGCCTCGTCGAGGGAGAAGACTTCGGTGTGCACGTTGATGTGCCCGCCGCGGGCAAGGTCCAGGACTTCGAACAGCTCGGTACGCGAACCCCAGTACGGCGACCGCACGGACACGTCCCAGGCAGCACCTGACACGAGTCCCACTTTCAGGGTTCCAGCGCCTGCTCCGAGCAGGACGTGGTCGCCCTGCGGACGGACCATTGCCTGGCCGAGGTCCAGAGTGGCCTGATTGGCTACAAAATCGAAGACAGCATCGACTCCCAGTCCGTCGGTCAGATCACTGATCATGGTCGCGGCACCGGCCTCGGACGGGAAGGTGTACTGGGCACCGACGTCGCTGGCAAGATTCAGTTTTGCTTCGTCGATGTCCAGGGCCACCACGGTGGCGCTGGTGAGGGCGCGCAGGATCTGGATGGCCACGTGCCCCAGCCCGCCGACGCCAATTACGACGGCGGTGGCACCGGAGTGCAGCTTCTCCAGGGAGCCCTTGATCCCGTGATAGGGCGTCAAGCCGGCATCCGTCAGGGAAACGTTCTTCACCGGATCCAGGTCCCCCAGGGGCAGCAGATGACGGGCGCTGTCCACGATCACATATTCGGCCATGGAGCCCGGAGCACCCAGCCCGGGAGGGGCAATACCGTACTTCGCCGCATTCCGGCAGTAGTTCTCACGTCCTGAGGAGCATTCGTAGCAGAGCCCGCAGCCCCACGGACCGTAGACAGCCATCGACTGGCCCTCTTCGATGTACTTCACCCCGTCGCCGATTTTGTCCACGATGCCGGCGCCTTCATGGCCCAGGGTCAGCGGCAGCCCGTAAACGAACTCGCTTTCGGGAAGGGACATGATGTATTCGTCGGAATGGCACACTCCGGCGGCAGTGACCTTGAGCCGCACCTGTCCCGGGCCCGGTTCCGGAGTGTCGATCTCAACGACTTCGGGGGCTTGGCCGATGCTGCGGTATTGAAGGGCCTTCATGGCATGCTCCTGTCTCCGCACCGGCAGATCCCGCCCGCACGGGTGGATGGATTTGCTCCTTAATCGTTGCACCGATGGGCCGATAACACAGCCCTGAACGATGGTGCGGAACAGATGAGCTGCCAGCTATCCGAACAGTGCCGCCGCCTTTGTCAGGGTCTGAAAGACCCCGTAGGCGAGGGGAATGCCGACCAGCAGCCAGCTAAAGGTCAGTTTCAGGGTGCTCATCGGGTGCCTTCCTGGAGGGTTTCGTTCGTGCCGGAGTTCCGGACCGCGGTTTCTTCCGTGCCTTTGGTGCTTCCGCCCTTGCCCGGCTCGTGGTGCTTGGGGGCAACCGGAGTAATCAGGAGATTGGCGATAAACCCGACGATCAGCAGCCCCACCATGGTCAGCAGCGCCGGCTGGTAGGCCTGGGCCGCCAGCTCACCGGGTGTGCCCTGGGCGTCCAGGAACGAGTTCACGATCAGCGGTCCTGCGATTCCGGCAGCAGACCAGGCAGTCAGCAGCCGGCCATGGATGGCGCCCACCTGGAAGGTGCCGAACAGGTCCCGCAGATAGGCAGGAACCGTGGCGAAACCTCCGCCGTAGAAGGAGAGGATGATGAAGGCCAGGAGCACGTAGAGGATCGTGGACGTGGAGCCGAACAGGGCCAGCAGCACGTAACAGACGGCGCCCACGCCGAGGTAGACCATGTAGATCCGCTTGCGGCCAATCACGTCCGAGGTGGCGGACCAGACGAAACGCCCGCCCATGTTTCCGATCGAGAGCAGGCCCACGAATCCGCCGGCCACGGCCGCCGTCACGATTGACGCGCCGTCGGGTTCACGGAAGAAGTCCTGGATCATGGGCGCTGCCTGTTCCAGGATGCCGATTCCGGCGGTCACGTTGCAGAACAGCACAATCCAGACCAGCCAGAACTGCCGGGTCTTGATGGCGTTTGACGCGGACACGTTGGCGGTGGTGACGAGCGGCTTCTTGGCGACGGTGGCCGGATCGAATCCCTCGGGCTTCCAGTCATCCGCCGGCACCCGGATAGTCCATGCCCCGTAGAGCATATAGACCAGGTAGACGACGCCGAGGGTCAGGAACAGCTTGCCGACGGCGTCTCCGCTTGCCACCCAGCCGGCGGTTCCGGAGTCCGGGTCGTAGAAGGCCAGCAGCGCGGAAGAGAGCGGGCTGGCGATCAGCGCGCCGCCGCCGAAGCCCATGATCGCCATGCCGGTGGCCAGGCCCGGGCGGTCCGGGAACCATTTGATCAGGGTGGACACCGGCGAGATGTAGCCGATGCCCAAACCGATGCCGCCGAGGAATCCGTAGCCGACGTAGACCAGCCAAAGCTGGCCGGTGAAGATCCCCAGAGCGCCGACCATAAAGCCGCCGGACCAGAACAGTGCCGAGACGAACATGGCTTTGCGGGGACCGTTGCGGTCTACCCAGGTGCCCATCACGGCTGCTGAGAGTCCGAGCATCACGATCGCAACCGAGAAGATCACGCCGATCTGGGTGAGGCTCGCGTCGAAGTACTCGACCAGGGCCGTCTTGTAGACGCTCGTGGCGTACGCCTGCCCGATGCACAGATGGACAGCCAGAGCGGCTGGAGGAATCAGCCAGCGGTTGAATCCGGGCGGGGCAATAATGCGGTCGCGGTCCAGCCAGCTCATTTGTTCTCCCAAGGTCACCCAGCAAAGTCATTGGCCGGCCGGTGCCGCCAGGGCGGCACCGGCCTGTGCGCCCAGCCTTGTCGACTACTGCGCCTGACGGGTGGCCGACACGCCGTAATCCGCTGGATCAGATGTGCACTTCCGCTGCAACCTACCGGCCGGTAACTAATTTTCAAAAACCCTTGCTTTGTTACCAATCAGTAAGTTAGATGTAACCGACATCACATTCCTACTGCCCGGTAACCCCCGTTCGTGACACGGCATGACACGCGGGAAATGCTGCGCAGCGCACCACGAGGCGGAGCCCACAGGCGCACTCCCGCCGTCCAAGCGGTCTCGAGACCGAAGCTGAACCAGAAAAGGGATATTCAATGACGAGTTCCACGTCCGGCCGGTCCACTAACCGGCCGCACACCATTCTGACCGGTCTTTTGGCCTTGTTCCTGGTCTTGCTGCTGGCCTTTTTTGTGCTCTTCACCAATCAGGTGGCCAGCGGCGCCACCCAGCTTTCCGAAGGCGCTGAGCGTGCGTCCGCCGGTGCCGGGGACCTGAAGGAAGGCGCTGCCTCAGCCAAGGAAGGCGCAGACAAGGTCGCCGCCGGAACTGAGAAGGTCGACGACGGCGCCCAGACCCTCGCGCAGGGCATTGGCACTGCCAAGACCGGCGCCAAGTCACTGAATGAAGGAGCCGTCACCCTGAACGACGGCGCCGCTGCCGCTTCGGAGGGCGCCGGCAAGCTGGCCACCGGTGCCACGAATGCCTACACCGGCGCATCCACGCTGGCCAACGGTGCGTTCAGCGCATCAGAGGGTGCGAACAAGCTTGCCACGGGTGCGACGAATGCCCGCACGGGTGCATCCACTCTGTCAGGCGGTGCTGCTTCCGCCTCCGAGGGAGCGAGCCAGCTCGCCGCGGGGACCTATCGTCTTTCCCAGGGCGTAACCAAGCTGAATGATCCCAAGTCCGGCGTTCCCTATCTTGCCGGCGGGGCCCAGACTCTTGCCGCCGGCACCGATCGCGCAGTTCAAGGAACGGAAGATCTTGAGGCGGGCGCCCTGCGTCTGAAGAACGGTGCCCTCGAGCTGCAGGCCGGCGTGAATCAGCTGGCCCATAAGGAAACCGGCGCGCCGGCCCTCGCCGCCGGTGCCGCGGGTCTGCGGGACGGCGTGAACACCATCATTGCTGCTCCCGAAGCGCTCAGGGCCGGTGCAGACGATCTCGCCTCCGGTCAGGAGCGGCTGGCCGGCGGTGCCAGTGATCTCGCGACCGGCGCCGGACAGCTGCAGGTAGGCATGACAAGTTTCGCAGAGGGTGCGACGGGGCTCGTGAACGCGTTCGACGGAGCTGCCGAGGGCTCACAGGGCGCCGTAGACGAACTCAGTGCAATTCGCGGACGGGCCGGGACCATGCCGGCGGACGAGCTGAATGCCGCAATCGAACGGGCGCTCGGGAACGCCGTTGCGGCGCAGCGCGCGTCCTCGGCAGTCTCGCTCTACACTTCCGGTCTTTCGGTCGGCAACGATGCTCTCCAGCCGGGAATCGAAGCCTTCGTTGCCGGGGCAACGGGCTTTTCGGCGGGGGCCGGCGATTTCGTCTCCGGAGCCGGTGAATTCGCCACCGGCGCAGGCAAGTACAGTCAGGGCCTGATGCTGATCAAGACCGGGGCGACCGACGTGGCCAACGGCGCTGCTGCGCTCAACGGTGGAATCCAGCAGATCAAGGTGGGAATCGACAAGGGCGAAGAAACTCCGCTCAAGCCGGGTCTGGTCCCGGGCGCAACCGCACTTCACGCAGGAACTCAGAAACTCCTCGGCGGTTCCAAGGAGCTCCAGGACGGTGCCCACCAGATCGCCGGCGGCACTGACAGGGTCAAGGCCGGCGTCAGTGAACTCGCCGCCGGCATCGAGACCCTGCGCAACGGTGCGTACTCGCTCTCTGAAGGCAACGCCAAGCTCGCCGACGGTGCAGGAACGCTGACCGCCGGGCTCGGTTCGCTGGAGAACGGTGCGTACACCCTCTCCGAAGGCAATGCCAAGCTGGCCAACGGTGCCGGCACCCTGACCAGCGGCCTGGGCACACTTGAAGCCGGCGCCTACTCACTCTCTGAAGGCAACGCAAAGCTCGCCGACGGAAGCGGCCGCCTGCTCTCCGGCTCGGATTCACTTAACGAAGGTATGGGCAAGCTCGACGACGGTGCCCGGACCCTCAAGGAAGGCACCGCCACCCTGAAGACCGGCGCTGCCGATCTGGCCGAGGGCAACGGCAAACTTGCCGACGGCACCGCAACACTGGCTGACGGCAACGGAGAAATCTCCACCGGCGCCGACACCATGATGGAGCGGACCTCCGCCATGACTCCGGGTGAGCTGCTTCGCTCTCCCGCGATCCTGGCGGTCCTGATCCCGGTGGCCTTGCTGCTGATTCCGCTGGCCCTGCTGATTGCAGGCCGCAGCCGCCGCTCACAGCACTAGAGCGGAGCGCGGAGAAGCGCACCACCGACGCCGGAAAGGCCGGGCATCACCCCAAGCGGGAGGTGCCCGGCCTTTCCTTTTGCCAGCTGGGCCCGCCCACCGGGCTTTGTTGCACCCGGGCCCGGAACTAGAGTTCAACCATGCAGGAAAAGCACTCCCACCAGCACGATCCGCAGGATCCGTCCCCGCAGCCTCCGCCTCACGAGTTCTGGGACGGGTTCTACCGCGAACGCACCCAGGTGTGGAGCGGAAACCCCAACGCGCTGCTGGTCCGGGAAGTCGAAGGACTGAAGCCGGGAACCGCCCTTGAACTCGGTTGCGGAGAGGGCGCCGACGCCGTGTGGCTGGCCAAACGGGGCTGGGAAGTCACAGGCCTGGACATCTCCACACTCGCATTGGAGCGGGCCGCGGAACATGCCCGTGAAGCAGGCGTCGGACAGCTGGTAACCCTGATCGAAGCCGACCTCGCCGAGTGGTCCGCCACGGACCCCGGCACGGACCCCGGTTACGATCTGGTCTGCGCCCAGTACCTGCACTCCCCCACCGAACTTCCGCGCAACCAGATCCTGATGCGCGCAGCCGCGGCGGTGGCCCCCCGGGGCCGCCTGCTCGTCGTCGGGCACCAGGGCTTTCCGCCCTGGGGACGGCACCCGGCTCCGGATCCGGCGCTGCCCACCGCGCCGGAGCTGGCCGAGGAACTGGGACTGGCCGCCCGCGGCTGGATCATCGAGACTGCCGAGGCCATCCCCCGGACAGTCCAGGGACCTGAGGGACAGGAAGCAGTTATCCACGACAACGTGCTGCTGGCCCGCCGCGGCGCCTAGTCTCCGCGCGGCATTTCGGCGACCTTGAACGGACGCGGCAGCAGGGACAGTGCCACCACTCCGGACTTGGTCACGTGTGATCCGGTCACCATGAATGACGACGGCGGCGCCGCGTCATCGAACAGCCGTTTACCGGCCCCCACCACTACGGGAAAGATCAGCAGCCGGTACTCGTCTACCAGGCCTGCCTCGTACAGCGAGCGGGCCAGCTGATAGCTGCCGTGCACTTGCAGTTCACCGTGTCCCTGGCTCTTCATCTCCTTCACCGCACGCACCGGATCCGAACTGATCACGGTGGTGTTGTGCCAGGTCGGATCCGTGACGGTACTGGAGACCAGGTATTTGGGCAGGTGGTTCAGTGAATCGGCCACCGGGTCAGACGGGTCCGTCACCAGCTCCCAGTACGGCTGCATCATCTCGTACGTGGTCCTGCCCAGCAGCAGCGCATCCGCCTGCCGGAACCAGCCGGAGACAAGCTGGTCCATCTCATCGTCAGCCAGGGGAACCAGCCAGCCACCGCGCTCGAACCCGTTGGAGGGGTCCTCGTCGGCTGCACCCGGCCCCTGCATAACACCGTCGATGCTCAGGAAAGTGTTCACAGTCAGCCGCATGGCGGGCACCTCCGACTCCATCACGCCGATAGCCGCTGGGAGCGGTTACCCTCAGGCTCGGTCAGGGCGCGGGAACAGTCAAGGGTAGGTCAGGCAGCCCAGGCATGCGGTGCCGGACGGCGCGTACCGGGCAGTGCCACGCTGGCACGCCAGTCCGCAATCCAGTCCGGGAGCACCAGGTCTTCCGGCGGGCGGCGGCCAACGGCCTCGAAGATTTCCTCATTGGTCACGGGACCCTTTTTGGAAAGCATCCGGGTGGCAATGAAGGCGCTGGCGTAGATTTCGCCGTCCACCACCATGCGCTGCTCAAAGTAGATGGCACGGTCATCAAAACCGATGATCTTCGTTTCGATGCTGTACCGCTGCCAGGGCTCCAGTGACTTGCGGAAGCTGATGGTCTCGTTGCTGATGACCGGTCCCCAGCCCTTGCTGCGCATCAGTTTCCAGAAGCCGCTGCGGATCATCAGATCGAACCGTCCCAGATCCATCAGGGAAAGGTACATGCCGTTGTTGACGTGGTTCGCAAAGTCCAGGTCTGTGGGCAGCACCCGCATGGGCAGCGAGGATGTCTCAAAGAGATCCAGCGGGGGCCGGCGGCGGCGTGCGGTCAGGAGCAGCAGCAGGGTGCGGAAGATCAGATGCATGCCGCCATATTACCCACCGGTAACATAGCGGCGGCGAATTGCGGCGAGTGTTTCGGTGCCGGGTCTGCAGAATACGCGGCACTACTCGTTACACCCGGCCCCGGCGGTGGTAGGGATCTGCCCATGAGTGAGCGATTTAAGGTAGGTGACCGTGTGCGGTGGAACTCGCGCACGGGTGCCGTCACGGGGGAAGTCACCGAAGTCCACACCTCGGATTTCGAGTTCATGGGACGCCGCAGGCTGTGTTCAGAAGATGACCCGCAGTACAAGGTGCGCAGTGATGCCACCTCCCTGCACGCAGTCCACCGGGCGGATGCACTGCGCAGGGCGGGCTGACCAGACACAAAACGGCGGCGGACTCCCCGCCCGGGAGGCCGCCGCCGTCGTTATGGGCTCTTCACGCTAGGAACGTGCTCCCGCGCGGGCGCGGAGCCTGGCCAGGACATGCTCCTCCGCGTCCGGGCCGGCCTTGATGCCGCCGGGGACCCGGAAGAAGAAGACCAGTCCAATAATCCACCAGGCGCCGAAGAGCAGCCAGGGCTCAATGCCGAGTGCCGCAGGCATGCCGGGCATGTAGAGGCTGAACAGGGCCGTGCCCAGGATTGCTGCGGCAATACCGATCACGATGCCGCCCTTGCCCTTGCCGCCTACGCGCAGCGGACGGACCATCTCAGGTTCGCGGCGGCGCAGGATCAGGAAGGACACGGCTACCAGGGTGTAGGCGAGCACAATGCTGGGCGCGCCGGAGTCCACAAGCCAGCCGAGCATTTGGGCTCCGCCGAACGGAGCAAGCACGCTGAGTCCGCCAATGAACAGCAGGGCGTTGTGCGGCGTGTGGTACTTCGGGTGGAGCCGCCCGAACCAGGCCGGGAGCATGCCGGACCGGGCCAGGGAGTACATCAGGCGCGAAGCGCCCATCAGCAGCGAGTTCCAGGACGTGAGGATGCCTGCAATACCGCCCGCGATCAGGATCTTTGCCATGAAGTCAGAGCCGAACATGGCTCCGACGGCGTCTGCGGTCGCAATGTCGGTGCCGGCCAGCTCCGAGGCAGGCATCGCGGAAGACGTGGTGAGGATAACCATCATGTACCAGATGGTCGCCAGGATGACTGAGACCACCACAAGCCGGCCGATCTGCCGTGCCGGGATGTTCACTTCCTCTGCGGACTGCGGAATGACGTCAAAGCCGATGAAAAGGAAGGGAACCACAACCAGCACTGCGAAGAAGCCGTTCATACCCCCGGTGAACCAGGGTTCCATGTTGGCGGCACTGCCGCCGGTGAAGGACCCAAAGATCATCACCAGGCCGATCGCCAGCAGGAACAGGACCACAAAGGTCTGCACGATTCCCGCTTCCTTAACGCCGCGGATGTTGATCCAGGTGATGACGACGGCGGCGACGGCACCTACCAGCGCCCAGGTCAGGTGCACCTCGAAGCCGGCCACGGTCCACAGAGGAATCTGGCTGAGGTTCGGGAAGATGTACTGCACGGTCCGTGGCAGGGCGACTGCCTCGAACGCCACGATCGTGACGTAGCCGCCAATGATCGCCCACGAGCCGATGAAGGACGTGCGCGGTCCCATGGCCCGCAGGATGTAGTTGTGTTCACCGCCTGCCTTCGGCATTGCGGCGCACAGTTCCGCGTAGGTCAGGCCTACGATCGCCATAATGACGCCGCCGGTGAGCAGGGCCAGGATCGCCCCGCCGGTGCCGGCGCTGGAAAGCCAGTCGCCCGTGAGTACGACCCAGCCGAAGCCGATCATGGCACCGAATCCCAGGGCCAGTACGTCGATGCGGCCCAGGACCTTCTTGAGTGAGGGTTCGGTTCCGGTTGCTGCTGCGGACACGCCGACACCCCCTTTCTGTAGAGCTGTGCCGGTTAGGGCACCGAAATAAATTGCCCACTCACGCTACTGGGATGGTCCGGCCACACCTAATGTTTCGTCCGGTTTCCGTCATGCTCGGTCGGGCGCTGGAAATCCGGCTGCCCTGCACGCTAGGTCAGCCGGTTGAAGGCCAGCTGGGCAAGGGCGGCAGCCTGGTCAGCCAGGACCGAGTCGTCAAAGAGAACCCGCGGGGAATGGTTCCAGGCGGCAGTCTCCGGATCAACCTCGGGCGGAGTAGCGCCCAGGAACAGAAACGCACCGGGAATCTTCTGCAGCACCAGGGAGAAGTCCTCGGATCCCATCAGCGGATCCCTGGACTGGATCACGCGTTCTTCGCCGAAGAGTTCCCTCAGCTCACGCATGGCTTCGAAGGTCCGCGACGGATCGTTCTCGGTCATCGGATAGAGGATCTCGAAACTGACCTCCGCCGTGCAGCCGTGTGCCGCCGCGATGCCGTCCGCGAGCGCCTTGGTCTCCACGATCAGCCGGTCCACGGATTCGGCAGAAAGCGTGCGGACGCTGGCGCCAAGCCGTGCGGTGTCAGGAATGACGTTGATGGCACGGCCGGCTTCGAGCTGGGTGACGGTCAGGACGATCGGGTCAAAGACGGAGAATTTCCGGGTAGCCATCACCTGCAGTGCCGCCGCGATCTCCACCAGGGCAGGAACCGGGTCCAGGGCGTTGTGCGGCTGGGACCCGTGCCCGCCGGACCCGTGCACGGTAATCCGCAGCTCGTTGGCTCCGGCCATGAGCGTTCCCGGACGGGTGCGGAACACACCCAGCGGACCAGGCCGGACGTGCACACCATAGGCCGCTACCGGCTTTTCCCCGGCCGCCTCCAGGACGCCTTCCTCGATCATCAGCCCGGCACCGCCGTCGCCCTCTTCCCCGGGCTGGAACATAAAGATGACGTTCCCGGAAATGTCCCGCTGCTGTGCCGCGAGCAGCCTCGCGGCTCCGACCAGGCCGGCAACGTGGAGGTCGTGCCCGCAGGCGTGCATCGCGCCGTTTGTGGAGGCGTACTCGAGGTCGGTGAGCTCCTCCACAGGCAGGGCGTCCATGTCTCCGCGCAGCAGGACCGAGGGCCCTTCCTCACCGCCCCGGAGCACCGCCGTCACTGAGCTGAGTGCCTTGCCCGTAGTGATCTCCAGCCCCAGCCCGTCCAGGGCATCCAGGATCTTCTCCTGGGTCCGCGGAAGATGCAGCCCTACCTCGGGCTCCCGGTGAATATCCCGGCGCAGGGACACCAAATCCGGCAGCAGGTCCTGGCCCTCAGCAGCAAACATCCTCATCCTTACGGTTTATCCAGTACAGCAGTGAAGGGACTTCGGTCCCTGCGTCGAAGTAAACCACCCCACGCATACAAAGGCACTTGTCACAGGCCTGGAACCGGAGGTACTCCGCCAATTCGTAACCCGCCGGCCTCCGTCCTGCGGCGGATCCGCCCGCAGCGGGCGCGGACCTAGACTGTTGGCCATGATTGAAATGCAGCCGCCTGGCACGGACACAGCCGGTCCGGCTTCGCAGGAGAAGGCAGCTACGGCGTCCGGAGACGCCCGCGGCGGCCTCGCTGGACGCATCCGGAAGCTCCGGCTCAGTCTCCCGTGGCACTCCGAGGACGACTGGGAACGCCCGGCCCCCGGGCCGGAGGGGTACCGCCGCGACGTCATCGGCGTCGCCGTCGCTCTCCTTCTCAGCGCAGTGATGCTGGAGTTCATGCGCGGGTTCGCTTTCGGCGGGGAAGACTCCGCCAATGCATGGGTGCAGCACCTGGTGCAGGCGTCCATCTTCGTGATTCTGCTCTTCCGCCGGCGTTTCCCCATCGCCACGATGCTGATCGGCTCCACCGCGTTCATCGTCGTGGGCGTTACGGTTCCGCCGATCAGCCAGACACTCGGTTTCCAGGCCGCCTACTTCGCTTCCCTCTACAGCGCCGCCGCCTGGGCACGCAACCGCCGCGCGCTCTGGCTTGCGGTCATCGTGGTGGTCACCGCAATGTTCCTGTGGATCGTCCTAGGCTTCACGCTCTCCAGCAGCTACGACGAAATCCTCCGGTCGTACAACCTCGAGTCCAATGAATCCTTTGGGCTCTTCCCGCCTGTGACCTCCTACGTGCTGTACTCCTTTATGCTCAACGCCGCGTACTTCGGCGGGGCGATCATGTTCGGCATGAACTCCTGGCGCAGCGCGCACCAGCGTGAGCAGCTGGCCGAACAGGCCCTCCAGCTCGAAGCCCAGGCTGCCGACCTGGCCCGTAAGGCCGTCATCGAAGAACGCCTGCGCATCGCCCGGGAACTGCACGACGTCGTTGCGCACCACATTTCGGTGATCGGCATCCAGGCCGGGGCGGCCCGCCGGGTCCTGGAGAAGAAGCCCGACGCCGCAGCCCGTGCGCTGCAGACTATTGAATCCTCCAGCCGAGACGCCGTCGCGGAAATGCGTTCACTGCTCGGCGTCCTACGCTCTTCCGATGCCGAAACGGACGGGCCGGTCCAGCGCCAGCCGGAACCCGGCCTGGAAGAGATTCCCCAACTGCTGGAGGACTACCGCCACAACGGACTGGACGTGAAGTTCCACCGCGCCGAGCAGGAACCCGGTGTGCTGGAGAACCTTTCGGCTCCGCTGGCCCTTTCGGTCTACCGGACCATCCAGGAATCCCTGGCGAACATCCGGCGCCATTCCACGGCCGGCAACGCCGTCGTTGCCCTGCGCAGCGGCAGTACACCGGGCGCGGCCGATGCGCCGGGCTCCCCTGCCGCGCAGCCGCAGCGCTGGGTGGAAGTTGAAACCGTCGACGACGGACGTCCCCGCCCGGGCACCAGCGGCACCGGCTACGGACTGCGGGGCATCCGCGAGCGCGCTGCACTGCACGGCGGCATCACGGAGATCGGTCCGCGCGAAGGCGGGGGCTGGCGGGTGCGGGTGCGCTTTACGCTGCGCTGATGCGTCGC
Source organism: Arthrobacter sp. NPDC055585 (assembly GCF_053619115.1). Taxonomy (NCBI): domain Bacteria; kingdom Bacillati; phylum Actinomycetota; class Actinomycetes; order Micrococcales; family Micrococcaceae; genus Arthrobacter; species Arthrobacter sp. NPDC055585. Next base: position 75,525 of record NZ_JBSHIT010000009.1, read on the forward strand.
GCTGACATTCCGCGCTGACACGCTGCCTGCCCCGGCATCCGGGACAGGCCGGAGTTGGCCGCTATGGTAATCCGGGGGATGGCATCGGGCCGCCCATGATTTTCGAGGACTCAATGGAACCGATCCGCGTTCTGCTTGCCGACGACCAGGCGCTGGTGCGTGCCGGCTTCGCCATGATGCTCTCGGTCGAGGACGAGATCGAAGTGGTGGGCGAAGTGGCCAACGGCCAGGAAGCTGTGGACTTCGCTGCTGCGAATAACGTGGACATCATCCTGATGGACGTGCAGATGCCGGTGCTGGACGGTATCCGGGCCACCGAGCAGATCGTGTCAGCGGACCGGGCCAAGGTCATCATCCTCACCACCTTCGAACGCGACGACTACCTCTTCGACGCCATCCAGGCCGGCGCCAGCGGGTTCCTGCTCAAGAACGCAGACCCGGACGACCTGGTGGGCGCCGTCCACTCCGTTGCCTGCGGACATGCGCTGCTCGCCCCCGAGGTAACCGTGCGGGTCATTGAGCGCTTCGCCCGGCAGCTGGACGCCGAACGGAGCGCGGCCTCAGTGCCGGCCGACCCTGCGCCGTCCGCATCCGCGCCGTCCGCATCCGCACCGGCCGGCCCTGCCTCCCAGCAGCCGCAGCCGGACCCGGCCCAGCAGAAGCTCCTCGCCTCCCTGACAGCCCGTGAGCGGGAGGTGCTGGAACTGGTGGCGGCCGGGCTGAGCAATGCCGAGATCGCTTCGCGCATGTTTGTGGCCGAAGCGACGGTCAAAACCCACGTTTCAAATCTGCTCGGCAAGGTGCAGGTGCGGGACCGGGTCCAGGCCGTGGTCTTCGCCTACGAATCCGGACTCATTCTTCCGGGTGAGGCGGCCCGCGAAGCGTAAGCCGCGGCTTCCCCCGAGCGGCCGATCCGCCGTCGTGCTCCCTTCCCTAGGCTTAAGGCAGTTACATTCGCACGACTGTCCGGCTAGCCGGGAAAAGGAGCAGTACCCTCATGCTGCAGGTCCGCAATCTCACCCGACGGTTCGGTGACAAAACCGCCGTCGACTCGGTGACCTTCAACATCCCTTCGGGCCAAATGACCGGGTTCGTCGGCGCCAACGGTGCCGGCAAGACCACCACCATGCGCATGATCATGGGCGTGCTCAGCACCACGTCCGGTGAGATCCTGCTGGACGGCGCTCCCCTGGATGCCGAGGCACGTTCAAGCTTCGGTTACATGCCCGAGGAGCGCGGCCTCTACCCGAAGCAGCCGATTCTGGACCAGCTTGTGTACCTGGGCCAGCTGCACCGGATGAGCGCATCCGGTGCCCGGAAGGGCGCCGTCGAGCTGCTGGAGCGCTTCGGCCTGGGCGAACGCACCAAGGACAAGCTGGAGTCCCTCTCGCTGGGCAACCAGCAGCGGGTGCAGATCGCCGCATCCCTGCTGCACAAGCCAACCGTACTGATCCTGGACGAACCGTTCTCCGGCCTGGATCCAGTGGCCGTGGATTCAATGGTGGAACTGCTGCGCGAACGCACTTCCGCCGGAGTTCCGGTGCTCTTCTCCAGCCACCAGCTGGACCTCGTGGACCGGCTCTGCGACAACATGGTTGTGCTGCAGCAGGGCAAAGTGATCGCCTCCGGCACCGGGGATGACCTGCGCGCCAAAGCGGTCAACCGGCACCGGATCACCATCTCGCCCGACGCCGGCTGGGTGCGCGACGAACCCGGTGTGCGGGTCCTCGACGTTGCCGGGCCCACGGCAATCCTCCAGTTCGACGACGACGCCGCGCGCCAGCGCCTGCTGGCCACCGCCCTGACCCGGGGTTCCGTTGAGGAATTCGCCCCGATCCGTCCGTCCCTGAGCGAAATCTACCGTGAGGTCACCGCAGCATGAGCACCGTATCCCGGCCCACCCCGGCGTGGGCGATCGTCACCCTCCGCGAGGTCATGGTCAAGGCCCGCGACCGCAGCTACCTCATCTCCACGCTCGTCACGCTGGTACTGATTGTCGGCGTCGTCGTCTTCAACGCCTACATGAGCAGCAAGGCGGAGGAATACACCGTCGCGGTCAGTGATTCCGCGGCGACTGCCGTTGTGGATGCCGCGAATGAAGCAGGCCAGGCCGACGGCGGCAACACCAGTTTCGAGGCTGTTGAAGCTGCCAGCGCCGAAGCGGCCGAAGAACTAGTCAGCAGTGAAGGGGCCGATGCCTCCCTCATCCGCGGCGCAGACGGCCAGTGGACCCTGACCGGCAACGAAGAACTCTCCACCGGCCTGCAGCAGGGCATCGCCGAAGCCCTGCGCGCTTACGCGCTCGAGATCAACGCCGGCCAGGCCGGTACCACCGCTGAAGCACTGCTGGAAGGCAGCGAGTTCGAGACGGCCCTGCTGAACGGCAACGCGGAAAACCAGTTCCTGGCCCAGTTCGCCGGATTTGTGTTCGGGTTCCTCTTCTACATGGCTGCGATCATTTTCGGCATGGCGATCGCCACCTCAGTCCTGGAGGAAAAGCAGAACCGCGTGGTGGAGATCCTGGCCACCGCCATCCCGATCCGCCAGCTGCTCTACGGCAAAGTTGCCGGCAACACCGTCCTGGCCATGATCCAGCTTGCACTCTACGCCGGGGCGGCGCTGCTGGCCCTGACCTTCACCGGCACCGCGGACTCGGTCAGCACCATCATCCCGGCGTCGGGCTGGTTCCTGGTCTTCTTCCTGGTGGGCTTCCTGATCCTGGCCTCGCTGTGGGCCATGCTCGGTTCCATGGCATCCCGGTCCGAGGACCTGAACAACAGTTCCGGCCCGGTGCTGACTGTGATCATCGCTGCCCTGTTCGCGGGCCTGTTCGCCAAGGGCCAGCTGCTGGTTGTGGCGTCCTACGTTCCGGTCATTTCCACGGTGGCGATGCCGGTTCGGATGCTTGGCGGCGAGGTACCCCTGTGGGAGACGTTCCTGTCCCTGGCCATCGCCCTGGCTGCCGCGTACGCGCTGCTGCGCTTCGGCGAGAAGATCTACCGCCGGGCCGTGATGCAGGGCGGCGGTGCGCTCACCCTGCGCAAGGCGATGAAGCTGGAGCAGTAGCGCTTCCTCCTCCACCGAGATGGCAGAAACTGCCCGTATGAGCGTTCATAAGGGCAGTTTCTGCCATCTCGATCTTTGTCCGGGTTGGGAAGCTAGTTCCGTCTCAGGGTTTCGGCCGCCGTTTCCAGCAGCAGCGGGACGCCCTCCTCAAGGGCGGGGCCGAAGGTGTCACCGGGACGCTCGCCCTTGAGGTACCGCGTGTAGATTGCTTCGCAGAAAATGGCCGATTTCCACAGGGCCAGAGCCTGGTACCAGGGCAGGGCGCTGACATCGAGGCCGGTTCGGTCCCCATACCCGGAGACCAGCTGCTCCCGGCTCCAGTACCCGGGCTGCCGGGTTACCGAGGTCAGATCCATCACCGTGGACTCCGCGCCGGGTTCAGCATAGGTCGCAACGAGGTAGCCGAGGTCCGCGAGCGGATCCCCGAGCGTGGCCATCTCCCAGTCCAGGATCCCCGTGACGGTGGCGGGCTGCTGCGGCCCGAACATCAGGTTCCCCAGCCGGTAGTCCCCGTGCACCACTGACGCCCGGTGCGACGCCGGCACGCCGGCTCCAAGTTCCTGCGCCACCTGCGACACCAGCGGCACATCCCGGAGGGTGTTCGCTTCCCAGAGCCCGGCGAAACGCTGAACCTGCCGTTCCAGGTACCCCTCCGCCCGCCCCAGTCCGGAGAGCTCCGGTCCGGTCACGTCCACGCTGTGCAGCCGGGCCAGGGTTTCGACGACGGCGCGGCTGATGTCTCCGCGCTGCTCCGGGCTATCCAGGTGTTCAGGTGCGGAACCGGTGATGACGTGCCCGTCCAGGTAGGACATCACGTAGAACGGCACGCCCAGCAGGGTTTCGTCGCTGCAGACCGCCAGGATCTGCGGCACCGGAATGCCTTCGCTGCCCAGCAGCTGCTGGACCCGGGCTTCCCGGACCATGTCGTGGGTGGACCGGGGCAGCGGCGGGCGCGGTCCGCGGCGCAGCACAAACGACTCTCCGCCGCGGAGGATCCGGTAGGTGATGTTGGACTGCCCGTCACCGATGCGTTCCCAGGCCAGTTCGCCGTCGCCCAGGCCGTGGCTGTCCAGGAAACCGGTCACGGCGTCGAGCACCAGCAGCGGCGGCCGCTCCAGTGCAGCAGCCTCAGCCGCGGTCGCCACCACTTCAATCCCGTCGGGACGGGTCTGCAGACCGCTCACTGTTCTTCCTCCCCGCGAACGACGGCGTCGCCCTGGTAAGGCGCGCCGGCTTCCACTTCCTTGCGCCGCCGGGCTGAGGCCCGCCGCGCGATGGCCCACTTGTGGGTTTCGTTCGAGCCGTCGTAGATCCGGAAGGGCCGGACTTCGTTGAGGTACTGGGCCAGCGGCAGCCCGTCGGAGACACCGTCCCCGCCGCAGAGCTGTACACAGCGGTCAATCACCCGGTACACCGCCTCGGAGCAGTGAACTTTCGCCACGGAGGACATCGCTGAGCCGGCCTTCGGGTCCTCAGCCAGCATCTGCGCCGTGCGGGTGATGATGGCTGCGGACGTTTCAATGTCGATCACGCTCTGCGCAATCAGTTCTTGGGCCAGCCCCAGCTCGCTGAGCCGGGAGCCGAAGATCTCCCGGCGGCCGGTGCGGTCCAGCGCAATGTCCAGCGAGCGCCTGGCCAGGCCTAGCCAGCGCATGCAGTGGGTGAGCCGGGCCGGGCCCAGCCGGACCTGGGCGTATTTGAAGCCCAGTCCAGGTTCGCCCAGCACCGCGGAGTCCGGCACCGCACAGTTCTCGAAGTACACGTGCGGATGTCCGCCGCCGATGGTCCGGTCGATGGTGTGGATTAGTTCCCCAACGCGCACGCCGGGATTGTCCATGTCCACTAGGAACATGGTGGCGCCGGCAGGGGTGTCACCGTCGGCCTCGGTCCGGGCCATGACAATGCAGAAACCGGCGCCGAGCGCACCGGAGGTGAACCGCTTGTGGCCGTTGATGAGCCAGCCGTCCTCACCTTTCCGTGCGGTGGTCAGCAGCGCGTCGGGGTCCGATCCGGCGCCCGGGTGCGGTTCCGTCATGCCGAAGCAGGAACGGACGTCCCCGGCTGCGAGCGGCACGAGGTACTGCTGCTTCTGCTCCGGCGTGCCGATGAGTTCGAGCATGTGCATGTTGCCTTCGTCCGGTGCCATGCAGTTCAGGGCCACGGGCCCAATCGGCGAATAGCCGGCCTCTTCGAAGATTTCCGGCCAGTCCTGCAGGGGCAGCCCCTGGCCGCCGTACTCCGCTGGAACATGCGGGGCAAAGACGCCGGCGTCCTTCGCTGCCTGCTGCAGCCGGTCCCGCTCAGATTCAGTCAGCGCCTCCCCCGGAACGGGTTCGGCCGGAACAACCACATCCCGGATGAACTCCCGGGTGCGGCGGCGCAGGTCTTCCAGTGCGTCGCGGCTGGGGACGGTGTGTGCGGGGGCGCTCATCAGGCGGTACCTCCGGCGGCCAGCAAACCGCCGTCGAGCGTCATCACCTGCGCGGTCACCCAGGAAGCTTCCGGGGAGACCAGGTACGTCACGGCGGAGGCGACGTCTTCGGGCGTTCCCAGCCGCCCCATTGGATAGGCTCCGGTGACGGCTTCCTCCTTGCCTTCGTACAGCGCCCGGGAGAAGCGGGTCTTGACCACGGCCGGGGAGACCGCGTTCACGCGGATCTCAGGGCCCAGTTCGACGGCGAGGGAACGGGTGAGGTGCGAAACCGCGGCCTTGCTGATGCCGTACAGGCCGATGCCGGGAGACGGAGTGTCCCCCGAGACGGAAGACAGGTTGACGACCGATCCGCCGCGTTCGCGGAACCCCAGACCCGTGTGGGCCACCGTGTCCTGCACCCAGGCTAGAGTGCCAATGACGTTGACCTCGAAGATCTTCCGGGCAGCGTCAAGATCCATTTCCACGAGCGGGCCGAAGACCGGGTTGATGCCGGCGTTGTTGACCAGGATGTCCAGCCCGCCGAATTCCTTCGCCACCGTATCCAGGACATCGGCGCGGTGGACCGGGTCATCGGAGGCTCCCGCTACGGCGATGACGCTGCCGTCGGGGAACTGCGCTGCTGTTTCCTTCAGCGCGTCGCTGCGCCGGGCGGTGATGCAGACACGCGCGCCGTGGGCGACGAGGTCCCGGGCAATGGCTAGCCCGATCCCGCGGCTCGCGCCGGTGACGATTGCTGTTTTTCCTTGGAGTTTTCCTTGGAGCCCACGGTCAGTTGCCACGGATCATCCTTCCTTTGGGGTCTCGCGCAGTTCCCGGCGGCGGATCTTGCCGGTCTGCGTTTTGGGCAGGTCATCGATTACGTGCACGGACCGCGGGTACTTGTAGGCCGCCAGACGTTCCTTCGTGAAGGCAATCAGCTCCTCTTCGGTGGCCGTGCGGCCGGGCTTCAGCGAGACGTACGCGACGACGGTTTCACCCCGGTACGCGTCCGGCATTCCAACGACGGCTGCTTCGTACACGGCCGGATGTTCGTAGAGCACGTCCTCCACTTCGCGCGGCCAGACTTTGTAGCCGGAGACGTTGATCTGGTCCTTCATCCGGTCCACGATGTACACCCAGCCGGACTCATCCATGGTGGCGACGTCGCCGGTGCGCAGCCGGCCGCCTGGCATGGTCCGTGCGGTGGCTTCGGGGTTGTTCCAGTAGCCGGGGACGATCTGCGGGCCCGCGAGTTCCAGTTCTCCCTGCTCTCCCGCCGGCAGCGGCTTGCCGGCGGCGTCAATGATCCGCGCGGTGACATTCGGCAGCGGCAACCCGATGGACAGGCTGCCGCTCGCCGGGTCCACCGGCGCCTGCACGCCGGGCGGAACGCCGATGACGGCGGACGTCGTTTCGGTCATCCCGAAGATGTTGTGGATGTAGGCTCCGAAGCGTTCCTGGAACGCCTCCACGGTGGACGGCGGGATGGGAGCCCCGCCGGAATAGAGAGTCTTGGCGGAGGCAAAGTGCGCGGCCGCAGCCTCCGGGACCTGGTAGATGGCGTTGAAGACCGTGATTGATCCGGTGGTGCAGGTGACCTGGTGCTCGGCGAAGGCATCAACCACAACAGCGGGATCGGTCCGGTTCACCATTACCAGCGCGGTGTCAGCCAGCAGGGGCGTGGCGGCGTCAATGACGGCACCGGTGATGTGGAACAGCGGCGCGACGGCGAGCACTGAGTCCCCGGGTTCCAACCCCATCCAGGCGGAGCAGGTGGCCGCGACGTTCAGGATGTTTCCATGGGTGTTCATCGCACCCTTCGGGGCGCCGGTGGTTCCTGAGGTGTAGGCCAGCAGCGCGACGTCGTCCTGTCCCAGGGCAGGGGAGTCAGGAACACAGCCGGCAAACTCGGCGAGCCAGGCTGCCATGTCTCCGTCCGGGGACGGCGGCGCAGGTTCCGTGGAGCTGAAGATCCGGGGGTCGCTGCGGCTTTGGTATTCAAGCCCGGAGGTGGTGAGGATCCATTCGACGGTGCTGCTTGCAGCGGCTGCAGCCGTCGCCGGATAGAGGGAATCTTCCGCGAGAATGCCACGGGCGCCGGAATCTTCGATCAGGTGCCGCAGTTCGCGTTCCTTGTACATCGGGTTCATCAGCACGGCGATGGCTCCCAGTTTCCAGAGCCCCAGCAACGCGATCACGTACTGCGGGATGTTCTGCAGCTGGATGCCGATCCGGTCGCCGTGCCCGATTCCCCGGGACTGCAGTGCGGAGGCGAAGGAATCGGAGAGCTCATCAAGTTCCGCGGCGCTGAGCTGCCCGTCGAAGTAGGCGATGGCCAGGCCATCCGGATTGGCGTGGACGCGGTCCTTCCAGGCATCCACCAGCGAAGCCGTCCGGACGTCGAGCTTCGTTGCCAGTCCGGGTGGATAGACCCCGGCCCAAGCCGGTGAGAGCGTTATGTCCTCCACTGCCTGCCTGCTTCCCTGTAATGGTTCCGCATCGACCTTGCGAGCGATCGCTCGGTAGAAGTAGTGTGAAGAACGTCACAAGGCAGTGTCAACCCCCTTTGGCAACCTAAAGTTTTCGACCGTAAAGAGATCCGATGACTAAAGCTGCACCGAAGGAACCCGCCCCCGCTCCCCTGCCCCCGGCCGCCCAAGACTGGCGGAATTACGGCGTGGATGATCTGCCGCCGATGCTCGCGCGCGCCCTGGAATGCTTTATGGAGCACGGCTATCACGGAACTACCATCCGCCAGCTGGCCGCCCGCACCGGTCTCTCCGTTCCCGGCCTGTACCACTACTACCCCTCCAAGCAGGCACTGCTGGTGGCCATCGCCTCCCACGCCATGAACGACCTCTGGATCCGCAGTGAGCAGGCGGTCGCGGAAGCGGGCAGTGACCTCTCCCGGCAGTTCGACCTGCTCGTTGAGTGCCTGGTGCTGTTTCATGCCCGGCGGCGCGGCCAGGCTTTTATTGCCTTCAGTGAGATCCGCAGCCTGGAACCGGAGGCCCGCGCAGCGCACATCGCAGCCCGTGACCGGCAGCAGCACCTGATGGATCGAATCCTGGCCGAAGGGAAGGCTGCAGGCATTTTCACCGCCCCGCATCCGCGCGAGGCAGGCACCGCCGTCGTGACTATGTGCACCGGCGTCGCGCAGTGGTTCCGGCTGGACGGTGAACTCTCGCCGGAGGAACTCGCTGAGCGTTACCGGGTCATTGCCCGGATGGCTGTGGGCGCCCGGGCTCTTTAGCGAAGCACTTGAGGGCGAGGCCGTTAGGGGGCCGCAGGCGGCCGGCCAGCAGGCGCATCCCCTCCCGGCACACCACCAGCGGGCGGCTCTCCCCCGGGTGCGCCCATCCCTCCATCAGGTCCGCCCGTGCCGCCGGGCCCTCCCGTTCCAGCGCCCGGCGCACCCCCACCGGCGGGTCCGTCCATGCCGGCGCCGGGCTCGGTGCGGGTATCAACGGCGGCGGTCAGGGAGACCGAATACCCCTGTTCAACACTGCCGGTAACCGCGCCGAGCTGGCTCGCACCGCCGTCGTCCCCGAAAACGTTGTCACTCTGCAAGGTGACTTCGGCAAGGTTCCGCACTGAAGCTTCGTAGCCCGGAATGGCATACACCGCTTTGCAGGCATCCTCAGGCAGAGCCACCTGGGACGTTGCTATCGCGTTCGCTGAATCGGTGATCGACGCTTCGTCGGGGTGGACCTCGAAGTGGATGTGCGGCCAGCGGCCGGAGTAGCAGGCTGGGAAAACGCTGCTGAACTGGACCACGCCGTCGACGTCTGCAATCTGGACACCGCGGAGGTAATTCTGGTCCTCCACACCTTCTGAATACATCGAGTACAGGCCCTCCCGGGTGCAGTGCCAGACATACACGGCCACACCGGCGAAGGGGGCGCCACCATTGGCGAGGTCGGTGATCCTCAGCTCCAGGACCATCGGAATGCCCTCGGCAGTTCCGGAGGATTCGCCGAAGCTGGACCGGATATCGCTGCGTACGATTCCGCTCTGCTCCAGCACATCCGGCCCGTTGGACCCGTCCCCCGGGTACGGGCCGGCCGTCTCATCCGGAATCTCGCCGCCGCCGGCCTCTGACGCAGCTCCGCAGGCCGCCAGCGCTAGGGTAAGCCCGCCGACGCCAAAAGCCTTCAGGAGCTGCCGGCGCTGAAGCAATGTGCCCACGTCGAACGCCAGCCCCTGATCCTCCAGGTCTTCCTCCGGGCGCGGCAGCGGGCGTCCTTGATAAACAGTGCTTTCTGGGTTGTGCGGCATCTTTCTCCTCGCATCGCAGGTTTCCCCGGATTGAGGTTAGGCCGCCTTCCTGTGTCCAAGCTGAGCAACGCACCTGCCCTTCGATGGCAGCCGCGGCAGTCAGGCGTACAGCTCATCCAGCAGCGCCAGGCCACGCTGGGCCCAGGCGATTTCGGATTCCGCCCGGGCAGTGAGACCTTCATAGGTGAAGCGCTTGAAGGCGGCGACCCGGTCATGGTCACCGGCGGGGACCGTAGCGAGGCGCCGGTTGAGCATGTCCGAAGTGCCGCCGTCGATCTCCTGGATCTTCTGCTGCCACTGGATCAGCCTGGCGCCGTAGTGTTCCACGTGTGCTTGGAGCTGGCTGCGCGCCGAGGCCGGATCCGCCCATTCCAGGTAGGCGGCCTTGAGGTGCATGGGATCGCGCTCGCGGGGATAGTCCAGCTGGGTGTTGATCCAGTTCCGGAATGCCTCCCGGCCGGCGTCGGTCACGTGGTACTGCCGTTTGCGGCCCTTAGTTCCCCAGGCGACCTCCTCGCCTTCGAGCAGGCCGTCACGCTCCATGCGGCGCAGCTCCGGATAGATCTGCGAGTCGGGAGCGTGCCAGACGTAGCCAACGGAGGACTCGAACTGCTTGTACAGGTCATAGCCGGTCATGGGTTCCACGTTCAGCAGCGCCAGCAGCGCGTACCGAAGGCTCATACCGGCCTCTTTTCCGAAAAAGAAATCCCTTGCCTAACCACTATAGACATAGATACTGTGGCGCATATCACTAACTATCTATGCCGATAGTTAGTTGAGCCGCCGCATCAGTGCTGATGCTCCTGGAAGGAACACCATGACCGCCGTCTCGACCGCCGCTATGACCACTGGGCAGCTCCAGAGCTCCACCACCAGCAAGGTACTGGGCTACCCGCTGAACGCCTGGTACGTCGCCGCCTGGGACCACGAAGTGACCCGCAAGCCGATGGCCCGCAGGATCGCCGACCGGCCGCTGGCGCTCTACCGGACCGAGGACGGCCAGGCCGTTGCCCTGGCCGATGCCTGCTGGCACCGGCTGGCACCGCTGTCCATGGGCAAGACCACCGGCCGGGACGGAATTCAGTGCCCGTACCACGGGATCGTCTATAACTCCGCCGGACGCTGCATCTCGATGCCGGCGCAGGAGACCATAAACCCCAGCGCCACAGTGCCTTCCTTCCCGGTGGTTGAACGCCACCGCTACGTCTGGGTCTGGCTCGGCGATCCAACGCTGGCAGATCCGGATACCGTCCCCGACATGCACCAGCTCTCCTCCCCTGAGTGGGCGGGCGACGGCGAAACAATCCTTGCGCCGTGCAACTACCAGCTGGTGCTGGACAACCTGATGGACCTCACCCACGAGGAGTTCGTCCATTCCTCCTCGATTGGTCAGGACGAGCTGAGCGAGTCCGAGTTCATCGTGACCCACGACGACGACACCGTCACCGTGACCCGCTGGATGCTGAACATCGACCCGCCGCCCTTCTGGCTGAAGAACATGCGGGACAAGTTCCCCGGCTTCGAGGGCAAAGTGGACCGCTGGCAGATCATCACCTACCGGGCGCCGTCGACCATCAACATCGACGTGGGCGTGGCGAAGGCCGGCACCGGCGCTCCCCAGGGAGACCGCAGCCAGGGCGTGAACGGGTTCGTCATGAACACCATCACCCCGGAAACGGCGAAGACCTGCCACTATTTCTGGGCCTTTATGCGCAACTACCGCCTGGACAGCCAACTCATCACCACCCAGCTGCGCAACGGCGTCCATGGCGTGTTCGGCGAGGACGAGGAGATGCTTGCCGCGCAGCAGACAGCGATCGATGCGAACCCGGACTACGAGTTCTACAACCTGAACATTGACGCCGGCGGCATGTGGGTCCGGCGCCTGATTGAACGCCGCCTCGCTGCGGAGGGGAGGCTCCCCGACGGCAGCCGGATTACGGACGGCAGCCGTCAGAGTGCGGTGCTGGGCTGACCCGATGGCTGCAACGAACGTAGAGATCTGGCAGCGCGCCGTCGTCCGCGAAACCCGGGACGTGGCCGAGGATATCCGCCGCATTGTCCTGGCCCCGGGCCAGCCGGTGCCGGCAGCGCCCGGAACACATGTGGACGTGATGGTGTCCAATAACGGGGAACGGCACCGCCGCTCCTACTCAATCGTCGAAGCGCCCGGCGGTGGCACGGAACTTGCGATCAGTGTCTTCCGCACCGCGGCCTCGCGCGGCGGATCTGTGTTTATGCACAGCCTGCAACCCGGCGACGAACTCGAAATTACCCAGCCGCTGCAGAACTTTCCACTGCGGATCGGCGCCGGGCGTTATGTCCTGCTGGCCGGAGGCGTTGGCATCACGGCACTGCTGAGCATGGCCCGGGTGCTGAAGAATGTGAAGGCCGACTACCGGCTGGTCTACGCCGGGCGGAACCGGGCTGCCATGGCATACCTGGCCGAGCTCCAGGAAGAGCACGGCGAAGCGCTGGAAGTCCACGTCGATGCCGAGGGCAGCGCGCTTTCCGTTACGGAATTGGTCGCCGGAATCGAGGACGGAACAGAGCTGTACATGTGCGGTCCAATCCGGCTTATGGATGCGGTCCGGCGCTCCTGGCGGACCCGGGACCTGGATCCGGCCAGCCTGCGTTACGAGACGTTCGGCAACTCCGGCTGGCACCGGCCGGAGGAATTCATCGTGCGGGTTCCGCGCCTGGGGCTGGAAACCCGGGTGGGCCCCGGGAAGTCGATGCTGGAGGCACTCGAAGATGCCGGGGCGGACATGATGTTCGACTGCCGCAAAGGCGAATGCGGGCTCTGCGAAGTGCGGATCCTGGAACTTCAAGGCACCGTGGACCACCGGGATGTCTTCTACAGCGAACGCCAGCAGCGCGCCCGGGAAAAAATGTGCTGCTGCGTCTCGCGCGCCGTCACAGATACAGCCGCCGACCCCGGAACTTCCGGGCTCCGGCGGGGTCCCGCCGTCGTCACCATTGAGGTCTCCTAAACTGTTCTGTGATACGTCTTACGAAGGTGCGGCGCCCGCCTGCCCGAGCAGGCACGAAGCCGCGCATTCGTATAGATTGAACTGAGCATTCCGCATAACGGAATGGTCGGTGAGTCACCGAATTACTTTGAGGGGACCCCGCCCTCAACCGAGAGGCTGCATATGAGCGTCAGTGAAGACAGAACGGACATCCTCAGCGGGCTGACCAGCCAGCTGCCGGACCGTGACCCGGAAGAAACCGCGGAATGGATTGAATCGCTTGACGAGCTGATCCGTTCGCAGGGCACCGAGCGTGCGCAGTTCATCATGCGCTCCCTGCTCCAGCGGGCTGGTTCCCGCTCCGTTGGTGTTCCCATGGTGACCACCACCGACTACGTCAACACCATTCCGGTGGACCAGGAGCCCGAGTTCCCCGGCGACGAGGAAACCGAACGCCGTTACCGCGCCTGGCTGCGCTGGAACGCCGCGATCATGGTGCACCGCGCGCAGCGCCCCGGCATCGGCGTCGGCGGCCACATCTCCACTTATGCCGGTGCGGCCACCCTGTACGAAGTGGGCATGAACCACTTCTTCCGCGGCAAGGACCACCCCGGCGGCGGCGACCAGGTCTTCTTCCAGGGCCATGCCTCCCCCGGTGTGTACGCCCGCGCCTTCCTTGAAGGCCGCCTGAGCGAGGAAGACCTCGACGGCTTCCGGCAGGAGAAGTCCCGCGAGGGACACGCCCTGTCCTCCTACCCGCACCCCCGGAACATGCCCGACTTCTGGGAGTTCCCCACCGTTTCCATGGGCATTGGCCCCATGAACGCGATCTACCAGGCACAGTCCAACCGCTACCTGCACAACCGCGGACTCAAGGACACCTCAGACCAGCACGTCTGGGCCTTCCTGGGCGACGGCGAAATGGACGAGCCGGAATCGCGCGGCCTGCTCCAGCTCGCCGCCAATGACAAGCTGGACAACCTCACCTTTGTGGTCAACTGCAACCTGCAGCGCCTCGACGGACCGGTGCGCGGCAACGGCAAGATCATGCAGGAGCTGGAAGCCTTCTTCCGCGGCGCCGGCTGGAACGTTATCAAGGTTGTCTGGGGCCGCGAGTGGGACTCGCTGCTGGAGAAGGACAACGACGGCTCGCTGGTGGACATCATGAATTCCACGCTCGACGGCGACTACCAGACCTACAAGGCCGAGTCCGGCGGATTCGTCCGTGAGCACTTCTTCGGCAAGACCCCGCAGACCAAGGACATGGTTGCGGACCTGAGCGACCAGGAGATCTGGAACCTCAAGCGCGGCGGGCACGATTACCGCAAGGTTTACGCCGCGTACAAGGCTGCCACTGAGTTCAAGGGCAAGCCGACCGTCATCCTGGCGCACACCGTCAAGGGCTACGGCCTGGGCACGCACTTCGAAGCCCGCAACGCCACGCACCAGATGAAGAAGCTGACGCTGGAGGACCTGAAGGCCTTCCGCGACCACCTGCGCATCCCCATCTCAGATGAGCAGCTGGAAGCCGACCCGTACCAGCCGCCGTACTACCACCCGGGAGCTGACTCTCCGGAGATCAAGTACCTGCTGGAACGCCGCCGGGAACTGGGCGGCAACGTACCCGAACGCCGGGAGAAGCATGCACCGGTGAAACTGCCCGAGGCTTCGGCCTACGAGGTAGCCAACCGCGGTTCGGGCAAGCAGCTGGCGGCCACCACCATGGCCTTCGTCCGCCTGCTCAAGGACCTCATGCGGGACAAGGAATTCGGCAAGCGCATTGTGCCGATCATCCCCGACGAGGCCCGCACCTTCGGCATGGACTCGTTCTTCCCGACGGCGAAGATCTACAACCCCAAGGGGCAGAACTACCTCTCCGTGGACCGGGACCTCGTCCTGGCCTACAAGGAGTCCCCGCAGGGCCAGATTGTGCACGTGGGCATCAACGAAGCCGGCTCCATTGCAGCGTTCACCGCTGCCGGAAGCTCCTACGCCACCCACGGCGAACCGCTGATTCCGGTGTACGTCTTCTACTCGATGTTCGGTTTCCAGCGCACCGCCGACTACATCTGGGCAGCTGCTGACCAGATGGCACGCGGCTTCCTGATCTCCGCCACCGCCGGCCGCACCACCCTGACCGGTGAAGGCCTGCAGCACGCGGACGGGCACTCCCCGATCCTGGCCTCCACCAACCCCGCGGTGAAGACCTACGATCCGGCCTACGGCTACGAGATCGGGCACATCATGCGCCGCGGCCTCGAGGAGATGTACGGAGAGGATTCCGAGGACCGGAACCTGATCTACAACATCATGGTTTACAACGAGCCGATCCTGCAGCCGAAGGCACCGGAAGACCTGGACGTTGAAGGTGTCATCAAGGGCATCTACAAGGTCTCTTCCTCTGACGCCGAGGGCCCCAAGGCCCAGCTGCTCGCTTCCGGCGTTGCGGTTCCGTGGGCCCTGGAAGCACAGAAGCTGCTCGCCAGCGACTGGGGAGTTTCTGCAGACGTCTGGTCGGTAACGTCGTGGAACGAACTGCGCCGCGACGGCCTGGCTGCCGAGGAAGAAGCCTTCCTCAACCCCGGCTCCGAACCGCGCGTACCGTTCGTAACCAAGCAGCTGGCCGGCGCCGAAGGACCAATTGTGGCCTCGACGGACTACATGAAGGCCGTTCCGGACCAGATCCGCCAGTTTGTGCCGAACGACTTCGCGTCCCTCGGCGCGGACGACTTCGGCTTCGCTGACACCCGTGCAGCGGCCCGGCGCTACTTCAAGATCGACAGCCACTCCATGGTGGTCAAGACCCTGCAGCTGCTTGCCGGCCGCGGTGAAGTGGACAAGGACGCTCCGAAACTGGCAATGGAGAAGTACGACCTGCTCAACGTCAACGCAGGCACCAGCGGCAACGCAGGAGGCGACGCCTAGGCTGCCCGGCTTTCACACGCAAAAGGGCCGGAAACCGTAAGCGGTTTCCGGCCCTTTTGCGTGTGGTTCCGCGGTTCACGCGGTTCTGAATGCTAACGCGGTTCCGCGGACTAACGGCGCTCAGGCGTGCCGGCAGAGATCCTCGCCGATTTCCCGTGCCGCGGCCTGCAGCAGCGGAACCGCACGGCGGCCGAAGGTTTCATCCACCCGGGAGACCGGCCCGGAGACGGAGATCGCCGTCGGGCTGGGCGCGCCGGGAACGGCTGCCGCGAAGCAGCGAACCCCCAGCTCCTGTTCCTGTTCGTCGATGGAGAAGCCACGTTCACGGATCCTGCGAAGATCTGCCAGCAGCTCATCGATACCGGTGATACTGGCCTCCGTGACTGCCGGGAGGCCTGCCCGGTCCGCGATCTGGCGCACCTTCTCGTCGGGAAGCTGGGCCAGAATCGCCTTTCCGACGCCGGTGGCGTGGCTGTGCGCGCGCCGGCCCACTTCAGTGAAGGTGCGCATGGAGTGGCGGGAGGGCGCCTGGGCAATGTAGAGCACCTGGTCCGAATCCAGGACTGCCATGTTGGCTGTCTCTCCCAGCTCATCGACCAGGTTCTTCAGCACCGGCATGGCCAGGGCGCCCAGCTGTGCCGTGGCTCCTTCTCCCAGCCGGATCAGGCGGGGTCCCAGGGAGTAGCGGCGGTTGGGCAGCTGGCGGGCATACCCTAGACCCACTAGGGTGCGCAGCAGCCGGTGGATCGTGGGCAGCGGCAGGTCAGCGGTGGCGGCGAGTTCGCTCAGGGTCGCCGAGCCGCCTGCATCGGTTATCAGTTCGAGGAGCTCAAAGACCCGTTCCACGGACTGCACTCCGGTGGTTCGCTCAGCCATAGCGGCAGTCCTTCCGGTACGGTTCACCGAGGCGAACAGTTCAGCACTGAATCCATTGTCATTCCGTATCGCAAACAATATTATCCGTGATACGGAAGGCGAAGGTGCAGGGAGGAGAATCCGATGGCCATTCCCGGCCCGGGCAACTCAATCGCCCTGCGGGTGAAATCGCCGTCGGACGTCGGCGCGGCCAGCGCGCTGGCTGCTGCAGTCGGCGCTGCCGGCGCCACCCTCACCGGCCTGGACGTGGTTGAATCCGCCCAGCGCTTCCTCCTGATCGACATCACCTGCAACACCGCCGACGCCGGCCACGCCTCGCGGGTGGAACAGGCGCTGGAAAAGCTCGACGGCGTCAGCGTCCAAAGCGTCACCGACCGCACCTTCGCCATGCATCTGGGTGGGAAAATCGGCGTCGTACCCACTGTGGCCCTGGATGACCGCGACGATCTCTCCCGTGCCTATACCCCCGGCGTCGCCCGCGTCTGCCTCGCCATTGCCGAAGACCCTGCCCAGGCCCGCCGGCTGACAACCAAGGGCCACACCGTGGCCGTGGTGACAGACGGCTCAGCAGTGCTGGGACTGGGCAACATCGGCGCGGCTGCGGCGCTGCCCGTTATGGAGGGCAAGGCGGCGTTGTTTAAGCACTTCGGCGGGGTGGATGCCTGGCCGGTGTGCCTCGATACTCAGGACACCGAAGAGATCATTCGGGTGGTCAAGGCAATCGCTCCGTCCTACGGCGGCATCAATCTGGAGGACATCGCGGCGCCCCGCTGCTTTGAGATCGAGAGCCGGCTGCGTGCCGAGCTCCAGATTCCCGTTTTCCACGATGACCAGCACGGCACCGCCGTCATTACCCTCGCCGCCCTGCAGAACGCCCTGCGCGTAGTGGGCAAGGCACTGGAATCCGCGCGGATCGTCATCGCCGGTGCAGGTGCTGCGGGTTCGGCCATCACCCGGCTGCTGCTGGCGGCCGGGGCGGGCCGGATCATCGTCTACGGAAAAGAAGGCGCCGTCAGCGCCAGCGAGGAACAGCCCGATCCCACCAGGGCCTGGCTCGCAGCCCACACCAACCCGGACGAGTTCACCGGCCCCCTTCCTGCGGCGCTGGCCGGGGCAGATGTCTTCATTGGCGTCAGCGCTCCCGGGATCCTCTCCGAGGAGGACATTGCGGCCATGGCGCCCGACGCCGTCGTTTTTGCCCTGGCCAACCCGGAACCCGAAGTGGATCCGGCAGCCGCCGCCCGGCACGCCGCCGTCGTGGCGACCGGACGCAGTGACTTCCCGAACCAGATCAACAACGTCCTGGTGTTCCCGGGGTTCTTCCGCGGCCTGCTGGATTCCGGAGCCGCCGATTACTCCGAAGCCATGCTGCTGGCAGCCTCGCAGGCCATTGCGGATCGGGTCACGCCGGCAGAGCTGTCCGCCGCCTACATAGTCCCCAGCGTTTTCGACCCGGGAGTCGCCCCGGCGGTTGCCGCTGCCGTGGCGGGTGCTGTGCCGAGAGCCGGAGCCGCGACAGCGGAGGGGGCGGCAGGATGACTCCTGAAACCCGGTTCCCTTCGGGGACACAGACCCCCTTGGTCCTGCGCGCGGAAGACTATGCACGGGTCGCAGAGGACCTGCGGGCCAGCGACGAACTGCTGGCAGATGGGTACCCGGGGGACGACGGTTCCCGGCAGCCCGTGCACTCGGTTTACGTCCCGGGGAATAAGTTCACGCCGGTACTTCCCGCGGCGTGGGGGCAGCGTGCCCTCGCCGCGGTCGACGAACAGGGCGGCCTCGAGTGGCTTGCGTCCGAGCTGGGGTTCGCGGAGGCGGGAGTTCTGGCCGAGCTGGCCGGCGCCAAGCTGGTTTCCGAGCCCATCGAGGACCTGCGGCTGGATTTTGAGGACGGCTACGGTTCCCGTTCCGATGATGTGGAGGACCGGGATGCGGCTCGCTGCGGTGCGGCAGTTGCGGGGGCCGTCGCAGCCGGTACCGCTCCCCCGTTCATCGGCATCCGGTTCAAATCACTCGAGGCAGCCACCCGGGAACGGGGACTGCGCACCGTGGACCTTTTCCTGGGTTCCCTTCTTCGCTCGCTGGCCGGCCGGGCGCTGCCGGAGGGACTTGTGCTCACCCTTCCCAAGGTGAGCACCGTGGCGCAGGTGGAGGCCATGGCCTACATCTGCGGGCGGGTGGAGGAAGCGTACGGGCTGCCTGCCGGCCGGCTGCGGTTCGAGGTGCAGGTGGAAACACCGCAGGTGATCCTGGGCGCGGACGGCACCGCCGCCGTCGCCCGTCTGCTGCACGCAGCTCCCGGGAGGGTCAGCGGACTGCACTACGGCACGTATGACTACAGCGCAGCTATTGGGATCGCTCCGGAGTACCAGTCGCTGGAGCATCCGGCTGCGGACTATGCGAAAACCGTTATGCAGGCTGCCGCTGCCGGTACCGGTGTTCGGCTCTCCGACGGCTCCACGATCATCCTGCCGGTGGGCGATGCCGGCAACGTGCTGCGGGCATGGAAACTGCACGCCCGCCTGGTGGCCCGATCGCTGGAAGCCGGTTTCTACCAGGGCTGGGACCTGCACCCGGCGCAGCTTCCCACGCGCTACCTTGCCACCCATGCGTTCTACCGCCGGGGTTTCCCCGCCGCCGCGGAGCGGCTGGGCAACTATGTGCACCAGCGGGTGAGCACCGTCCTGGATGAGCCGGCCACCGCCCGGGCACTGGCACGGTTTATCCAGCGGGCAGCCGCCTGCGGTGCGGTAACCGGCGCGGAGGTTTCCGCCGCAGGGGTCTCCCCTGAGGACCTGGACCGGCTCGCCCGGCCGCGAGAAACGGAGCACATGTGAGCCGCTATTACGCCCCCGAAGCCGGGCTGCCACCGCAGACCGTACTGCTCTCCGACCGGGCGGTGGTCACGGAGGCTTACACCGTTATTCCGCGCGGGGTCCTGCGTGACATCGTGGCCAGCGTCCTGCCTCAGTGGCAGAGCACCCGCGCCTGGATCCTGAACCGGCCCGTCGCCGGCGGCGCCACGACGTTCGCCCAGTACCTGATGGAGGTGTCCCCGGGCGGCGGATCCCGGACCCCTGAACCGCAGCCGCACGTGGAGTCCTTTGTCTTCGTGCTCGACGGCGGTCCGCTCACCATGAGGATCGACGGCGAACGCCATGAGCTGGGCCCCGGAGGCTTCGCCTACCTACCGCCGGAACGGGTCTGGGAAGCAACCAACGACGGCGGCAGTCCGGCGCGGTTCCAGTGGATCCGGAAGGCGTACGAGCCGCTGGCCGGGCACATCCCGGCCGTCGTCGTCGGGCAGGAGAGCGGAATTGAACCGGTGGGCATGCCCGGAACGGACAACAAATGGCGTACCACGCGGATGCTGCCGGTGGATGACCTGGCCTATGACATGCACGTCAACGTGGTCACCTTCGAACCCGGAGCGTCCATTCCGTTCGCCGAGACCCACGTGATGGAGCACGGGCTCTACATCCTGGAAGGCAAGGGCGTGTACCGGCTGAATGAAGACTGGGTGGAGGTGCAGGAAGGCGACTATCTCTCCCTGCGAGCCTTCTGCCCCCAAGCCTGTTATGCCGGCGGGCCCTCCAACTTCCGGTATCTGCTCTACAAGGACGTCAACCGGCAGATTCTGCTGTGATGGAACCCATGAGCGCTCTGTTTTCCCTGCCCAGCACGAAACTCACGGTCAACTGTTCAATCATGCTGACGGATCTTCCGCTGTATCAGCGCCCGGCTGCCGCTGCGGAGGCTGGGTTCGACGCCGTCGAGTTCTGGTGGCCCTTCGACTCACCGGTGCCCGGGGACCGGGAGGTCGACGCGTTCCTGCGGTCCGTTTCCGACGCGGGGGTACGGCTGACCGGGCTGAACTTTTATGCGGGGAACATGGCTGCCGGGGAGCGCGGCGCACTCTCATCCCCTTCGCGGACTGCGGAGTTCCGTTCCAGCCTGGAGACCACCGTCGGTATTGCCCGAATGACCGGGTGCCGGGGGTTCAATGCCTTGTACGGCCTGCCGGAAGACGGGACTGCTGACTCGGTTCGGGCCGGCTGCGCGGTGGAGAACCTTGCGGCTGCCGCAGACGCCGTCGCCGGCCTGGGCGGGACGGTGCTTCTTGAGCCGCTGAGCGGCCTGCCCTCTTATCCCCTGCGCAGCGCGGAAGACTGCTTCGGCGTCATTGAGCAGGTGCGTGCGTCCGGGCAGGAGAACATTGCGCTGCTGGCCGATTTTTACCATCTGGCCGTCAACGGTGAGGACATACCTGCCCTCATCGAGGGTTACGCTGCCGAATTCGGGCATATCCAGCTCGCTGATGCTCCGGGCCGGGGCGCTCCCGGAACCGGGGACCTGCCGCTGGTGCAGTGGACTCAGGACGCGGTGGAGACCGGTTTCACCGGGCTCGTCAGCCTGGAATACCAGAGTCCCAGTGCGGACGCGTTTGGCTGGCTGGAGCCGTACCGCACCGCTGCGGAGCAACGTCCATGACCGGGTACGACCTGGTCATCCGAGGGGAACGGGTCCTCGCGGCGGGTGGGACCGGTGCGTGGGAAGTGGGAGTCCGCGGCGGCGTCATTGCCGCCGTCGTGCCCCTCGGTACCGGGCTGAGCGGTGCCCGCGAAATCCAGCTGGCGTCGGATGAGGTGCTGATCCCCGGTCTGGTTGATACCCACGTGCATGTGAACGAACCGGGCCGTACCGAGTGGGAAGGTTTTGCCACTGCCACCCGCGCTGCCGCCGCCGGGGGCGTCACAACACTTATCGATATGCCGCTGAACTCGATTCCTGCGACGGTGTCTGTTGCGGCGCTGCAAGCCAAACGGGAAGCGGCCGCCGGGCAGGCGTTTGTGGATGTTGGGTTCTGGGGCGGTGCGGTGCCCGGGAACACTGCCTCGCTAAGACCGCTGCACAACGCCGGAGTCTTCGGGTTCAAGTGTTTCCTGGTGCATTCGGGGGTGGATGAGTTCCCGCATCTGGAGCCGGAGGAGATGGAGAAGGACCTCACCGAGATCGCGTCCTTTAATTCGCTGCTGATTGTCCATGCCGAAGACCCGCAGGTCATCGACACGGCGCCGCAGCCTTCCGGCTCCCGCTACGACCTGTTTCTGGCTTCCCGCCCGCCTGCTGCGGAGAACAGGGCCATTGCCCGGGTGATCGATGCCGCCCGCCGATCCGGTGGACGGGCGCATATCCTGCACCTGTCCTCTGCCGAAGCGCTGCCGCTGATCGCCGCCGCCAAGCAGGAAGGTATCCAGGTCACGGCCGAGACCTGCCCGCACTACCTGACCCTGCTGGCCGAAGAAGTTCCGGACGGCGCCACCGCCTTCAAGTGCTGCCCGCCGATCCGGGATGCGGCCAACCGGGAGCAGCTGTGGCAGGGCCTCGCTGATGGAACCATCGATCTGATTGTCTCGGACCACTCCCCCAGCACACCGGATATGAAGGACCTTGAAGACGGGGACTTCGGGGTGGCCTGGGGCGGGGTGTCCTCCCTTCAGCTCGGACTCCCGGTTATCTGGACCGAGGCCCGGCGCCGTGGGGTTCCGCTGGAAACAGTGGTGGATTGGATGTCCCGCCGGCCTGCGGATCTGGCCGGGCTGGAACGCAAGGGCCGGCTTGAAGTCGGTGCCGATGCTGACTTCGCAGTGTTCGCTCCCGGGGATTCATTCATTGTGGATCCCGTCCGGTTGCAGCACCGCAACCCCGTGACCCCATACGCGGGCAGGGAACTGACCGGCGTCGTCCGGCGGACTTTCGTGCGCGGCGCGGAGGTCTTGCTCGATGTTGCCCCGGGCAGCGAGGTGCCGGGCGGCAGGCTGCTGCGCCGGGGGTGACGGGACGTTCCCGTTCTTCCCCAGCGGTCCCGCAGATGCAGTGATCCTGGAGGACTCACCGTCGGGAGCGAAGCAAGCGGCGGCGGGGCGTTGCTGCGTCGTCATCGTCGTCCAGCCCGTCCTCATCTATTTCCCGCAGGCTGATGCGGCGCACACCCGGCAGTTCGCTCAACTGGCTAAGCAGGTCACGCAGCGGCGGCTTCCCCCGGAAACGCATTTCCACGACCACTTGGGCTGCGGCGTCGTCATCGCCCCCGATCTGCCGTGTGTCCAGAATGGAGGAATCGAATCCCATGCCGGTTGCGGTGCCAAGAATGTCACGAAGCACTCCCCGGCCGTCCTGGTAGCGGATCCGGACCGTCCGTTTGCCGTCAGGGGTGGGAAGGAACCGGGTCAGCGGTGCCAGCACACCGACAGCGATGAAGTGCAGCAGCGTGGCAGCAACGGCCAGCGGAACCATTCCCGCCCCACACGCCATGCCGATGGCTGCCGACATCCATACCGTCGCGGCGGTGGTCAGTCCCCGCACGACGTCGCGGTTCACAAAGATCACACCTGCGCCCAGGAAGCCGATTCCGGACACAACCTGGGCCGCAATGCGCGAAGGATCCAGCATGACGTCCCCGCCCAGCACCGTGGAGAACCCGAAAGCCGAGACCAGCGTGAAGATTGCTGAACCGGTCCCCACCAGGGCGTGCGTCCGCAGTCCCGCGCTCTTCTGCCGAATCTGGCGTTCCAGCCCGATCAGGCATGACAGCCCAAAGGCACATGAAGCAAGAATCAGTTCTGTGAGGAAGGTGTCTGAGAAGAATTCCATGCGGTTTCCTTTCCCGTTCAGGACGCGGGCTGCCAGGAGCCCAGGAGTCCAGGAAGTTCGCGGACCGACGGCAGCACTGCGCTGGCTGCCGAGGGGCCTGCCCCGCTTCCGCTGACGCCGCTCAGCACCAATACGGTCCGGATGCCAGCGGCCTGTCCCATTTGTATGTCGGTTTCCAGGCGGTCGCCCACTATCAGGGCTTCCTCCGCACCGACGCCCAGCCGTTCCAATGCGGCGTTTGCCATGATCGGTGAGGGTTTGCCCATGAGGACGTCGACCTTGCGTCCGGACGTAGCTTCCAGCGCAGCAGTGATTCCACCGCAGTCCGGTATGAGGCCTCCGCCCGCGACTGGGCAGGTGGTGTCCGGATTAGTAGCAGCGAACAGGGCTCCTCGCCGCAGGGCCTGGAAAGCCGTATTCAATTTGGCATAGCTGAACGTCCGGTCAAACGCCGCGAGGACCACGTCAGCCTGCTCTGAATCTGTTACCTGGACTCCAGCGGACCGCAGTTCCCGGATTAGGGATTCCTCACCGACAACAAAGACCGAGGCACGTGGCTGGGTATTCCGCAGCCATCCGGCCGCCACTCCGCCGCTGGTGAGCACGTCATCCTCAGCGGCGGGTATCCCCATGCTACTCAGCCGGCGGGAGTATTCCAGCGATGTAGCCGTCGGATTGTTGGAGGCAAAAACACACCGTATTCCGGCTGCCCTCAGCTCCGCGACTGCTTCCCCGGCGCCGGGGATTCCCTCGGTGCCGCGGTACATTGTCCCGTCCAGATCGAAGAGGATCCCGCGGACCGGAGCGGAGCCGCCGCCTTCGTTTCCCGGGTCCGCCGGAACCGGGTAGTCGAGTGCAGCGGCTCCGTCTGTCACCTGATGCCTGCCCGCATAAAGCTCTGGACAAACTGCCGCTGGAAGATCAGGAAGGCGATCAGCAGCGGTGCCACCACCAGGATCGTCGCCGCGGAAAGGAGCGTCCAGTCAATGCCGGATTCCGTGCCGTTGTAAACCATGAGCCCAACGGTGAGCGGGCGTGCCTCCACGCTGTTCGTGATGATCAGCGGCCACAGGAAGTTGTTCCAATGGGTGCTGACAGACACAAGTCCCCAGGCCACGAGGGTCGGCTTGGCCAGCGGCACATACACCTTCCACAGCCTGCCCCACCTCGAGCAGCCTTCGATTTCCGCAGCTTCGTCAAGCTCAATCGGAATGCTCTTGAAAGTCTGCCTCAGCAGGAAGATTCCGAATCCGCTGGCAATGTACGGCAAGCCAATACCGGTGATGGTGTCCACGAGGCCCAGCTGGGCCATGGTGGAGTAGTTCTCCGAGATCAGAATGTCCGGGGTAATCATCAGCTGAACCAGTACCAGGGCGAAGGCGACGTTCTTTCCCCTGAACTCGAAGCGGGCGAATGCGTAGGCAGCCAGCACCCCGAGGAGGATCTGCCCGGCAAGAATTCCGCACACCAGAAGAATGGTGTTGAGGTAATACCTGTCGAACGGTGCCCCGTTCCAAACCGTGACAAAGTTTTCAAACGTCAGCGGCGCGGTCAGGTCAAAGCTGGTGGCGCTGTCCCGGTTATGGACCGAGGCCCACAGGGCGTAGACCAGCGGCAGCAGCCAGAGCACGCCAAGCAGCCAGGCGCCGGCGGTTTCAAGCGTGCGGCTGAAGGAAAAGGGCGCACGACGCCGGCGCGGAGCCTGCTGGCGCCCGGGGGCTGCCGGAGCTGGCGCGCCGGTACCGGTAGCCGGAGCAGCCGGGGCGGTGGAGTGGCTCACTGGTAATGCACCCGCTTTCCGAGAATGGTGAACTGCAGGACTGCGACAGCACCGAGAATCAGCACCAGTGCCACTGTCAGCGCCCCCGCATAAGGCATGTCGAAGAAGCTGAATGCTGTGTCGTAGATGTAATACAGCAGCAGGTTGGACGAGTTGTTGGGTCCGCCGCCGGTCATGATGAACAGGTGGTCGATGATCTTGAACGCGTCGGTGACCGCCACGACGAAGACGAACAAGGTGGTGGGCATCAGCAGCGGAAAAGTGACCCGGCGGAAGTGATACCACCGGGAGGCACCCTCCAGGCTCGAGGCTTCTTCCAGCTCCGGCGCCATATTCTGCAGCCCGGCCAGGTAGAAAATCATAAAGAACCCGGCCTGCTTCCAGATCATCACCACGACCAGCGCCCACATCACTGTGTCCGGGTTGCCGAGCCAGTTCTCCGCGGGCAGCCCGAAGAACTCGGCGAGTTTGGTTACCGGACCGAGGCCAGGCGAGTAGAAAAACAGCCAGATACTTGCCACTGCCACCATCGGAAGGATGGTGGGTGTGAAATAGGCGAGCCGGACAAAACCCTTGCCCTTCAGCTTTCCGTTGACCCACACAGCCATCAGAATTGCCAGCGCCATGCTGGTCGGCACCACGCCCAGGGCAAACAGCAGGTTGTTCTTCACGACCTGCCAGAAGACGTCATCGTTGATCAACCGCTCATAGTTGGCGAAACTCGCGTCTCCCCGGCGGTCCTCGAAGCTGCGCATGACGGCGCGGATGATCGGATAGTGCGTGAACGCGACCAGCACAATAAACGCAGGTGCCAGCATTGCCCAGGCAAAAGCCTGGTCCCCCATCGGCCGGCGGGCCCCGGGCCGACGGCGGGGGGCGCCGTCGGCCTCTTTGGCGGCCTGTTCCAAAACCTGGGTCATCGATTAGTCCCGGTACGTTTCCAGCACGCCGTCGATCTGCTCCTGAAGCGCCTTCATGCCGGCCTCAGGTTCCTGCTGGCCTGTGAGCACGGAGGCGATGGCGTCGTTCACCATCTGCACGACCCGGCCGTTCTCGTGTGTGGAGAGTTCGATGACGGCGTTGTCCAGCTGCTCACGTGCCACCTCTGCCTGGGGGAACCCTGTGACGTATTCCTTCATCTCCGGTGTTTCCCAGGCCTCGGGTCCGGTGGCGACGTAACCGGTCTCGATGCTCCACTGGGCGGTGCGCTCGGGCTGCGTGAGGCAGTCAGCGATGGTCAGGGCAGCTTCGCGCTGATCATCGTCCGCCTGCTCAAAGACGTACAGGTTGCCGCCGCCGGTGGGAGATCCGGGCTGCACATTAGCGGGCAGCTGGCTCACACCGAAGTCGAACCCGGCATTGGTCCGTACGTTGGTCAGGTTGCCGGTGGTGGTCCACATCATGGCAGTGCGGCCCTGAAGGAAATCTTCGGGGGTAGAAGCCCACTCGGTGGTTCCGGAGGGCATCAGGCCTTCATCCGCCAGCTGCTTCCAGTACTCCATGGCTTCAATGGCGGCCGGATCGTCGAAGCGGGTCTCGGAGCCGGACCCGTCAGTGATTTCTGTGCCGGCCTGCACCGCGAGCGCCTGGAACATCCAGTATCCGAACTGGGTAGAGGGTATTTCGATTCCATACTCCGCCGCACCGGACTCCTTGATGGTCTTCGCAGCAGCAGAAAGCTCTTCCCAGGTGGCGGGCGGAGCTTCAGGGTCCAGTCCGGCCTCCTGGAACAGCTCCTTGTTGTGGTACTGGACGATCGTGGAGCGCTGGAAGGGAATGCTCCACAGTGTTCCTTCAGCATCCTTGCCGCTCTTGAGGAAGGGTTCGTAGAACCTGTCCTCGGCCCAGCCGAGGTCGTCTGAAATGTCGTTCAGCGGAACAATGAGGTTCTGGTCCTGGAGAGTGAAGAGCTCCGTCGTCAGCAGGACGGCCAGATCAGGGCCGTCACCTGACCGCGCTGCGGTCTGCGCCTTCGTCATGGTGTCCGCATAGCTGCCGGCGTAAACAGCTTCGACGGCGATGCCCGGGTTCTCGTCTTCGCATTCGGCGATGAGACCGTCCACGACTGAGGTCAGCGGCCCACCGACCGCAACCGGGTAGTACATGGTGATTTCTACGTCGCCGTCAGCATTGGTGCTGCTGCCGCCACCGCCGCAGGCAGTGAGCAGCAGTGCCCCGGC
Source organism: Arthrobacter sp. NPDC055585 (assembly GCF_053619115.1). Taxonomy (NCBI): domain Bacteria; kingdom Bacillati; phylum Actinomycetota; class Actinomycetes; order Micrococcales; family Micrococcaceae; genus Arthrobacter; species Arthrobacter sp. NPDC055585. The sequence continues at coordinate 102,669 of NZ_JBSHIT010000009.1, forward strand.
AGCCAGGACGGAAAGCGCCTTCACGGAAGGCCGGACGGTGCGTGCGGGCGGTGAGAACGCGTTGCGGTGGGACATAATCGGGCCTCTCTGCGCGATCAGGTGAAAAGGTGAGTGATGAATGCCGGCAGGACCGGCTGGTGCGGAGCGTGGGCAGGGATCAGGCGGAGGCTGGCTCCGGAACTGCAGTTATCCGTTTGCGCGAGGCAGCGTCGAAGTAGCGGAGGCCCTCGGGAACCGTCTTGAGCAGCACCGGATCCCCCTCTGCCGCGCGGACAATGCCGGGCAGTCTCGCGACCACGCTGTGGCCGTCGGCGACATCCACCGTAAGCAGGGTTTCAGCACCGAGCATTTCCGTGGCCTTGACCGTTCCTGGAAGAGTCGCATCCCCGGATTCGTGGGTGAGGGACAGGTTTTCCGGGCGGATACCCAGCAGCATTTCCTGGCCGGACCCTGCAGGAAGGGCCGTCTTCCAGGAGATTCCGCCGGGCAGCAGAATCTGCTCTCCTGCCGCACGGGTGACCGGCAGCAGGTTCATAGGCGGCGAGCCGATGAACGCAGCGACATCCGCATCAACCGGGTTCACATACAGCTCCTCCGGTGAAGCAGCCTGGGCAACGTGTCCGTCCCGCATTGTCACCACGTGGTCTGCCATGGTCATGGCTTCCACCTGGTCATGCGTAACGTAGAGCACCGTCAGCCCCAGCTCCCTCTGTAGGCTGCGGAGTTCAATCCGCATCTGCTGGCGCAGCTTGGCATCGAGGTTGGAGAGCGGTTCGTCCATAAGGACAACCTTGGCGTCGCTTACAAGGGCCCGGGCCAGGGCTGCCCGCTGGCGCTGGCCGCCGGAGAGCTGGCTGGGACGGCGGTCCAGATACGGCACAAGACCCACCTTCTCGGCGGCCTCCGTTGCCCGTTTTTCCCGCTCTGCCTTGGGGACCTTGCGCACCCGGAGCCCGAAGACGATGTTTTCGAGAACCGACAGGTGCGGATAGAGCGCATAGTTTTGGAAGACCATGGCAATGTGGCGCTTGGCAGCCGGTACGTCGTTGACCTTCCGGCCGTCGATCAGCACCTCGCCCGCTGTGGCCTGCTCAAGGCCGGCAATGATGCGCAGTGAAGTCGACTTTCCGCAGCCGGAGGGGCCGAGCAGGACCACGAACTGTCCGGACGGGGCGACGATGTCTACTCCGTGCAGTACGCGGGTAGTGCCGCCTTTTCCGTCCGTGAATGTCTTCTCCACGCCGCGGAGCTCAACATCGGACATTTCTCCCCCACTCCGTCGTAGACATGATTTAGCTCACGTATTTGCTAATTGGGGACAGCTAACTAAATCGTTTAAGCTTTGTCAACAGTTAGCTCTAGACTGTGGACGGCTGGAGATCCCAGCTTGTCAGCGGCGCAGCGAATTCGCGCTCCGACCACAGCAAAGGCAGCGAGGGGATTCGCATGAAAGGCCGTCCTAGCATCCGTGACGTAGCTCGGGAAGCCGGAGTGTCCGCCACGCTGGCCAGCTTCGCACTCAATGACCGCGCGGGCGTCTCTGCCGCCACGAGGAAGCGCATCCTCGCAGCGGCGGACCGTCTGGGCTACCGCGCGGACCCCTTTGCCCGCGCACTGCGAACCGGGACGGCGAACGCCTATGGGCTAATGATCCGCAACATGGCTAATCCCTTTTTCCTCGATGTCCTCCGCGGCGCCCAGGACGCGGCCACCGAACAGGGCGCCACCATTCTGGCTGTGGACTCCGAGTACTCCACCGAACGCGAACGTGAACACGTCGACCTGCTGCTGGGGCAGCGGGTGAGGGGCCTCGCCATCGCACCGGTGGGCCCCGGCGGGGCCGTCAGCCAGTGGCTCAACGGCGCTCCCGGCCGGGCAACCGTGGTTATCAACGCCGTCCGGCCGCCTGATCTTCCCGTAACCTGCGTGTCACCGGACAACAAGTCAGCGGTCAACCTTGCGGTCGATCACCTGGCCGGCCTGGGACACCGGAGGATCAGTTTTCTCACCGCCCCTGCGGGCCTGATGGCGGATAATGACCGGCTGGTGGCATTCGAGCAACGGTGTGCTGAACTGGGCATTGAACCGGACCCGATCCATACGAGGCTCAGCCTGGAACATGTTCATGCCGCTGTTTCGGAGCGGCTGGCAAAGGCTTCCCGCCCCACCGCCGTGGTGACCAACTCGGACTTCACGGCCCATGCGGTGTACCGGGCCGCCCGCCAGGCGGGTGTGGCCGTGGGAACTGATCTCTCCGTAGTCGGCCACGACGACCTGCCAACCTCAGAGCTGCTGGCTCCGGGACTGACAACCATCAGGCTGGACCGGCAGGCCATTGGACGCGCCATATTCGCCCGGCTCGCAGACACGGAGCTGCTGAGTGACCATGTGGAACCGGTGGAACTTATCTCGCGCAGTTCCACCGGCCCGGCTCCGCATTAGTCTCAGCTCCGGTTCATCCTGGGGTCCGGCAAAAGCAGCTCTACGTTCCGGTCCCCGGGTTCCCCGTGCGCGTTGAATCCGCCCACACCCATGGGATCATTCGCGGCGAGTTCCCGGTGCCACGCTGCCAGTTCCAAAGAACCGGAGGTCCCTGCCGGGGCAACCGGCGCTTCATGGTCCAGTGCGGTGGAGAAGATGGACAAAGTGCCGTCTGCGTTATCCACCACTTCCAGCAGCCGTGCCTGACAGGGCCAGTCCATAACCGAGGAGGTACTGATCTCCCAGAACCCTCCGCTGCGTGATGCCAGGGGACGAACATAGTTGCGGTGGATATGCCCGCTCACCCAGGCGATGACGTTCGGGTACCGGTGCAGCACGGCGGCAACTTCCTCACCAAGGACACGGTCACCGGAGTCCAAATACCCTGCGGGCACCTCGCGGTCATTGGTCATGCTGGTCCGCGGATGGTGCGAGGTGATGATGACAAGCCGCTCGTCACCTCCGCCCGGAACCTCCCGGCCTGCGGCATCCGTATGGCGCACATGCACCTCTGCGAGGCGTTCTTCCAGCCAGGCAAGCTGCCTGCGGTCGATGCTGCCTTCGAAGATGCCTGCGGGGTTCGTTGTGTCCAGCACTATGACCCGGATCCCCGGCAACCCGTCGTAGGCGTAGTAGGCAGTCCCGTCCAGACGGTTGCGCTCCGCCAGCCCATGTCCGGACGGACGGGCGGTGGGCTGGAAATGCGCTTCGATGAATTCTTCCCTGGTGACCGGCCGCCGGGCTTCATCCGGAGTCACCTGATGCGCGGGACCGGAGAAGGTTTCGAGCGGATGCTCGGTGAAGTCGGCAACCGGTCCGGGCGGAAGCGCGTGCACCTTTCGGTGTCCGGTCATAACAGCGCCAAGCTCCGGGGTAAGGGGCGCCCGCCCCTGAACCAGTCCGTCGTGATTCCCGTAGCAGGTGAGCCACGGGATGTTCAGGCCGGCGGCCATGAAGGGTTCCAGCCCGGCCTTGAGCAGGCCCGGAACGTGGGGGAATCCGTGTGCACGCCCCCAGGGGTTGTCAGGGTCTTCCGGTGCCCAGGCCCAGGGAAAACGCCCGTCCTGGACACCCTCAAATGCCGAACCGCCGGAGTCCATGCACACTTCGCCGCCCTCGAGCAGGCTCAGGAAGGACCTGACTTCGTTGAGCTGCATGTTATCCACGTTGTCACCGGTTGTTACGGCCAGTTGGAGAGCAGCGCCGGTCTGCGGACTCGTGGCCACGCGATTGAGCGCCCGGACCAAAGCATCAGTGGCGTGTGCAGCCAGCAGCTCCTGCGGCCGCATCATGGGCAGGAGCAGCATGGTATCGGGGCGGCGCCCAAGCTCATGCATGGCTTCCAGCCTTGCCGGCGACTGGACGTCAGTGAGCTGTATGTCCGTCAGATGCGCCAGGTACGCGATGCTGCGGCGCTGTCCCCGCAGGCTTTCGTCTTCCTGCGGAGCGTCTTTCGCACGGGGATGTCCTTCTGGAGCCAGCTCAGTCCGCGTGCCGTGTGCTTCACCGGGGCCGGGCTCGAGTGCGTAGTACGGCTGCTCGGATCCCCGGCGCACTGCTTCGCCCCTGCGGATTGTCTGCTGCACGGTCGTCTTGGCCGCAGGTTCATGCACGATTGTGGTCTCCTTCTGTGTTGGGTCTGACCAGCCCCGTTGCCGGTCAGCGGCCCTGCCGCAGTTAGTACCGGCAAGCTGTGGCGAGCGTACCTAAAACGATTAAGGCAGGCAATGGCCGGAGCGGACCGGCTCTCTTGACCCTCGTACTAAAACGTTTCAGACTGGGGCCTGTCAGCCCCGCCGGAGACGGAATCCGTGCCCCATGGGTTTCGGGGAACCACGTCCCGGCCTGGAACAGATGACGGCCGCTCGGTCGCCGCCCACCCGGACAGTAAGGATCTTCCATGAGAAAACTGCACACGCGCGCCTCAGCAGCATTCGGTGTTTCGCTTGTGGCTGCACTCGCCCTGGGCACAGCAATTCCTGCAGCAGGCGCCGAGCGGGCCGGGCCCCCTGGCAGCACCGATTACCCAGGCATCGTTGGCCACCGGGGCAGCGCCGGACTGTCTCCTGAAAACACCGTTGCCGGGTTTGAGCAGGCGCGTGCCTTCGGTGCGGACCTGTTTGAAGTTGATGTGCAGCTGAGCAGTGATGGGGAGATCTTCCTCTTCCACGACGCAACGGGCGCACGGACAACCAACGTGGCAGAGGTTTTTCCCGAGAGGGCTGCTGATCCCATCACGTCTTTCACCGCCGCGGAGCTGAGCCTCCTTGACGCCGGTTCCTACTTTGGCGGGTCTTTTACCGGGGAACCGATTCCAGACCTTCGCGATGCTGCACTGGTGACTACTCCACGGACCGGAATCAACATTGAGATCAAGTCTCCTGAAAACTCACCGGGCGTAGAGGCGAAGCTGGCCGAGGCTCTGGGGGAAAAGCGCTACTGGCAGCGGTTGATCGCCCGTGACCAGCTGGTTGTCAGCTCTTTCGATGAGGCCTCGCTTCGCGCCTTCCATGATCTGATGCCGCATATCCCCGTGCTCCTGATCGGCGAGGTTCCCGACGACGCGGGGCTGGCTGCCCTGGCGGCGTGGGCGGATGGCCTGGTCACCAACTACCGTCTCCTGGATCCGGCCGATGTCGCCCGAGTCCAGGCGGCTGGCCTTACTCTCGATGTCTACACAGTCAACAGCGTCGAGGCCATGACTGAGATGACCGCCCTGGGCGTGGATTCAATCATCACCGATTTCCCCGGCGTCTTGTCCGCGCTCCAGCAGGGCCAGAATCCGTTGCCTGAAGCTAACGGCGTAGAAGTCTCGACGGTTGTTGCGGATCCTTCCGGAAACGATGTGCAGCCAGAAAACGGTGAATACGTCCTTCTGACCAATACCGGGAATACGCCTGTTGATGTCAGCGGCTATGTGCTTCAGGACGCCGTCATCAACCGGCTTGTGGTTGGCGAAGGCTACGTGCTGAGCCCCGGCGGGCAGCTCCGTGTGTACACCGGTCCGGGGACCAATACTGCTGACCGGTTCTACAACAACCGGACAACTGCTGTTCTCAACAACAACGGGGACAGCATTGCAGTCTTCACTCCGGAGGGCAGCTTCGTAGATCTCTACGCGTACTAAAGTTCCTCCCCGGCAACAGTGCGGGGTGTCCGGCGGATTTAGTCTCTGCCGGGCGCCCCGTCATGCAGCGGGTTCCTGATTCGCAGGCACCCTGCCCCGCAGCGGCAGCCGACGCAGCTCGACGTCGACCGTTCCGTCCTTGATTTCGGCAATCATGTACGTGCAAAACGGCTGGCGCCGCCGGTCTGTTGGTGATCCCGGGTTCAGCAGCCGCAGCCCGTTGGGAGCGGTGGTGTCCCAGGGAATGTGACTGTGGCCGAAGATCAGCAGGTCCGTGTTCGGGAACGCGTCCTGCATGCGCACTTCCCGGCCTTTTGCCGTACCCGTTTCATGCACGACGGCGATCTTCACGCCTTCGATGACGGTGCGGGCAATTTCCGGGAGCCTCTTTCGAAGCTCCGGTCCGTCGTTATTTCCCCAGCAGCCCACCAGGTCCCGCGAGCGTTCCTGCAGCTCGTCCAACAGGTCTTCCGTGACCCAGTCTCCGGCGTGGACCACGAGGTCTGCAGCTTCCACTTCGTCCCATACCTGCTGCGGCAGCACCTTGGCCCGCTTCGGCAGATGTGTGTCGGCGATCAGCAGCAGTCTCGTTGTCATTCCTGTGTTCCCTTTCCGGAGTACGCGGCGGCTGGGCAGCGACCAGCGCCACAGACCCAGGCTATCGGCAGGACTGGCTCACTTGTGGTTCCGGCCGAGGGTGAGCGGGAGCCTACGAATACGGTGCGGGAGTACTGGAGTACTGTGTGCTGCCCCAGCGGATCCTCTGCCGCCGCGCCTCGATGGCACCGCCGCTGCATGCACCGAGAATCCTGTGTCCAGGATGCGTTGCCCTTCCAGCCCCGCGAGTCACTAGAACGGTGGTGGGGCGTCGTCTGGTTGCTTAGCCTTCTGGCCGGATTGGTCAGGCCTGGTTACTAGTGGACTGGGCATGAACGCCAGTGCTGGGTCGGTGGCGTACGTGCGGCCGGTGGGTGAGTCCCATTCGATGGTTCCGGGCTCTGGTTGGCGTGCTTTCCAATGTCCGAGGGTTTTGAACCGGTGGTGTTTGGGACAGAGGTGTTCCAAGTTCGAGTGGTCGGTTGCTCCGCCGTGGGAGAAGGGTTTGGTGTGGTCGATCTCTGCGTGGGTGACGGTTACTGAGCAGCCGGGGAATCTGCACGTTCCGTCCCGTGCTTGGAGCCAGCGTTTGAGTCCGGTGGGGATGCGGCGTGTGCGTCCGACGTTCAGGATTTCACCGGTGGTGGGGTCTTGGAGCAGGGGTGTCCAGTGCAGGGCCTCGAGGATCATGGCCCGTGCTGTGTCGGCGCTGATGGGTCCGTAGCCGTTGAGTTCAGCGGTGTTCTCGTCGATGCCGGCGAGGGTATCTGCGTTGATCAGGACCATAACTTCTGTGCGGACCTTCGACCGGTTTTGATTCCGGTTGCGGTGCCGCTCCGCCCGGCGAGGACGTTTCGCTGCCCTCTTCGCAGCAGGGGCGGAACGTGGCGGTCCATTGGTATCGGGGACGGAACCGGCATCGGTCTCGATCCGGGTCTCAGGAGGAGTGTCCAGGGGCTTCGCCCGCCGAGTCCCGCCGACGATGCCAGTGCGAGTGCCGCTGCCGGTACGAGTGCCGCTGCCGGTACGAGGAGAAATGGCATCGCCGCTGTCACCGCCGGTAGGACTGCCAGTGCCGCAGTCACCGCCTGCCGAAGTGCCTGCGCCGGGATCGTCCTGACTGTTGCCCGCGTCCGGGCCCGGACCAGAACCGGGACAGCCGGAGTTTGAGTCCTTGGGTTCGCCTTCGAGGAGGAGCGCGGTGAGGGTGTCGGCACGGAGCTGGTCCATAGTGCGGGGGTCTCCGGCTCGTTTGCCGGCCTTCGCGGCACCGGTGAGGGCAGCGAACATGGCCTGGCCCTTTTCAGCAGCGATGATCGCACTGAGGCAGGACATACCGTCAGGCAGCGGCTGGAACATCACCCGGCGTTTATCTTTCGCCTGCCGGTGACGAACCGGAATCAGATCCGGAAACCGGGATTCCCGAAGCCTGCGGGCACGGCGGCCGAACCCGGCAGCAGTCCTGCCCTCAGCCTCCGTGAGCAGATCGCGCTCAAACGCGCCCCGGACACTGAGCACCTCGGCGACGGCATTGGTGTCAGTATTACCGGCTGTGGCCTTAGAACCCGCAGCACCGACGGACCCGTCATCGCCGCTACCTTCAGGGCCCGGCAGACCGCCCAGATCATCGAGGCCAAGGTCCAGCTGCCCGGAATCCCCGGCAGATGAGTTTCCAGCTGCTGGGTTCCCCGCAGTGAGGTCGTCGGAGGCCGTCCCAGCCGGACCGGCGCCTGTCCCTAGCCCAACCTCCGGGGCCTCAAGGACCTCCGTAGGGAGATTGTGGGTCTCTTCGAGGATGATCCGCGCATGCTGGAGACCGATCTTTCCCTCAGCCAGACGGGCAAGGGTCTCCGGCGCATCCGAACACAACCTGGAGGATTCACTAATGAGCTGCATCGCGGTCATGTGCGGAATGTTCAGGACAGTTGACGCTTCAGCAGCCGCGAGACTCAGGGCAAGAGCTGGTTCTTCGCGGCCGGATGCATCGGCAATGTCCCGGGCAAAAAGCATCTCCAAGCGGGCCGCGGCATGTGCCTGCTGGGCCTGCGCCCAGGAGATCAGCATTCCAAGGCGCTGCAAAGCAGAAACGGTCTCCTCATAGCCCAGGGACTCGGCACCACCGAACGACAACCTGCCAGCGAACCCCTCCGGCAGTGACGTCACCGCGGTGTCATCCACACTCGCCGGATCGGCGCAGAACACAGAACCGGCGGAAGCCGCAAACCCGTGACTTGGGCCTGATGATGTCCTGGGACCCGAGCGGGCTGAAGGTCCGCGGCTGGAATCGGGTCGAGCTGAAGGTCCGCGGCTGGACTCGGGTCGAGCTGAGGGGCCGGATCCAGGGCCAGCTGATGCTTCGGGGCCAGCCTGGGCCGAAGGTCCGGTGCCCGGTACGGGTGGGGAAGAGGAGCCAACGCCCGACCCGACCGACGATGAGGATCCGGTGCCCGGTAAGGGTGGCGAAGAGGGTTCTGGGCCGGGTTTTACGCTCGGTTCAACGCCCGGCACCTTCCTGGGTTCAGCACCCGGCGCCGGCTCCGACCCCAGCACACCGTTCCGTTCCCGGTCCGTTGACCGGGAAAACGGTGTGTCCGAGGAGCGGTTCATACCTCAACTCTTTCAGCTGCCACTGACATTCCGCGGCCAAAATCGGCCCTTTTCAGGGCCATCAAATACGGGACTTCTACCCGAAATTCATCGTCGGAAGGCGAGCGGTTTACCGGTATAGAGCTCTAGCACGGCCCAGCCTTCTCACTGATGGCAGCCGAGGTTCCAGCTCCACCTGACGAGCAGACCAGCTCAGCACGGGATTTCCCGACTCCGGGCCGCACGGTCTGGCCAGCAGACTGTCTCAGCCCGGGGATTCCCAGACTCCAGGCCTCCCGGTCTGACCAGCAGACCAGCTCGGCACGGGATTTCCCGAATCCCAGGCCCGCCGAAACTCTTTCCAGTACGGCCAAAGAGCGGAGCCACCGTAAATACGCAGCACGCCAACCGCTTTGGTACGGGCGCAGTCCTCGAGGGCGCAAACGCGCCCGGCCTGTTCACACGGACCCTCTCTCCTGCCTTGGCTGCCGGTTCACAGGCGCTGGCCCAAACGCCACCTCGGCCGGAGCCAGCGTGCCGCAACAGCACAGCACTAGCTGTTGGCCCAGTCCAGAGAAACCCGGACCTGCGCCTGGCTGCCGTCCGTGTAGCTAACCTGCAGCAGGACCCCCTCGTCCGGGTAGTCCCGCAGCTCGTTCCCGGGAAACCACAATACAAAGTATCCGTTTGCTACGCTGGCCCGGACTTCGCCCTCGGAACGGCTGAGATACGAGACCCCGCTGACCTCGGATCCGGCAGCACCAACAACCATTGAAAGTTCACCGGCTGACGTTGACCCCATGCCCATGGCCGTAGGCAACAGCTCGCGCGCCGCAGGCTCGACATCTCCGGGACGGTGACCGGAATAGCCAAAGGAACCGCCGAAAAGCGACCCGTCAGTGACGCACATGGCCGAGAAGCTTCCCGGACCGGAGAGCACCACAGTGGTCCACTCGCCCCGGCGTTCAGCAATAGCTACTTCGGCTCCGGCAGTTTCTTCAGAGGTGTTCCGGTCCGAAGAACGGCAGGCGTTTCCTGCCCTTTCGCTGGCTTCCGGACCAAGCGTCGACGGAGTCTGCGTCCAGCTAGCAAAGGCGGGGTCGCCACCCATGACAACCGGTACAGCAATCATTCCCAAGGCGGCCGCAGCTGCAGCCGCGACAAGAATCCGCCTGCGGTTCCGCCGGGGCCGGCCCAGCTGCGGCAGGCTCGGTTGCCCGCGGTTCTGTCGCTGCAGGCTCGGTACAGGCCGTGAATCCGCAGCGGTTGCATCGCCGGCAAGAATGCGCTCCAGATCCTGCCTGCTGCGCTCAGTACCGGCACGGGGGGCCCCAGCTGCATCGAGAGACTTCAGCAGCACATCAATTTCCCGGTCTCGCATCATCACGGTTTCCTTCCAACGGCAGGCGGCTGAACAGCCGCAGAAGGCGGCACAACACCATACGGCGGCACAACACCAGGCGGCCGCACATCGCCCGACGGGGGCACATCGCCCGACGGCGGCACAACCCTGGACACGGGCAGATGGTCCAGCAGCAGCCGCAGCGCCCGGCGGGCGCGGGTGAGCCGAATTCGGTAGGCAACCGGGGAGATGCCGAGGACGGCTGCAGCCTGCGGGCCGGTAAGTTCTTCAAACACCGCCAGTCCCAGGGCCTCCTGATGAACTTCGGAGAGCTGCCGCCAGGCGCGGGCAAGGTCCAGCCGCTGCTCGACCAGGTCGATTTCGGGCGAGGTCAGATCAATGCCGGCCGAGGAACCGGGAATAGAAGCAGCAAGTCGCACGCCAAGGGCATTCCGCCGCTGGTCTCCGCGCCGGCCGTTGAGCATGATGTTGCGGCAGATGCCGAAGATCCAGGCACGACTGTCACCAGCGTCAGACGGCACGTCTTCAAAGCGCCGCCAGACCACCAGAAACGTCTCCGCCACCAGGTCTTCGGCATTCTCTGCACCCGTGCGCCGCTGCACGAACTTCAGCAGGTCCGGGTACACGGCCGCATAGAGCACCCTAAAGCGCGCCTCACGGTCCGGCTTTCCTGGGAACTGGGTCATACCCCGTACCTGTCCACCATGCGCCCGAGTGTTTCACACGGGCCGCAAACAAGCGGCAGACGCAGTACTACCCGGCGTACTGGCGCTTCAGGTCGGCCTTGCGGATCTTGCCGCTGGCGGTGCGCGGGAAGTCAGCCACGATCTCCACGGTCTTGGGGATCTTGTACCGCGCCAGGCGACCGTTCAGATGGGCTGCCACCTCCGCCGGATCGAGGCTGAAACCGTCACGGAGAGTGATGAGTGCCTTCGGCACTTCACCCCATCTCTCGTCCGCCACTCCGATCACGGCCACGCCGCTCACCGCGTCCAGCTCGCTGATGATCTGCTCCACCTCGGCGGGGTAGATGTTTTCCCCGCCCGAAATGATCATGTCCTTGAGCCGGTCGGAGATAAAGAGGAAGCCGTCGCCGTCGTAATAGCCCATGTCTCCCGAACGGAACCAGTCCCCGCCGTCGAAGGCGGACTCCGTGGCGTCGGGACGGTTCCAGTAGGACCGGATGACGTTTGGCCCACTGATCTGGACCTCCCCCACTTCACCGGGTTCGGCGGTACTGCCGTCGGGGCGCGCAACGCGGACGGACGTGAAAAAGTGCGGAATGCCGGCGGAACCGGCCTTTTCCCGGGAGTACGACGGCGGGAGGGCAGTAGCGCCCGGAGCTGTCTCTGTCATTCCGTAGCCGCCGGAGAAACTCAGGCCGCGCTCTTCATAGGCGTCGATGACACGCAGCGGCACGGCCGAACCGCCGCAGGTGAGCTTCCGCAGCGAACTGATATCCCGCTTCGCCCAGTCCGGATGTTCACAGAGCAGCTGGTAGGTGGTGGGCACGCCGCTGATGTAGCTGACACGGTACTTTTCGATAAGTTCCAGGGTGCGCCCGGGCTCGAACCGGGTCTCCAGGACGACCGTTGCTCCTTTGAGCAGGTTCGGAAGCACCCCCATGTCCAGCGACGCAACGTGGAACAGCGGGGAAATCATCAGCGCGATGTCGTTCTCCGCGACGTCATAGTCGACCAGGACGTTGAAACAGTTCCAGGCCAGGTTCGCGTGGGTGAGGAGCGCACCCTTGGGCTGGCCGGTGGTGCCGGAGGTATAGAGGATGATCGCGCCGTCCTCGAGCGCCACCGGAGCGTCCGCGAACCCTGCCGGATCGCCCAAGGCCGAGTCATAGGGCTGAGCCGGCGAACCCGATTCAGCCCGGGCGGCCCCGCTTCCGTCGTCGACAATCAGCCGAAGCCCGACGGCGGTGTCCACTGAGCCGCGCACGGCCAGCTCGTCGAGGGCCAGCGTGTTGACCAGTACGGTACTGCCGGAATCCTGCAGCGCAAACTGGATTTCAGGCGGAGCCAGACGGGTGTTCAGAGGCACAAACACCGCGCCGATCGAGCCGGCAGCAAAGAAGGTCTCAAGGAAGGAGGGGTGATTGTCACCGAGGAACGCCACGCGCGTTCCGTGCTCGACGCCGGCGGCCCGCAGTGCTGCGGCCAGGCGGTTGATCCGCTCATCCAGCTGCGCATACGTTGTTGCCTGGTCGCGGAAGACAAGCGCCGTCCTGGCTCCGGACTTGATGCGCTGCCGGTGGATCCATGAGCCAAGGCCCTGGTTCTGCATTTTCCAAACGTCCTTCGTCCGTACCGGAGGTGCCGAATATGCCGGATGTCCCGTGGGATTAGGTGGTAGTGCCGGAGCCCGCCTGAGGAGGTACAGACGGGCCCCGGCACGGCTCTTTATTCGACCGTCATGGCCTGCAGATCGGGGGCCTTCTCGACGAACTTGTACTTGAGCATCAGTTCGCCCAAGTCGTTGAGCTGTTCGGTGCGCAGCTCGGCGTCGTACTCCTCCATCTTCAGGTTGGCCGCAACTTCGGCCGGCATGTTCATAAAGGCGGGCAGAACTGCCTTGACGTCATCGATGTTGGCTTCGGCCTGCGGCAGGAGCTCTTCCATGGCGTCCTTGAACTTCTGGACCGTTTCCGCGTTGGCCGAGGCGTAGTTGCCGGAGGTGAAGGTCACCATGGTGGGCATGCCGGGAATGGCCTCCTGGTTGGAGTAACCCACCAGGACGTTGTCCGGGTTGGAAAGTGCCTTGCTGAGGAAGGGCTCCGGAATCCAGATCGCATCTGTGTTCCCCAGATCCAGCTGCGCTTCCATATCCTGGAACGGCATTTCGGAGAACTTGATCTGGGTGGGATCCGCGCCGGCCATGGAGGCTGCTTCCATGATCGTCAGGTCGCCCTGGGTGTTCACGGCGTTGACGCTGGCAGTCTTGCCCTCCAGGTCTGCGAAGCTTGTGATCCCAGAATCCGCCCTGGCCACAACGCCGTTGATGTCCTCGCCTTCGGCATAGGAGTTGGAGTAACCGGTGACGATCTTCATGTCCAGGCCCTTGTCCTTGGCCACCATGACGGTCAGCGGGTTGCCGACGGCGAAGTTCATTTCGCCGGTTGAGACAGCCGGCAGCATAGCCGCACCGCCCTGGCCGGTCTGGAGTTCGACGTCGAGCCCGTGCTCCTCGAAGATGCCCTCATCGACGCCGTACTGCATGGCCGCGGAAGGTGCGATGCCAATAACGCCGACCACAATCTGCTCGAGTTCGCCGTTAGCCGCAGCGGACCCCGAAGCGGACGGGGATGAGCTGGACTCGTCGCCTGACAGGCTGCCTCCGCCGCAGCCGGCCAGGGCCAGGGTTGCAACGGCGCCAAGGGCGAAGGCCCTCGCGGCCCGCCGGGAAATGAAGTGCCTCATGACTTTCCTCTTCCTTGAGGGGAGAAATGGATACTGCTGGGGAGTAGTGCCGGTACTGCGTTGGTGCTGCCCGGACCGCGGACGGGGCCGGGAGTGCGGGTTGGATCAGGAGTAGAAGCGGGCCAGGAACTCGGCGACGACGGCGGGGCGTTCCTCGCCGTCGATCTCGATGGTGTTGGACGTCTTGATCTGCACGCCGCCCTTGACCTCGGTGACCTCGGAGATCACCGAGTGGAGGCGGACCTTGGAGCCCACTTTCACCGGGTTGGTGAACCGGACCCGGTCCAGACCGTAGTTGACCTTGGTCTTCACTCCTTCCACGTCGAAGAGTGAGCTCCAGAGCGGAATGATCAGGGACAGTGTCAGGAACCCGTGCGCAATCGGCGCGCCGAAGGGCCCGTCTTTGGCCTTCTCCGGATCGGTGTGGATCCACTGGTGATCATCTGTGGCATCGGCAAAAGTGTTGACCTGGTTCTGGGTGATTTCGATGTAGTCGGTGTAGCCCAGGTCCCGGCCCACCAGAGAGGGCAGTTCTTCAAGGGTGACAACAGTGGCACTCATGTGGTTTTCCTAGCGGTTAGTTGGTGGCGGTCTCGGGCTGGAGGTCGGCCGGCAGCGGCGGGAATTTCTCCCCCACACTCTGCTGATTGCCGGTAAAGGGGAAGGCTTCGGCGAGTTCCGCATAGGTCCAGCCGCCGTCCCGGTATTCGGAAGCGACTGCTTCGGGGTGGGACCAGAGCTGCAGCCGGTCGCCGCCCACGCCGATCGCCTGGCCGGTAATCCCGGCAGCTTCATCGGAGGCCAGGAACGCAATCAGGCCGGCGACGTCGTCCGCGGTGCCGAAGCCCAGCGTCTTGCGGAAGAAGTCCGGCATGGCCTCTCCGCGCTCATCAGCTTCCACGGCGGCCGCAAAGTACGGGACGGTCTTGGTCATGGCCGTGGCAGCCACGGGAATGACGGCGTTCGCGGTGACTCCGGCCTTCTTCATTTCCATCGCCCAGGTCCGCACCATTCCCACGATCCCTGCCTTCGCGGCAGCGTAGTTCGTCTGGCCGAAGTTCCCGCGCTGGCCGGTGGGAGAACCGATGGCGATGATCCTTCCCGCCACGTTGTTCTCCTTGAAATACGCGTACGCTTCCCGGACGCAGGTGAAGGTTCCGCGCAGGTGCACGTTGATCACCAGATCGAAATCCTCGTCCGTCATCTTCAGCAGGGACTTGTCCCGCAGCACCCCGGCGTTGGTGACCAGGATGTCCAGTCCGCCGAAGTTCTCCACCGCGGCAGCCACCAGGGCCTTCGCGGTTTCCGTAGAGCCAACCGGGGCCACAACCGCAACGGCGCGGCCGCCCTCGGCCGCAATGGAGGCGGCGGCTTTTTCTGCAACGGCCTGGTCGACGTCGTTGACGACCACTGCCGCGCCCTGCCGGGCCAGCTCACGGGCGTAGGCCAAGCCCAGGCCCCGTCCACTGCCCGTAACGATCGCAACTTTGCCCTGAAGGGACATTCGAACTCCTCAGATATGTGTCCTGTCTCACACCATGACAACCGAGATAGTTGAGAAAGTCAACAGTTGAAATCGGGCGTACTCTTGATCCATGACTGAGACCGCCGATGCATCTGTGCGTAATGCAGCCCCGCCCGCAGAAGCTGGAATCGAGCGCCTGTATTCGTCGGAGCTGGCGAACGAGACGGAATTTCTGGCAGCACGCACGCGCTCGGTGGGTTCCCGCCGGGCGAATGAGGAATTGGCCTCGCTGGACTTGAAGGTCCGCTCCTATTCCGTCCTTTCCCTCGCCTGCAGCGGCCTGAATCCCTCCCAGCGTGAGCTGGCGGAGTTCCTGTTCCTGGATCCGAGCCAGATCGTTGCGCTGGTAGACCAGCTGGAGAAACGCGGCGCGGTGAAGCGCAAAGCCGACCCGCGTGACCGCAGGTCCAACATCATTACCCCGACGGCGGCGGGCAAAAGGCTGTACGCCGAGGCAGCCGCCGTCGTCCAGGCTGCCGGGGAAGGCGCGCTGAGCGCCTTGACCCCGGCCGAACGCGACCAGCTGCGCGACCTGCTGCGGCGGGTGGCGTTCGCCGACCAGCAGGACTAGCTAACCGGCACCCAGCGCTGCGTTCATGACCCGCGTCAGGGAAAGGAACCGCGGGTTGGCTGCCAGATCCTCAATCAGCACCGGCTTCCCGTCCGGCCCGGCCAGCGGAATACACCAGTTGGGGTATTCGCGTGAAGTGCCGGGCTGGTTCTGAGTGCGCCGTTCGCCTACGGCATCCACCAGTCCGACGCCGACCAGGGCGGAGGGGCTCAGCGCGATGAGCCGGTGCAGGGCTTCCACTGTCTCCTGCTCCGAGGCGTTTTCACCCAGCAGGCCGTGCCGGCGGGCCAGGTCGAGGATGCCCCGGGTCGCTGCACTGTCCAGTTCCCGTTCCTCCTCGACCGGACGGTTCAGCAGCCCGAGCGAATCCCGCAATGTGACGTGTTCCCCGGCGAGGTAGCCCGCGGCCGGCGGCAGGTCGTGCGTGCCAATCGTGGCCAGCGCGCTCGGACGGTAATCTGCCGGTTCGCGGGGCCCGTCGCCGGTCTGCTCAAACCATAGAATCGAAGTTCCCAGCACGCCGCGTTCAGCCAGATAGCCCTGAACCCAGGGTTCAAAGACGCCCAGGTCTTCACCGATGACGACGGCACCGGCACGCTGCGCCTCCAGCGCCAGGATTCCCACGAGGGCCTCATGGTCGTAATACACGTAGGCGCCCTGGCCGGGCTCCTGCCCCCGCGGAATCCACCAGAGGCGGAACAGCCCCAGGATGTGGTCCACCCGGACTCCGCCGGCATGCCGCAGGATGGTGCGCAGCATGTCCCGATATGCTCCGTAGCCGCTTTCGGCCAGCCGGTCCGGATCCCAGGGCGGCTGGCTCCAGTCCTGCCCAATCTGGTTGAACATGTCCGGGGGCGCGCCGACCGAGACGTCGGGTGACAGCACGTCACGCAGCGTCCAGGCATCAGCTCCGCCGGGATGGACGCCCACCGCGAGGTCGTGCACGATTCCGATTTTCATGCCTGCACTGACAGCTGCCCGCTGGGCGGATTCAAGCTGCTCATCGCAGATGAACTGCAGCCACTGGTAGAACGCGATTTCGTCTGCCAGTTCGGCGGATTTGGCCGCAGCCATGTCGCTGTGGAGGCCTTCCTGCCATTCGGGCGAATCCGGCGGGAATTCGGCGGCCAGCGCGCACCAAAGCGCAAAGCTGTCCAGACCGGGACCGGCGTCGCGGACAAAAGCCTCAAGCTGCTGGGCCCGCGCGGGGCTTCTGTGCACCTGGTAGACCTGGCGGAGGGCCTGCAGCTTCGCGGCGTAGGACGAGTTGCGGTCAAGCAGACGGGCATCGCGGTCAACGGCCTGCCGGCCGGCTGCCAGGGCTTCGACGGCGGCTCGTTCCGAGGCTGGAAGGTAGGCGTATTCTTCGATGGCTTCCACCCGGATGTAGAGCGGGTTGAAGAAGCGGCGGGTGGCCGGCAGGTAGGGCGAGTCTTCCACCGGGGGCACCGGTTCGGCTGCATGCAGCGGGTTGATGAGCATAAAGGCAGCCCCGGCGGTGCCGGACACGGCTGAGAGATCCGCCAGGTCTGTCAGGTCTCCGATTCCCCAGGACCGTTCGGACCGCACCGAGTACAGCTGGGCCATCATGCCCCATGCCCGTCCCCCCGTTTTGGGAGCCGGCAGCCGGTCAGGGGTAACGGCCAGCACGGCTTCGGCTTCCTGTCCGCCACCGGAAACATGCAGCACATGCCAGCCAAGCGGAAGACCCGCCGGTATCTGCAGCTGCCGGGCTTCCAGCTCAGTCCCGTCCACAATCGCCGTTTCCACGGCCTGGCCCGGGCCTGGCAATCCGGGAAGCGGCACGGAACTACCGTCCTCCAGCGTGATCCAGGCCTGGGCCTGCGCATCGCGGGGCAGGCGGACCGCTACCGGTACAGGCTGCTGCTGCCGGACCACCACGGCGGGTGGCAGTGTGCGCCGCCAGGGCGCCAGGGCAGCCTCTTCCAGAGATGCCTCGGCCTGTTCCTGAGTCCAGGCAGGTGCTCCGCGGGCCGCCAGGACACTGCTCAGGGAGGCGTCGGAGACCTGCTGGACACCGCCGTCCCAGCCGGTGAAGGTTGTGGCAACACTCTTGGCCTCGGCCAGCTGCTCCAGCAGCTCCCTTGCCGGTGCGGCGCCGTCGTTAAGTTCGGTCATCGGGTCTCCACTGTCATGCGTGCCAATCTAGGCGTTATGGCATGCCAAAGACAGTGGCGGCATGGTACGGACCGCCAAAGCACCGCGGTGCTGGACGTCAGGGCCGTTTTTCCACCAGCCGCCAGACGTCCTGGTAGTCCACGTGCTCCGCATACGGAGCAGCGAGGGCGGCGAGCGCCAGCGTGGTCCATTCCAGTTCATCCGCATAGCTTCGGCTGTCTGCCTCTGCGTCCTGGAGCATGCGGGAGAGGGCGTTGCGTCGGGCACCGCCAATGATGTCGATCAGCATCAGCTTCGCCTCGCATTCGCGCAGGAGCCGCTCCTCATACCAGCGGTCAGAGAGTGAGATCTCGGAACCGCCCAGCAGTTTGCGTGACTCCGCGGCGTCTTCGTGAAAGCGCGTCAGCAGGAAATCCACGATGTCCATGCCCAGACTTTACGCGCCGGAGAGTGCCTGCGTCAGGAGTCCGTGAGCGTTCCGGGAATATTTCCGGGTACTTGTCCGGTTGACATAACTAGGTCCCCTTCCGAATATCACAGGAGTTCAGTTTGCCCTCAGCATGCGCATCCCCGTCCCGTTCCGCTGCCCCTGCCCGCCGCGTCCGGAACATCAGTTCAATTCGGCGCGGAGACTACGTCGAAGCCCGCAGTGGTGAGAATGTCTATTACCGCGGCGAGGTGCGCGACACGGCACCCGGACTCGCGACCCTGTGGCTCAACGATGAGGAGTCCGGCATGCACACCGCAGTGAGCACCGAGGACTTCTCCATCTGGCGGACCCGCCGCTGACGGCATCCCGCCGCCCCGCCCGGGGAGTAAGGCTGCCTACTCAATCAGCGCTCCGGCGCTGATGTTGATTGTGGCGCCGGTGATGCTTGCGGCCATGTCCGAGGCCGCGAACACGGCGGCGTTGCCGACGTCCTGAAGCGTGGCGGCCCGGTTCAGCAGCGTCGCTGAGGCAATGGCCCCGGCAATTTCCTCCCGGCCTTCCATGTCCTGCGGCAGTGATTCCGGTACGCCGCCGGAGCGCAGTGTCACCACCCGGATGCCGTACGGGCCCAGCTCAATGGCCAGCTGGCGCCGCATCGATTCAATGGTTTCCAGCGCGGTGACCAGGCCGCCCAGATACTGTCCGCGGTCCTCGGTTCCGGAGCCTCCGAAGGCCAGGATCACCCCGGACTTCTGCTCCATCATGTGCCGTGCAGCAGCCTGGGCCGTAATGAACGTTGTCTGCACGGCTGTGGATACCGGCCGCAGATAGTCCTCCAGGTACATGGCAGCCATGGGTGTGCCCTGCACGTCCCCGTGCTGAATGACGTTCAGGGAGATGTCCAGGCTGCCCGCCGACTCCGCGACGTCGTCGGCGTGCGCATTGACCGCTTCCTGGTTCAGTGCATCCAGGACCGCGGTTTCAACAAGTCCGCCGCCCGCCCGGATGTCCGCTGCAACCTCCTGCAGCGGTTCCGGATGCCGTCCGGCGAGGAAAACACGGGCACCTTCCCTGGCGAAGGCACGCGCCGCCGCCCCGCCAATCGATCCGCCGCCGCCGTAGATAACCGCGTTCCTGCCGTTGAGCAGCATACCGGTGTCCTTGTCTGAAAAGATGGGGCCGAAGTGCGCCCATTCTGGCACCGCTCAGATCAGAGGGCCAGAGTCCAGGTCACGTCCCGGGGATCAACGTCGTCAAGCCGCGCAGGATTCCACTGCGGCTGGTCCCGGTCCAGCAGGCGGGCACGCACACCTTCACGGAAGTCGGGGCGGCCGATCATTCTCTCGGCCATCATCAGGTCCCGCTGCAGTACCTTGGCCAGATCCGGTTCGGCGGCGGCGGCCCGGACCGCGGCGAGGGCCACGGAAACGGAGAACGGCGCCATGCCGCGGATAGTCCGTGCTGCGTCGCGGGCAGCCGGGGCCGGGTGCCCGTCCAGGTTCGCCAGAATGTCAGCAACGTTGCCGCCGGTGTAGCACTCATCGATCCAGTCCTGCTCAGCAGCCAGCGGCGCTGCCGGAAGCTCGAGGGCAAACTTCGCTGCGACCTCTGCGGCATCATTCCCCGCTGATTCAAGTGCCGCCAGCAGGGCCGGCAGGGATTCTGAGGGGATGTAGAGATCCGCAAACCCGCACAGCACGGCGTCAGGCCCGGTCATCGTTCCGGCGGTCAGGGCCAGATGTGTGCCAAGTTCGCCGGGCGCCCGGGCCAGCAACAGGGAGCCCGCGCAGTCGGGACTGAAGCCGATGCGCACTTCCGGCATCGCAGCTTTGGTCCGCTCGGTGGCAATCCGGATCCCGGCATGCCCGGAAACGCCGACGCCGCCGCCCATCACAACGCCGTCCATCACTGCCACATACGGTTTGGGAAACGCTGCAACGCGAGCATTCAAAGCATATTCAGCGGTCCAGAATTCCATGGCCTGGGCGTCCGTGCCCGAGGCAATGGCCCTGATGTCTCCGCCTGCACACAGGCCGCGTTCCCCGGCGCCGTAGAGCACCACGGCCTGAACGTCGTCATCCGTCTCCCAGTCCTGCAGGACACGGTCCATGGCCCGGACCATGTCCAGCGTCATGGCGTTAAGGGCCTGCGGACGGTTCAGCCGGATGGTACCGAGAGTTCCCGATGCCCACGCTTGGAGCTCCTCCGTGGCATACGGGGAGGTGCGGACCGATGAAGGGGCAGACGAAGAATTCATGCCCGCTAGCATCCCAAGTTTTTCCGCCCGGCCCAACTCCGCGCCGTTCCGAAACATGAAGCCGCCGGCTGCGGGCGGTGCTGCCTGCGGCCGGCGGTTTCATGGTTTATCCAGTGATCCCTGCTTACCAGCGGACCTTGCGTTCGCGCCGGCCCTGCCTGCCGTTGGCATGGCTGGGCTTGCTGCCTTTGCCCAGGCTTTGCCAGCCGGGCAGGCCGACTTCCTGCTGCCGGGCTGCCGCGAGGCGCTGCAGCCCTTCCTCGCTGAGCCGGCGGGCGGCTGCGGGGGCGATGTTGACCTGCAGCTCCGCTTCCTCAGACGGCGGACGAATCAGGCCCGCCGGATCGACGGGATTCGGTGACGGGTTGTTTGTAGGTTCGGTCATGGTTTAGCTCCAGTTCATCTCTGGCTTGGCTGGGCCAGGGCGAAGCCCTTCCGGGCACACCGGGGCTGTACGCCACCGGCGGGTTTTCGAGCTGCAGACGGAAGGACGCGCAAGGCCATTGGCCTCGACAAGCGGTTTGTGTGGGTCTGCGTAGAGCGGTTTGCGCCGTAACGATCCAGCCGGGGATCCCGGCCGGGCGCAGTTCGCTACTCGAAAATGAGCATGTCCATGAGCAGGACCCTAACAAGCCTGGCCCGCGTTGAGAAGGGCAAATTCAAAACGTATTAGCGAAACCCTCCGTCGCTGCTCAGGACCTGCCCCACCATCCACCGTCCCTCGTCGCTGACCAGCCAGGCGATGAGCCGGGCCGGATCATCCGGTTCGCCAAACCGGCCTGCGGGGAAATGTGCCAGGACCTCGGCGATGACTTCCGGGGGCCGGTCGGCGGTGTCCAGGTTCAGGTAGCCCGTATTGACCGGTCCCGGGTTGACGGTGTTCAGGAGGATTCCGTGACGTGCCAGGTCAGCCGCCACGGACGGGGTGATGCCCGCCAGGGCCGCCTTTGAGGTGGCGTAGGCAATCTCCGAGTCCATGACCCCGCCGTTGATCTGCCCCGAAGTCATCCAGATAACCCGTCCTCCGGGCCTGCCGTCATGCCGGGCGGCGAACTCCCTTGTGGCCAGCAGCGTGGAACGCGTGTTGACCTGCCAATGAGCATCGAGCTTCTCCGGGGTCATCTCCGCCAGCGGACCGTCGCCGCCGCTGCGGGCATGGTTGCAGATCAGGATGTCCAGGTGCCCCAGTTCGGCAGAGGCCTCCCGAATCAACTCCTCGGCGGCACCCGCCTCCGAAAGGTCAATGCTGCGGTGGGCCAGTACGGCGCCGTCGCTGAGCTGTTCCCGCAGGCCGTCGGCAACGGCGGGAATCGAGTCCCCGCCCCAGGGCTGGTCGAGGTCGTGCGGCCGGTAATGGGCGGTGAACAGGCTTGCCCCCATGCGGGCGAGCCTGGATGCCACGGCATAGCCGATGCCCTGGCGGCGGCTCACGCCGGTTACGACGGCGGTGCGTCCTGCCAGCGGCAGCGGACTATCCATTCTTACGGCCTTCCGGGTTCAGTGTCGGCAATGGGGCTGGGGGTTCCGAAGCGGTGGGCGGTGATGCTGATGGCCTGCTCATGCAGGAACGGCAGCAGTTCCACCCGGCCGGATTCGGTAACCGGCTGGGCGTACACGGCACAGTCCGGCCGGCCGCCCAGGGCTGCTGCTAGTGTGCTCCGGTCTCCGCCCAGCAAACGGATCCGGGACGGAGGTATTTCCAGAGCCGCCAGCCGGGAGAGCCACTCGGCGTCGTTCTCCACGCTGACGGAACAGGAGAAGGCTGCCAGGGCGGCGGTGATACCGGGTGAAAGCGCCTCCGGCACAGACACCGTGACCGGGGATCCGGCGGTCAGCGCCGCGGACAGGACGCGCAGCACGGACGGCTGCGGCTCCGCTTCCGCCAGCCGGATGTGGACGGGAACCGGGAGGTAACGGAACAGATTCCGTTCCGCGCTGAGTTCGGAGACGTCTTTGGTCAGCCCGTATTCACGGGCCCAGGCGGCAGCATCTGAGGAAGCAGACCGGTCCAGGAACTGCAGGTCTTCGCGGGACAGGACGGACGTATTCCGAACCTGCTCCAGCAGGGCAGCGGGTTTCTCTGCCGGAGCGGCAGCTGCGTTTGAGGGGGCAGTGCTCCAGTTCCCCAGCCCCAGCAGGTAGTTGGGCCCGCCGGCCTTGGTCCCGGGACCTACGGAGGATTTCTTCCAGCCGCCGAATGGCTGGCGGCGGACGATGGCTCCGGTGATTCCCCGGTTCACGTAGAGGTTGCCGGCCTCAACGGTCCCGGTCCAGTAGTGGATCTCTTCCGGGTCCAGCGAGTGCAGTCCGGCGGTGAGCCCGTACTCCACCTGGTTCTGCAGCCGGACTGCGTCTTGGAGCGTTTCGGCGCGCATCACACCCAGGACGGGGCCAAAGTATTCGGTCAGATGGAATTCGGAGCCGGGCTGCACCCCGGCCCGGATGCCAGGGGACCAGACCCGACCCTCGGCGTCGAGCTTTTGAGGCTGAAGCACCCAGGTCTCCCCCGGACCCAGCTCGGTTAGCCCGCGGAGCAATTTGCCGGACGCAGGTTCAATGACCGACCCCATCTGCGTCCGCGGATCTTCCGGCTTCCCCACCACCAGGGACTGCACGGCGTCCAGAAGCTGGTGGTGGAAGCGGCGGGATTCGGCCGCGGAGCCCACCAGGATCACCAGTGAGGCGGCGGAACATTTCTGCCCGGCGTGACCAAAAGCCGATGCCGCCACGTCCCTTGCGGCCAGGTCAAAGTCGGCGCTGGGGGTTACCACAATGGCGTTTTTGCCGGAGGTTTCCGCCAGCAGTTCCAGCTCCGGCCGGAAAGACCGGAACAGTTCAGCCGTTTCATAGGCCCCGGTCAGGATGACCCGGTCCACCTGAGGGTGGGAGATGAGCTGGCGGCCGAGCTCGGACTCGCCCAGCTGCACAAACCGCAGGACGTCGCGGGGCACCCCGGCTTCCCAAAGCGCTTCGGCCAGCACCGCGCCGCACCGCGACGCCGGTCCCGCCGGCTTGAGCACCACGGCCGCACCAGCAGCGAGTGCAGCGAGGGTGGAACCGGCCGGAATGGCAACGGGAAAGTTCCACGGCGGGGTTACCAGCGTGAGCCGGGCCGGGTGGAATTCTGCGCCGTCGATGCTGTCCAGTTCCCGCGCCCGCTCAGCGTAGTAGCGGGCGAAGTCAATCGCTTCGGACACTTCCGGATCACCCTGGTCCAGGGTCTTGCCTGCCTCGGCTGCCATGACTTCCAGCAGCTGCGCGCGGCGGGCTTCGAGAATGTCCCCGGCCCGGTGCAGGATGTCCGCCCGGCCGGCACCGCCCAGCGCTGCCCAGTGTTCGGACGCTGCCGCGGCGCCGGAAATGAGCTCTTCGAGCTGTTCTTCAGTTTCGATCCGTGACGCGGCCAGGAGCTCCAGACCCAAATCCGATCCGGGCACGCGGGACAGGATGTCACGTCCCCAGCGCCGGTTGGCGGGCAGGGAGGGGTCCGTGTCCGGAGTGTTGGCGAAGTCCTCCGGCGCCGGTTCCGGCGGGCGGGTGCGGTCCTGCTGCCGCCGCGGTGCGGGGACGTTGCTGTCTGCTGCTGCCAGGGAAGCCAGGAACCGCTGTTTCTCTCGTTCAAAGAGCTGTTCCTGGTCCGCCAGGTCAAAGACTGCGGACATAAAGTTCTCGCTGCTGGCGCCTTCTTCGAGGCGCCGCACCAGGTAGGCGATCGCGACGTCGAACTCCTGTGGGTGCACCACCGGCGTATAGAGCAGCAGCGAACCTACTTCCTTCCGAACCACCTCGGCCTGCGCTGCGGCCATGCCGAGCAGCATCTCCACATCGATCCCGTCCCGGACTCCGCGGGTCCCGGCGAGCAGCCAGGCGTAGGCAATGTCGAAGAGGTTGTGGCCGGCGACGCCGATGCGGACGTTGCGGATCCGTCCCGGATGCAGTGAGTAGTCCAGCACGCGCTTGTAATTGGCATCTGTTTCGAGTTTTGATCCCCAGGTGGCCAGCGGCCAGCCGTGCAGCGAGGCTTCCACCTGTTCCATGGGAAGGTTGGCGCCCTTAACCAAGCGCACCTTGATGGGAGCACCGCCTGCGGCGCGGCGGGCGGCGGCGAAATCCTGCAGCCGCTGCATCGCTGCCAGCGCGTCAGGCAGGTAGGCCTGCAGCACCAGCCCGGCCTCAAGGTGGTGGAATTCGGGACGGGAGAGCAGCTCCATGAACACTGCCATGGTCAGCTCAAGGTCCTTGTATTCCTCCATGTCCAGGTTGATGAACTTGGACATGGGGGATTCGGCGGCGAGCCGGTACAGCGGTGCGAGGGTTTCGGTGACGTCCAGGACGGCTTCGTCGAAGGCCCAGGGTGCGTGGGGTGCCACGGTGGAGGAAACCTTGATGCTGACGTAGTCGACGTCGGCACGTTCGAGCAGCCGGCGGGTTCCGTCCAGCCGCCGTTCGGCTTCCCGGCGGCCCAGCACTGCCTCGCCGAGCAGGTTCATGTTCAGCCGGATGCCGTCGCGGCGCAGACGCTGGATGGACCGGCCGAGCCGTTGCTCTGAGGCATCAATAATCAGGTGGCCCACCATGCTGCGCAGTGCCCTGCGCGCAGCAGGGACCACTACTGCAGGAGCGGCCTGTCCAAGCACTCCGCCCGCACGGACGGCAGCTTTCAGATACCAGGGCAGGAAACCCGGAACCCGGGGCGCGAGCTGGGCGAGGTTCCGTGCGGCGACCTGCAGGTCCTCGGGCCGGATCACTCCGTCTACGAAGCCGACGGTAAAGGCAAGTCCTCCGGGGTCTTTGAGGATTCCGGCCAGTTGCGCAGCAGAGGCGTCCACTTCGAGAGTGGACGCCTCTGCGAGCCAGGATCGAACCAGCCGGATAGATTCCTCCGCGAGGTCGGCGGTTTCGGAATCGGAGCTGTACGGGGCATCATTGCCGGGGTGTGGCGATGTGGTGTGGGTCATGCTCCCAGTATTGGAGTCTTTGCTCCGAACGGGAAGGGGCTACCCGTTTCACCTGCGGATATGCTCCCTGGACCCTGCGTCGGCTACGACTGGTGCGGAGCCTGCGGGTACGCTCCGTGCTGCTGGGCTCCGGCATCGAACCGGGCGCCTTCAGGCTTGCTCGGCATCAGCGAGAAGACCAGGATGATGAGGCCGCCAAGGAACGGGATGAGCCCCAGCAGGATGAACCAGCCGTTGAAACCGCCGTCATGGAGTCGGCGCACGATCAGCGCGAGACCGGGAACCAGGATGGCCAGGGACCAGATCATCAGCAGAACGTAGGGGACCATAAAGCCGGGGCTGGACAGTGCACCCGTGGAGGGATCCACGCTGCCGGCCGCGGCGATACCGGTCCAGCTGCTCAGAACGGTGATGACTACGAAGTTCACCAGCATCCACCACCAGTATTCGCTGCGGCTCGCACGGCCGGAGAACGTGGCGTACTTCTTGAAGAAACGCTTTACTGCGTCGCCGAGGCCGGCGCCGTACAGCGGCTGGGACAGGTCGGGTGTGCCGGGCTGGGCCGGAGCATACGGGTTTTGTGCAGAGTGCTGTGACATTTCGGTTTCCCCCTGTGGACATTACGAACAAAAATGAAGGTCGCTTACTAATTAGGCGATCGAAGGGATAGTAGCCCACGATCACGCCGCCGTCGAGCTCGTTTGCGCACGTCAGCGGCTGGTTCATGCGGACGCATGGGCTTTGCTGGCCGGGCCCGCCTCCAACGGCTTATCCCCGGCCGGCAGCGCCGAACAGCGGCGCACCCCCGGTGAGTTCCTTCAGCGGCGTCGGACCGGCAATTTCGCCGGTGAAACCGCCGTTTTGGAATCCGAAAAGCACCCATTCGCCGTCGCGCTTCTGCACCAGCTGCGCCGCGTAGACGCCCTCGAGGTAGAACTCGGCGCTTTCCTCGAGTTTCCAGGGACCCAGCAGGGACCCGCCGGGCGCGATCCAGGTGCCCGTGGGAACCCGCGGCGCATCGACGCCGGGGGCGAATTCGGGCAGGCAGGAGAAGATCAGGACCGGCTGCCCGTCCACCATCCGTGACTGAATGACTTCCATCTCACCGAAGCCGGCGGGCGCAGACAGGGGCGGACGCACTTCCCAGTCCTCAAGATCAGTGCTGACGGCGTGGCCCACTACTGCACGGCCGGCCGGATCACCTTCATTGGAGCGGGCAGTTACCAGCATGTGCCACAGGACCGTGTCCTCGTCCCAGAACACGAACGGATCCCGCCAGGCCTCATCCGGCCAGGTCCCCTCCCCCAGCTTCTCGTACCAGCGCGGGTCCGCTTCCAGCGGCGGGCGGTCACAGCGGGTCCAGGTGACCAGGTCATCCGAGACCGCTTTGCCGATGCGCTGCTGCAGCCCGTCCTCTGCCCGGCTGACACCCGTGTAGAAGAGGTGCCAGCGTCCGTCCGACCCCTGCACGGTGCAGCCTGTCCAGGTGGCGAGGTCATCCCAGGCTGGCGCGTCCGCGGCTACCAGCGCGTCCGGCAGGAGGGACCAGTCCTCCAGATCCTTCGACACAGCATGGCCGATCGACGCGCGGTAATGCCGCCGCTGCGGATCCTGCAGGGCACGGGAGGCCCGCAGGAAGAACAGGTGGTACTGCTCGCCGTCGTCAGCCAGCCAGCTGTCCCAGGCCCAGTGATCGTTGAGTTTGAAAACCATTCTTATCCCTTCACGGCGGAGGAGGCGACGCCCTCAATGAACCAGCGCTGGAAGACCAGGAACACAACCAGTACGGGCAGCACCAGCAGCACGCCAAAGGCCATGACCTGCCCCCAGGCCGGTGGCAGCTGGCCGGCGAACACGCTGATCTGCAGCGGCAGCGGGCGGAGGTTCGGTTCGGAAACCATCAGCACCGGCCACAGGAAGGCGCCCCATTGGGTCAGGAAGGTCAGGATGGCCACCGATGCGTACACGGGCTTGCTCATGGGCGCGATGATCTGCGCGAAGATCCGCCAGGGTCCGGCACCGTCCAGGCGGGCCGCCTCGTCGATGCTGCGCGGGATGCCGGAGAAGAAAGAGTAGAACAGGAAGATCGAGAGCGCGTTGCCGATGAACGGGACGATCTGGATCCAGAGGGTGTTCCGCGCATCGTTGTACAGGTAGAACATCGGAACGGCGACGGCTTCGAAAGGCACGATGAGCAGCATCAGGATGCCCAGCAGGGCAATCCCCCGCCCCTTCCACTCCAGCCTGGAGAGCGCGAACGCGGCCATCGAGTTGACCACCAGCCCCAGGCCGACGACGGCGACTGTCACCGTGAAGGAAACCAGGAAGAACCGCCAGAGATGCCCGGTGCTGTCCGATGACAGGCTGGACGTGACGCCCGAGTAGTTGTGCAGTCCCCACTGGGTGACATCGAAGACCTTGAAACCGGCCAGGGTGTCCGACGCCGGCGCGAAGGACGCGGCGACCATGTAGGCCACCGGCGCCAAAAACACCAGGCTGGTGGTGACCAGCGCAACGTAGTGCGCGGTGATTCCGGCGCGGTGCCGCGGGCTGCTTCGGCGCAGCCTGGGTGCAGCGGGAGCCCCGCCACGGACGGCGCTGCTCCGCGGTCCGCTGTTTTGGATTGTGGTTGCCATTGCCTAGGCCTCCCGTTCGCGCGTGAGCCTGCGCTGGATCAGGGACAGGATCAGCACCAGGATGAAAAAGACCACCGAGATGGCGCTGGCCCGGCCAATGTTGTTCTGGTCGAAGGCTGAGGTAACGGCCTGGTACATAACGGTTCGCGTGGCGTCCTCATTGAGCCCGCCGCCTGATTTGGCCAGGACGTAGATCTGGTCGAAGACACGCAGCGAGAGGATGGTCGTGTAGAGCGCCACGAAGACGAGCGTGGTGCGGATGCCGGGCAGGGTTACGTGCAGCAGCCGCTGCCAGCCATTGGCCCGGTCCAGCTCAGCGGCCTCGTACAGCTCACCGGGAACCTGTTGCAGGGCCGCCAGGAGGATGACCATCTGGAAGCCGCAGCCCTGCCAGATTGACAGCACAATCACTGAGCCCAGGGCTGTCAGTTCCGAGCCGAGCCAGTCCTGGGCACCAAAGTTTCCACCGGAGAAGAAGTCAAGGGTGGCGTTGAGCAGGCCCTGGTCGCCGCGGGCCAGGATCAGCCGCCAGATGATGGCCACCAGTGCCATCGGAAAGATCACCGGAAGAAAGTACACCGCACGGAAAACTGCCATACCCGGCAGTGCCCGCTTGACCAGCATCGCCAGAGCCAGGGCCAGGGCGGTCTGTACTGGAACCACGATCACGGCGAAGATCAGGTTGTGCCCCAGGGAACTGAGGAACTGCGCGGAAACATCCGGATCCGTCAGGATCCGGGCGTACTGGGTGAGCCCCATAAAGCTGGGGTCTCGCGGATCCCCCAGCCGGACGTTGTACAGCGAGAATCCGATGGCGGCCACGAAGGGCACC
This sequence comes from Arthrobacter sp. NPDC055585, assembly GCF_053619115.1. Classification (NCBI taxonomy): domain Bacteria; kingdom Bacillati; phylum Actinomycetota; class Actinomycetes; order Micrococcales; family Micrococcaceae; genus Arthrobacter; species Arthrobacter sp. NPDC055585. The sequence continues at coordinate 131,599 of NZ_JBSHIT010000009.1, forward strand.
GCCACGAACAGGATGAGCAGCAGCATGGCCGGTGCAGCCATGGCGGGCCCGGCGGCGCCGCGGCGTCTGGCCGGGCGTGCAGGTGCCGGCGGCTTACCGCTCCTGGGCGGCAGCAGTGACGTGGTGGTCATGGCGGGTTCCTCCATCCCGATCGCCGCGGGGCCGGGCACATGCTGTACCCGGCCCCGCCGCAGACGGGATTATTCGTCTTCGTAGCCGTTGTTGTCGGTGAAGTCGGAGTCGATCGCGCGGGCGGCCTTGTCCAGCTCTTCCTTCACATCCGCGCCGCCCCAGATGGCGAGCAGGGCACTGCCCACGGAGCTCGTCACCGTCGGGTAACCCGGAGTTAGGGGACGGGCGACGGCGATGCACTCGGCGGTGACGTCCTCGGAACCGCAGGCGGCGGCAAGGTTGTCTGCGAACAGGGCAAGCGGCTTGCTTTCGCCGTAAAGTTCGCTGGTTTCCAGGGCTGAGGTGCTGCCCGGGATCGCGGCGTTGGCGGCGGTCATCGTGGTGATTGATTCATCCGACATCAGGAAGTCCAGGAAGGCACCGGCAGCTTCCTCATTGCCTTCGGCAGCAGGCGTGGCGCCCCACTGCCAGGAACCGTGGCCGGCCTTGGTGCCGTTGCCGAAGTCGGGCAGGGGCATCAGGACCAGGTCCTCACCCAGTGCCTCGCTAAAGCCCGGGTACATCCAGTTGCCGGTCCAGGTCAGGGCGACCTGTCCCTCCTGGAAGGCCGTACCGCTGGTATTCGGGTCGGTGTATTCCTTCCACGAAGACCATTCGGTCAGAGCGTCGACGTTCTCCGCGGAGTTGAGGACACCCTCCGCCTTGCCGTCCTTCATCAGCGTTCCGCCGGCGGACCACAGGTTCGGACTGGTGGTGAACAGGCCCCACTCAGCGGCGAAGGAATTCGCCTCGCCCAGATCGATGGCGTTGCCGGACGGGCTGACTTCGGCGAGCTTTGCCAGGTTGGCCCGGAATTCCTCGACGGTCCAGGCGTCCTCGGCCGTTGCCGGTGCTTCGAGGCCGGCTGCCTCGAGCAGGGAGGCGTTGCCCCAGAGCCCAAGGCCGACGTCGAACATGCCAACGGCGTAGGTCTCGCCGTTGTAGGTGCCGCTTTCCTTCACACCGCCGATCCTGTTGTCCAGGACCTCTTCGGAGACGATCCCCTCGAGCGGGACCAGCTTGCGGTCATAGACGAAGGAGGCCATGGTGGGGGCGTCCATTTCCATGATGTCCGGCAGGTCCTCGGCCTTGGTGGCCTGAATCGTGCTGGTGTAGTCAGCTTCGGGCACCAGCGTCAGTTCAACCGTGATGTCCTCATTGGCATCGTTGAACTGATCCACCAGGTCCTGCAGCGCTTCGGCTTCGGACGCCTGGCCGGAGTGGGCCCAGACTTCGAGCGTGCCGTCGGCTTCATTGCCGGCGTCGCCGCTGCCGCCGCATGCTGTCAGCACCAGTGCCAGCGCCACGCCGGCGGCCCCCATCGATCCGGCGCGCAGCCGGGTCTTCCTCATTGAACGCATTTCCGCCCTTCCCGTAGGTTCCCCATGCCAGAAGCAAGTGGGCTGTCAATGTCGTTCAGTTTGGCCTAGACCAATTTCAGAGTCAATCGCTATGCTGAAGCCGTGACGTCACAATCCCATCCCGCCCCGAAGTACTACGTACTCAAGGAGCAGCTGCGTGCACTCGCCGCTCAGGGGGAACCGGGCACTCTTCTCCCCACCGAGCGGGCGCTGGCAGCCGAATACGGTACGTCCCGGACTACCGTGCGGCAGGCGATCGCCGAGCTTGTTGCCGAGGGTGTGCTGGACAGGATCCAAGGTCATGGAACGTTCGTGGCACACAACCGGCCCACCTACGTACGCCAGCTGACGTCCTTCTCGGAGGATGCCGCAGCGCAGGGACTGCGCAGCTCCAGCCGTCTGCTCGGCATCTCCACCGTCCCTGCGGAGGGTGAGGCTGCGCAGCAGCTCCAGGTGGAACCGGGTACTGCGCTGACACGGGTAGAGCGAATCCGGTTCATCAACGAGGAGCCACTGGCCCACGAGACTGCGCTGCTTCCGGGAGAGCTGCCGGACCTGGCCGAGGCACTGGACCGCACCGGCTCCCTGTACGCCGCACTGCAGGAAAGCTACGGCGTGCGGATCACTGACGCGGAGGACACCGTGCAGACACGGCTCGCCGGGCCGGATGAGGTCCGTCTGCTCGGCCTTGAAATGGGCTTTCCGCTGCTGGTCATCCACCGACTGGGCCTCGCCGGCGAGCAGCCGGCGGAATGGACCTGTTCGGCGTTCCGGGGAGACCGGTTCCGCTTTCAGGCCCGGCGCCACCGGGATTGACCATCCGGTCATTCAAGGGGGCCGGCCCGCGGAGCCTGACTGCCGAAACGGGCACCTTGGACACAGCGGAACCCCGCCACCCGAAGGCTGCGGGGTTCCGTTTATCTCTCAGCTGGGGAAGGCCCCGGCGCTCAGCGCGAGCCGCCTGATCCTGAGCCGGAGCCCGAATCGTCGTGGCCTGAGCTGTGGTGCCCGGACTCATGGCGACCCGAGCCATGTTCCGATCCCGTGCCTCCTTCAGACCCAGCGGACATGGTGCGTCCGGAGGCATCCTCCACTTCGGTGTCGATTTTCTCCTTGCGCACGTCTCCGGAAACGGTTTCGGACCCGGTGACGGTTTCGGTATCCAGCCGCACACGCTCCACCGGTTCGGTGTGCTTCTGCACGACGGGTTCCTCGGCGTGGAGCGTGACTTCGTATTCGTCCTCACGCATCTCCGGTCCGCTCATGGCAGCGTCACGGTTGGCGTCCGTGATCGGCTCCCGCTCGATCACCACTTCTTCATGACTGACCGGCACCTGCGTGGTGACAGTGTCCGTCACCGTGTACTTGCGCAGCCTGGCCCGGCCTGTCTCATGGCGTTCGGTGCCTACGTCGAGCCGCTCCTCCGACCGCGTCATGGCGTCATCAATGCCGGAGCGGGAACCGGAGGAGTCGGAAAGGCCGGTGGTACCCGACTGGCCAGTGCCTGTTCCCGTGCCGGAGCCGGAGCCCATTCCGGACCCTGACCCCGAGCCCATGCCGGAGCCTGAACCGGATCCCGATCCGGACTGCGTATCGTCAATCAGCCCGCTGCGCCCCCGGTCAGTATCTGAAATGGTCTCCGTGTCGGATTCGATGATGGTATCCGTGCCGGCATCAGCGTTCAGGGAATCGGCGTCGGAAGTCCCGTCGTCGTAGGTGAAGCCGTAGTAGCGGTAGAGCGTGACTTCTTCCTCGGCACTGATGGAGCCGTCGCTGGCAATCTGCGGGGCGTTCTTGACCTCATCCTTGGAGTAGGGCACCAGCACATCGATGCCCTCAACGCTGGCCTCACTGAGCGGGACAAACGTCTCACTGGTTCCGAACAGGCCCGTGTTCACCGTGACCCAGGCCGGTTCGTTGGTCTGGTCATCGAGGTAGAACGTTCCCACGGATCCGATTTTGTCGCCGTTGGGACCCAGTACGTTCCCCGAAGCGGCCATGAGTCCTTCGACTTGCTCGTTGCTGATCATCGTGTTTTCTCCTTCGGCAGCGAATCTGCGCCGGGGGTCCGGCACAGCGATCACGATTCTCGAGCCGGGATCCGATCCAGCCGCTTCCGCCCGCAGCGCCTGAATCACCGTGCCGGGCGGGTGACCGCCCGGGGCGGCACCGTCACCGGCGCCGATTCCGGCTCCTATGGCCATTTCTCCGGCCGGGCCTGAATTGCCAAGCCTACTTATTATTCCACTGCCTGTGTGCAGGCGCGTCAATAGGAAACCGGGTACGCCCGAAGATGGGCCCAAAGGAGCGGTAAACACGGCTCCGGCATGGGAAAACGACGCGGAGCCTGTGGGAATGAGGAGGCTAAAGCGAATCCTGCAGCGACTCGCGGACCTGCTTGCGCAGCACCTTGCCCAGCATGGACTTGGGGAGTTCCTCGATCGCGACGATCCGCCGGGGCACCTTGTACGGTGTCAGCCGTTCCCGGCAGAACGCCCGCAGGGCCTGCTCATCAAGTTCAGTGTCAGGCTGCATAACGACGGCGGCAACCACCTGCTCGCCGCCGGCACCGCGGGGCAGTCCCACCACCGCGACGTCGGCAACGCCCTGGTTGCTGCGGAGAACTTCCTCCACCTCGGACGGAGAGACGTTGAAGCCGCCGGTAATGATCAGTTCCTTGCGCCGGTCCACGACCTTCACGAAACCGTCTTCGTCAACGGTGACGATATCCCCGGTGCGAAGCCAGCCGTCCGGGGTCAGGATCTCTTCGGTTTCCTCCGGGTTGTTCCAGTAACCGGCGAACACCTGCGGTCCGCTGATCAGCAGCTCGCCCGGCTCGCCCTGCGGAACGTCGCGGGTGAGATCGTCCGGATCAGCGACCCGCATCCGGGTGCTGGGGAACGGCACGCCGATTGTCCCGTTTCGGCGGGTTTCCGCGAACGGGTTGCCCAGAGCCACGGGGGAGGATTCAGTCAGCCCGTAGCCTTCCACCAGCAGCCCGCCGGAGACTTCCTCCCAGATTTCGACCGTCTGGGGTGAAAGGGTCATGGCACCGGAAATCGCGAAACGGATGGTGGAAATGTCGATTCCGCGCTTCTTGGATTCGATGGCCACCTTCTCGTAGATGGGCGGCACGGCACAGAACACGGTGGGCTTGGACTTCTTCGCAGCGTCCAGCACCAAATCGACGTCGAACTTCGGGAAGAGCACCAGGCGTGAGCCCGTGAGCATGGCAAACGTCAGGTAGAGCGTCAGCCCAAAGGCGTGGAACATCGGCAGCACGCCGTAGATGACTTCCTCGCCTTCCTTGGCGCCGTGCATCCAGGCCTGGCCCTGCAGTGCGTTCGAGCGCAGGTTGTAGTGGGTGAGCATGGCGCCCTTGGGCACGCCGGTGGTGCCGGAGGTGTACTGCAGGGCTGCGAGGTCACCTACGGCGGGTTTCGGGTGCAGCGGGTCGATCGGGTCGTTGGCGAGCAGCTTTTCCCAGGGGATCGTGTGCTCGGTCTTGGTGGTCAGCCCTGCCCGGGTGCGGCGGATCGAGGGGATCGGCAGACGCAGGCCAATCCGCTTCAGGCGGGGCATGGCCTTGGTGATGTCCACGGAAATGATGGAAGGCACGGCGAGGTCGTCCGGGAAGTCCTGGATCTTTTCCACAGCCTTGTCCCAGACGATGGCTACCTGGGCGCCGTGGTTTTCGAACTGATGGCGCAGCTCGCGCTCGGTGTAGAGCGGGTTGTGGCCTACGACGACGCCGCCCAGTCGCAGCACCGCGTAGAAGGCGATGAGGTACTGCGGGCAGTTGGGCAGGATGATGGCCACCCTGTGCCCCTTCTTGACGCCCAGTTTCCGCAGCCCTTCGGCGGCCCGGTTGATCTGGTCGCCGAGCTGCGTGTACGTGGTTTCAGCACCGAAGAACTCCAGCGCCACCTTGGGCCCGAACCGTGCCACGGCGTCTTCGACCATGGAGGTCAGGGATTCGGTGGGCAGTTCAATTTCTGCCGGCACACCGGGCTGGTAGTGCTTTACCCACAGCGGTTCCTGGGCAGCGGTCATGGAAGGAGCTCCTTAGTTTCGGTACTTTTCGACTATATTCCAGTCACCGCATAGGTGGGGAAAGCACCGGGAACTCCCCCGTCTTGCCGGGCCCGCTAACCGGCTGCCAGCCCTCCCAGGTACCGCGCCAGCTGCCGCGGGGCGGAGACCGGAGCAGCGGCGTCGACTGCTGCGTTGTAGTTCGTATTGGTGTTCACGTCATAGGTCAGTACCCGGCCGTCGGCCGCTTCGATGAACTCGATGCCGCAGACCTCCAGGTTCATCCGGCGTGCGAATTCCTCGTACTGGCTGATGATGGGGTGCTCGAAGCCCTCCCGCAGGCTGAAGAGCTGGGTGTCCGGGTCCGGTGCGATGGATGCCCCCGGCGGCATAATGGGCGTGCCGGTTGCGGGGTCAATGGCGCAGGCGTCCGCAGGGCAGAGCTGGAAGCCGCCGCGGGCTGTGTCCGCACGAATGGCGTAGACGAATTTCCCGCCTACGAGTTCGACCCTGCTGATGGAGGGGTCGGCGGCCTGGATGAATTCCTGCACCAGGGTGATGCCGTCCTGCGGCTCCTCGAACTCGTCCGATGCGACGTAGTCGGCCAGCTCACCGTGGGATTCGAACTTGCGTACGCCCAGGCCTTTGCCGCCCTGGTTGTGCTTGAGGATAAACGGCACCGGGAATTCCTTGGCAGCGGCCAGAATCTGGCCGCGTCCAATCGCCGCGACGGTGCGGGGCGTCTCGATGCCTGCTGCCCGCAGGGCCGTGAGCTGGTCTACCTTGCTCATTTCAAGTTCCAGCACCCGCCGGCCGTTGACGGTGCGCCGGCCGTGGGCTTCCAACCAGGCCAGGACTGCCCGGGCGTAGTCCTTGGAAAGACCGTGCCCGCGGGTGTGGGAGGAGGCGCTGATCCGGGACCAGAAGATTCCCTCCGGGGGCGCTGCGTCCAGGTCCAGCACGCCGTCCGTGAGCAGCCACTCGTAAACCTGCACGCCCTCGGCTTCAAAGGCTTTGGCGAAGGGCGGGAACCAATCGGGATTCTCGTGCAGGGCGTATACGGGCAGTGCCATGGTGGGACCTTTCAACAGCATTGGAGCGTGAGGGAAGCCTACTGGATGAAGATCCCGTTGCCCGGACCGAGGGGGAGGTTAAAGACATAAAAGACGGACAGCACCGCTACCCACGCGATCCAGAAAACCACCGTGAAGGGAAGCATGCGTGAGATGACCGTTCCCAGCCCGGCCGAGGGTTCATACCGGCGCAGCATGGTCAGCAGCACAATCATGTACGGGTTCAGCGGGGTCAGCACCTGGGTGGCGGAGTCGCCCACCCGGAATGCCGCCTGCACAAAGGCCGGTTCGTATCCCAGCAGCGCGAACATGGGCACAAACACTGCGGCCATAAGGGTCCACATGGCTGAACCGGAAATGATGAACAGGTTGAGCAGCGAGGCCAGGACTATAAAGGCCAGGATGGCCGGGTAACCGGTGAGGCCGATGGATTCCAGTCCGGAGGCGCCCGCGACGGCAATCCAGTTGCCGATTCCGGACCAGTTGAACAGCGCAATGAACTGGCCCAGCACAAAAGCCAGGACCAGGAACCCGCTCATCTCCTTGATGGACTGGCCCATCACCCGGGGAATGTCCCTGGCATGGGGCATGGTCCCGGTAATCCGTCCGTACACCAGGCCCGGAATCACGAACATCACGAAGACGATGAAAACGATCGAGGAGAGCAGCGGAGACGAGGGCAGGAACCCGCCATCCTCGTTGCGCCAGGGCGAGTTGGGCACCAGCGCCGCCGCGGCAATGATCCCCGCGACGACGGCACCCAGCACCAGTGACCTGCGCAGTCCGCGCCGCTCCACCGCCGTCAGGTTCGGGTCCAGCGCCTGATCGGCCTCACTGCCTGCCTCGTCGGGGTCCTCTGACTGGCTGCGCGGCACGGCCTGCTTCACCAGCCGCGGTTCCAGGACCTTGTCAATCAGGAAACCGGCGGCGAGGATCAGCACTGCTGAGGAAGCCACGTTGAAGAAGTAGTTGGACAGCGGATTGACCGGCGCGCCGGGGTTGGGCAGCGAACCGGTCACCGCCGTCGTAATGCCGGCGAACAGGGCGTCCAGGGAGGTGACCAGCATGGAGGTTGAATAGCCGGCCCCGGCCGCGGCGAAGCCGCCCAGCAGCCCGGCCACCGGATGCCGCCCGGCAGCCTTGAACACCAGCGCGGCCAGCGGCGGAATCACCACGAAGGCAGCGTCCGCCATGATGGACCCGGCCACGCCCACCAGCCCGACGGCGTAAGGCAGCGCCCAGCGCGGGGCGGCACCGAAGGCCCGGCGGATCATGGCCGCGAGCAGCCCGGACTTTTCCGCAACGCCCACCGCAAGCAGGATCGGCAGCACCGTGGCCAGCGGCGGGAAACCAAGGTAGTTCTCCCCCAGCGTGGTGGTCAGCCAGCTCATCCCCTCCGCGGTGAAGAGTCCGCGGATGCGGGTCGCTTCATCGCTGCCGGGAACGGTGACACTGACGTTGGCCCAAGCCATGGCCGTGGAAGCTACCGCCACGATTCCGAAGAGCAGCAGGAAAAGAATGAACGGATCGGGCAGCCGGTTGCCGACCCGTTCCACGCCGGCCAGCAGCCTGTCGGTCACTGAGGAGCGGACGGCGGCGGGGGCAGCGTTCATGGGGCGTCCTTCGGTAGTGCGGGTTCCTAAGGCGGGGTTGTGGTGCGGGCTTTCCGGGCCAGGGCTTCCGAGCGTCAGTCGAAGTATCCTGCGACGTCCACAGGCCCGCCGGCATCGGCGAATTCCTGCGCTGCCGCGCGCTGCAGCTCCGGGTCGCAGAAATAGTCCAGGGTTGTCAGCGCCAGGCCGGCGGCGCCGTCGGCAGCTCCCCTGGCCGCCGCCGGCGACCCGGCCGCTGCGGCGAACTCGCGCGTGTGCAGGGCCACGTCAGGGGCTGAGATGGCGATCAGCGGATGGATTCCGGGCACCCGGTAACTGACGTTGCCGAAGTCCGTCGACGCCGCCAGCGTCTCCGAGACCACTCCTGCCGGCAGCGGGTCCCGTCCGCGGCGGCGCTGGCTCTGGAGCCAGCGGGCGCTCAGGGCCCGGCTGGAGCGCACGGGCAGCGACGGCGGTTCCTCGTCCCAGTCAATGTCCACGCCGATGCCCGTCATTAGTGCAGCTCCGCGGGCTATGTCCTCGATGCGGCCACTGAGCTCCCGCAGCGTTTCGGGGTATTTGGAGCGGGCATAGAACTTCATTTCCGTGAACTCCGGAATGATGCTCGGCCGCTCGCCGCCAGCGGTGATGATGGCGTGTATCCGGTCCGACGGCGGCATCTGCTGGCGCAGCAGACCAACACCCTGATAGGCGAGGGTAGCGGCGTCGAGCGCGTTGCGTCCCATAAACGGCTGGGCGGAGGCATGCGCTGCAACCCCGTGGAACGTCACGGTGAGCACCCGGCGGCCCAGCCAGACCTGGTCCACCACGTCGGTTCCCAGCGGGTGCACCATCATCGCGGCGTCCACCCCGTCCAGGGCGCCGTTCTGAATCATGACTTCTTTGCCGGAATAGCCTTCCTCCGCGGGCGTGCCGAGAAAAAGCACCGTGCCGGGGAAGGCATCCGGATCATCCCGGAGGGTTTCAGCCAGAGCCAGGAAAGCGCCCGCGCCGGCAGCGGCAATGACGTTGTGCCCGCAGGCATGGCCAATTCCGGGGAGGGCGTCGTATTCGCCCATAATGGCCACCACCGGGGAGCCGGATCCAGCCTGCGCCCGCACTGCTGTTTCCAGTCCGTGGACGCCCACAGCGGCGTCGATCCCGTGCCGTTCCAGCAGGTCGGCGACCCGGCGGGCGCTCCGGTGCTCCTGATAGGCAGTTTCAGGGTCCTGGTGCAGCTGCGCAGCCAGGTCCGCCAGCTCAGGGGCAAGCGCGTCAACACGGTCGAGCAAGGCGTCGGCGAGCGCTTCGGGAGCACCGGCAAAAGCGGAGTCTTCATGCTGGATGTGCCCGCGGCGGATCTGTGTTTCCTTATCCAGGTAGTCCAGGTAGGCGGTGCTTGGCTGCGTTGGATCAGTCATGCTGGCCACCCTATGACTGATCCAACGGTGATATCTATCGCGGCCCCGTAGTCCCCGGACAGGGGTTCCGGTGCGGGCCCGGTCCCGTTTAGGATTCGCTCCGGATTCGCTCCCGGTCCGGAAACCGGCCTAGCGGCCGCGGCCGCCGATTCGTGCAACCAGTCCCTGCGGCCCCCGGCTTCCCACGGCGGCAAGCACCTTGTACCGCTTCGACGGCACGGAAACCCCCTTGCCGGCGAAGGCATCGGCAAGTCCTTCGCGCACCACACGGTCTGCGTCCAGCCACATCCACTTGGGGTAGAGCGTCTTGTCCATCTGCATCCGCTGGTGGAATTCCGTGTGCACAAATCCCGGACAGACGGCGGTCACGGAGATGCCGCGGCCGGCATAGTGCAGGTTGGCCCAGCGGCTGAAGTTGATAACCCAGGCCTTCGCTGCACTGTAGGTGCCGCGCGGAATGAAGCCTGCCACGGAGGCAACATTGATGATCCGTCCGCCGCCGCGTTCCAGCATGGAGTTCACCGCCGCATGGCTGAGCAGCAGCGGCGCCTGGACCAGAACCGCCAAGTGGTCGATCTCAGTCTGGGCCGGGTTGGCATGGAAGTCGTTCTTCAGCCCGTACCCGGCATTGTTGACCAGGACGGCAACGTCAGGCTGCCCCACCCGTGCGGCAACGCTCTCCACGCCCTCCTTCGTGGCAAGGTCAGCGGGCAGCACAGATGCTTCAACGTGGTACCGGGAGGAAAGCACTTCAGCCTTGGCCTTTAGCCGTTCTTCGTCCCGTGCTGTCAAAACCACGTTGTAGCCGCGCTCTGCAAGGGCACGGGCGAATTCTGCGCCAAGTCCCGCTGTGGCTCCGGTGATTACTGCCGTTTCAGTCATTTGGACAGCCTGCTATGAGCGCAGGGTATTTGGCAACGCACACATTCAGAGCGGCGTTGCCTCTGCCGCGGGGACGCTCCTACCGTGGGAGGACCGGCTTCGCCCGGGCGTCTTGTTATCAGGAGTGCCATTGGCCCAGAGCACCGCTCATCCGTTTCAATATGCCGACCGGGCTGACGCCGGCCGGGTCCTTGCCGGTGCCCTGGACGAGTACCGCGGCCGTCCCGGCCTGCTGGTGCTGGGACTTCCCCGCGGCGGCGTCCCGGTGGCCGCGGAAATTGCCGGTGCGCTGGGAGCAGAACTGGACGTGGTGCTGGTGCGCAAGGTGGGCCACCCGCGCCAGCCGGAGCTGGCAGCCGGGGCCGTGGCCGAAGCGGGCGGCGCGTCGGCTGAAGTCTGGAATGAGGCGATCGTGCAGGCGTGGCTTTCCGCCGCAGGCGCCCGCGGGCAGGCAGACCTGGACGCCGTCCTGGAAGCTGAACGCGGAGAACTGCAGCGCCGGGCACGGGCCTTCCGCGGCGGCCGCAGCCCCCAGGACATCCGCGGACGTCCGGTGATCGTGGTGGACGACGGCATAGCCACCGGCGCCACCTTGCGCGCGGCGCTTTCCGCAGTCCGCAGCCTGGACCCGGGCTGGCTGGTGGCAGCCGCCCCCATGTCCTGCGGCCCGGTGGAGGCGCTCGCGGCCGCGGCAGACGACGTCGTTATTCCCTGGCCGGACAGCGGGCTGCCTGCCGTGGGCTCCGCCTACCGCCGGTTCGGGCAGACCAGCGAGGACGAGGTCCGCACCCTGCTGGGCATCCCCTGAGCGTTCCGGCGCTCCAGCCCCCGAATCCGCACTTCCGTGCTGGTCTGGCGCGTTGGCCAGGAGGATAATCCGAAGAGCTTGGGGACAGGATTTCCAGGAGCTCGGGAGGCTCGAAATGTCCATGACCAACGGTGCTTTCTACGGCTGGGGAGGACTCGGCCTGGATACCAGCGAGCTTTCTGCCCGAACCATCTCCGCGGTGCGGACAGGTTTTGGCGTTGTCGGCGCGGTGTCCCTGATCCTTGGCCTGCTGGTTCTCTTCTGGCCAGGGGCCACGCTGTCGGTCATCGCATTTTTCTTTGGTTTGTATTTCCTGATTTCCGGCGCGCTGAGGGTGGTCAGCGGCATCGCCGCACCGCTGACGCCGGGCCTGCGGGTACTGAGCATCATCGTGGGGCTGCTGCTGTTCATCGTGGGCATCGTCGCCATCCGCAACCCGCTCTCCTCGCTGGCGGTCCTGGGCATGCTCGTGGGCATCGCCTGGATCATTGAAGGCATCATGGCCCTGGCTGAGACTGAGTCGGGCGGCTCGCGCTGGTATGCCATCACCTTTGGCATCCTGAGCATCGTGGCCGGCATTGTGGTGCTGTTCCTGCCGGTTGAATCCCTGGCAGCCCTGGTGATCTTCGGCGGCATCTTCCTGGTGGTCCTTGGCGTGGTGCAGCTGGTCCGCGCCATCACCTTCGGGCGGGGAAGCGTCCGTACCGCCTGATCCTCCTCCCACCTGCGGTTTCAGGTGCCGCCCAGCGCACTCCCAGCAGCTGTTAACACAGCCCTAACCTGCCCGCGCTGCCGGCTGTAACAAGAGCGCTCCTACGCTAAGGACAGCGGTGCGGCTCCGGCCGCATCCCCAGTCTCGGCCTCCTTCACGTATCGATCCCGTACCGGCCTCCGCGAGCCGGTCCGCACCCGGATTGGAGCCGCTCCATGGATTCAGGAAATACGGCCTGGCTTCTCGCCAGCTCGGCGTTGGTCTGCATGATGATTCCCGGCATCGCCTTCTTCTACGGCGGCATGGTTGGATCACGCCGGATCCTCAACATGATGATGATGTGTTTCGGCAGCGCCAGTCTGGTTGCTGTCCTGTGGGTGCTGTTCGGCTATTCCGCAGCCTTCGGAAACTCACTCACCCCGCTGGGCGTCCTCGGCAACCCGCTGGAGTTCTTTGGACTGGACAGCCTGCTCAGCGAGGATCCGGAAGCCGCTCTGCCGGTTGCCCTCTTCGCCGCGTTCCAGCTGATGTTCGCCTGCGTGACGACGGCGCTGGTCGCCGGAGCTGCCGCCGGGCGAATGAAGTTCGGTGCCTGGATGGTCTTCGCCGGGCTCTGGGCCGCCCTGGTCTACTTCCCGGTGGCGCACTGGGTCTTTGCGTTCAGCAGCGAGGACGGCAGCGTCACCGGCGGCTGGATCGCCAACAGCCTGGGAGCGATCGACTTTGCCGGCGGAACGGCGGTTCACATGAACGCCGGCGTCGCAGCCCTGGCGCTGGCCCTGGTCCTCGGCCGAAGCCGCGGCTGGCCACACGTCATCACCCAGCCGCACAACCGGCCGCTGGTCATCCTGGGAGCGAGCCTGCTCTGGGTGGGCTGGTACGGCTTCAACGCCGGCTCTGCGCTGAGTGCCGGGCACACCGCCGCCGTCGTTTTCCTGAACACCGCGGTTGCCGCTGCCGCCGGCCTGCTCGGCTGGGCTTTGATGGAACGGCTGCGGCTGGGACGTTCCTCCACTCTGGGGGCAGCCTCCGGCCTGATCTCCGGCCTGGTTGCCATCACCCCCGCCTGCGGCGCCGTCAGCCCGCTGGGAGCCGTGGCGATCGGTGCGATCGCCGGACTGGTTTGTTCCCTGGCGATTGAGCTGAAGTTCCGGCTGGGCTATGACGATTCGCTCGACGTCGTTGGTGTGCACCTGGTGGGCGGTGTGATCGGCACCCTGCTGATCGGGTTCTTCGCTACGGCGGCCGCCCCCAACGGCGTCAGCGGCCTGTTCTACGGCGGCGGCTGGTCCCTGCTGGGGATCCAGGCGGTAGCGACGGTTGCCGTCCTGGTGTACTCGTTCGTGCTGACCTGGGCGATCGCGAAGGTCCTGGACATGGTGATGGGGCTGCGGGTTCCGGAGGAGCACGAGGTGCGCGGCATCGATATGGCTGCCCACTCGGAGTCCGCCTATCTGAACGAGGAGGAGCCCGCCGAACTGGGCGCTCCCGTCCGGCCCTAGGCTTCCCTCCTCCCCTCCCCCTCCCCCATCGAGATGACAGAAACTGCCCGTTAGAGCGTTGTAACGGGCAGTTTCTGTTATCTCGTTTGCGGTGAGGGGGTTATGTGGAGTAGAGGCCCTCTTCCTGGCCCAGATAGGTCTCCACCAGCTCGCGGGCATGCGCGGTATCCGGCCCTTCCTTCTCCAGCGCATCCATCATGTCCTGGCCTTTGGTGCGCCCGGCCGGGAACGGCGGCAGCAGCGGAATGTCCGGATCGGAGAGCACCTCGATCAGCACAGGCCTGTCGGCATCCAGGGCGGCGTCCCAGGCCGGGCCGATCTGGGCCGGATCCTCCACCCGGATACCCTGCAGCCCCAGCAGTTCGGCGTACCGGGCGTAGGAGAAGTCCGGCAGCGCCTGGCTCTGGTCGAAGCGCGGATCCCCCTCCATTTCGCGCTGTTCCCACGTCACCTCGGCCAGCTCGCGGTTGTTCAGCACCATGAGCACAAACCGGGGATCGGCCCAGCGCGGCCAGAGCCGGCTGACGGTGATGAGCTCGGACAGTCCGGCCATCTGCATGGCGCCGTCGCCGGAAAGTGCCACCACGGGCCGGTCCGGAGAAGCCAGCTTCGCGGCAAGTCCATAGGGAATGGAGCAGCCCATGCTCGCCAGCGTGCTGGAAAGATGGGCCGGCACCCCGGCGGGCAGGCGCAGCTGCCGGGCGTACCAGTAGACGCTGCTCCCGACGTCGACGGCCACCTGCGCATTGTCGGGGAGCCGGCTGCTCAGCTCCCGCACCGCCAGTTCCGGGTTCACCGGGTTCGCCGGGGTGGCCGCGCGTTCGGCGGCCAGCCGGTGCCAGTCCCGGACAGCGGTTTCGACGGCGGTGCGCCAGCCGGATCCGCGGCGCTCGGTGACCAGCGGCAGCAGTCCATCGAGGGACGCTGCGGCGTCGCCGGTGACAGCCGCCTCCACCGGGTACCGGTTGCCGATCGCCGCGGCGTCGACGTCGATCTGCACGGCCCGCGCGGCACCGGGCGGCGGATAGAACTCGGTCCACGGATCGTTTGAGCCGATGATCACCAGGGTGTCGCATTCTCCCAGCACGAACCCGCTGGCGCTGGTGCCCAGATGCCCCATCACGCCTGCGGCCAGCGGATGGGACTCGTCCACGTACGGTTTACCCATCAGTGACGTCGTGATCCCGGCGCCGGTTTTCTCCGCGAGTGCCTTGACCTGCGGCCAGGCTCCCCGGGAGCCCTGCCCAACCAGGAAAGCCACCCGGGCGCCGTCGTTAATCACCGCGGCCGCAGCCTCAAGATCGGCCTGCGCCGGCACCAGGTTCGGCGGACTCCACACGGGTGCGCTGGTGACGATGCCGTGTTCCTGGTCCAATTCCGGGGCCGGCGCCTGCTGGACGTCGTGGGGAATGATGACGACGGCGGGAGCCCGGTCCGCGAGCGCGGCCTTGAACGCGCGGTCCAGCACCAGCGGCAGCTGCTCAGGGCTGTTGACCTGCTGGCGGAAGGAAGAGGCGACGTCCCTGGTGAGGTTGAGCAGGTCGATTTCCTGCATGTAGGCCGATCCCAGGACGCTGCGGGACTGCTGGCCGATGATCGCCACTACGGGCACGCTGTCCATCTTCGCGTCGTACAGGCCGTTGAGCAGGTGGACGGCACCGGGACCCTGGGTTGAGAGCATCACGCCGGGCCGGCCGGTGTATTTGGCGTGCCCCACGGCCATAAAAGCGGCGTTTTCCTCATGCCGGGCCTGAACGAACTCCGGGGATCCTGCCCGGCGCAGGGCGCCCAGGACCGTATTGATTCCGTCCCCGCTGTAGCCGAAGATCCGGTCTACGCCCCAGGCCTGCAGCCGTTCGACGATGACATCTGCAACGAGCCGTTCTGCCATGGAAACCTCCATTAGTCAGCATGCTTACGGGTTTGTCCGCCACTATTCCATGACGCAGTCACGCGGGCCAAGCGGGCGGGAGCCCGGCCGCGCCGCTGGCGACGCGTCACATGACGGTGATGTACATCACTCCTGACGTACCCTAGAGTCACTCACCACTCCCCCGTGACAAAGATGCCCGCCAGGAGGTGCCCAGCCGTGCCGACTCCGTCGACGCCGAAGGAAACCGGCGTGGCCGCCCTTACCCAGGCAAACGCTGGCCGCACCAGCCGTTTTTCCACCACCCAGGCCCCGCTTGGCCAGCGCCTCGACCTCTGGGAGGAATACAACGAACTGGCTCTCTTTGGACTGCGCTGCAGCACCCTCTCCGAGCGCAGCCTGCTGGCAACCCAGACCAACCTGACGCTGCCCCAAATCCGGCTGACACATATCAGCGGCAACGACCACGTGATTGAGCGGGCGCCGGAGAACATTCGCCGCAACCCCGTGGATGCAGTAATGCTGTGCCTGCTGCTCGAGGGAAACGCGTTCTTCTACCACGATGGAGGCTGTGAAACCCTCACGGCCGGAGAAGCGGTGGTCTACGACGCCAACCGGCCATTTATGTACGGATTCTCGACTGACATGCGCCAGGTCATCGTGGAAGTTCCCCGCGAACTGCTGCGCCAGCGGTCCGTCCGGGAAGAGTACTTCCGGCCGCGGGTCCTTCGGCTCGCCGGATCGCCGGGAGCCACCCACGCCAGGACCACGGCCAACGCCGTACTGGGCGCTTTCCGGGACCAGGAAGCGGACACCGCAAACCTGGAGACGGACGTGCTGGAAATGTTTTCCATCATCACCGGGGAGCCCGGCGGATCGCCGTCCACCGCATACCTGGCATCCGCGAGGGACTTTATCCGCGGCCAGCTGGGCAGGCCCGATCTTTCACTGGCGCGGGTAGCCCAAGCCGTTGGTATCAGCGAACGGCACCTCATTCGGGTCTTCGCCGAAGCAGGAACCAGTCCGGCGAAGTATGTCATGGAGACCCGGCTGGACCGGGCCCGGGAACTCCTGACGGATCCCGCCACTATGGCCACCCCCATTGCCGAGGTTGCAGCGGCAGTGGGATTCATTTCCGCCGCCCACTTTTCACGCGCCTTTCGGCATCACTTTGGCTGCACACCCCGGGATGCACGGGCAGCTGCACCAAAATAGGCACCCCAGCTGCCGGCCTTGCCTGATCCGGACACCGGATTGACCAATCCGGACATACCCTTCATGAGAGTCCGCCACCCGGAGACAGTGGGATCTACATCACATCCAGTGTCATTCCGAAAGGCTCCGGACCACATGAAAACCTCACCACGATATTTGCTGTTCGCCGTTCCGGCGCTGGTTCTCTCGCTTGCAGCCTGCGGTGGAGACGCCGAGACGTCCCCGGCCGCCGAGTCCAGTGCCGCATCAGTAGATACTGCCGCCCTGGAGAGCATGATCGCTGACTTCCAGAAGCCCCTCGAAGAAGAGGTGCCTGCAGAGTCTCCTGCCATCGCTGCAGACAAGAGCATCGTCGTCATCCCCTGCACGTATGCCTCTGAAGCCTGTGCACGCGGCGCTGACGCCGCCATGGAAGCGGCCGATTCCCTGGGCTGGGAAACACGCATGATTGATCCGGGCGGCAATCCGGAGAAGGCCCGTCAGGCTGTCGAGCAGGCGATCCAGCTCGATGCGGACGGGATCATCTTCACCGCAGCCGTTGGAGACCAGATCGACGCCGCTCTTACGCAGGCGCGGGACGCCGGCATCTTCCTGGTGAACAGCATGTCCCCGGCAGATGACCGGTTCGACGTGGAAGTTGTACCCGACGAGGACGTGTCCGGAAAAATGATGGCGGCCGCCATTGCCCAGGACAGCGGCGGGGATGCCAAGATCCTGGTAACCACAGATCCCGCGTTCCCCTCCATTACCGCCCGCACCGCAGCCTTCACGAAGTGGCTGCCCGAGCTGTGCGGCGGCTGCGAAATCGTTGAAACCATTGAGACGCAGATGTCTCAGCTGCAGTCCGGACTGCCGCCGCAGATCCAGGCCACCCTTACGGCGAACCCGGACATTGACTACATCTGGACCCACACCGGTGCTGCTGTGGTTTCGACGCAGGCCACCGTAGCGAGGAGCGCCAGCGGCGACACCATCAAGATGGTCTCCTACGACGGCAACTCCGCCAACCTGGACCTCATCAAGGACGGAAAGAGCCAGTTTGCTGACGTCATCAAGCCGATGGAGCACACCGGTTATCTGTCCGTGCACGAGATGAACAAACTCTTCGCCAACGGCGCCAGCGGCCACCAGGTCATCGAGATGCCGAAGCGGATGGTGCTTCAGGACACCTTGCCCGAGCTGCCGTGGACGGGAGATTCCGATTGGAAGTCCTCCTTCACGGCCTTGTGGGAGAACGCGGGCTAATCCTGCGGACCCACGCGGCCGGCCCGGCCTACCGGGCCGGCCGCACCCCGTACCCCCGCATCCAACATTTCAGGAGCATCCCATGGAGCACTCCGCTGCTCTCAGCATCCGCGGCGTCAGCAAGACGTTCACCGGCCAGCGCGCCCTCGACGGCGTTGACCTGGACATCGCATCCGGCAAGGTCACCGCACTCCTTGGCATGAACGGTTCAGGCAAGTCGACGCTGATCAAGATCCTGGCTGGGGTCTACACGCCGGATCCGGGCGGAACAGTATCCGTCCGCGGCCGCGGTTTGTCCCTTCCCCTGACTCCGGCTGCTGCCCACGAAGCAGGGCTGCGCTTCCTGCACCAGGACCTCGGCCTGGTGGACGCATTGACCATCGCAGATAACTTCGCGCTCTCGGACGGTTTCTTTGCCCGCACAGCGTTTTCCCCTGTCAGGCTGCGCCGGGAGCACGCGCACGTCGCCGCCACCCTGGAGTTGCTGGGAATCAAGGAACATCCCGGCAGGCTGGTAGGCGACCTGTCGCCGTCCACCCGGACCATGGTCGGCATTGCGAGGGCTTTCCAGCACCGCACCGGAGACGAAGAGGACAGCAGTGCACCCGCAGACGTGGATGCCCTGCGGCGGAACATCCTGATCCTGGATGAGCCCACGGCCTCACTTCCTGCCAGTGAAGCGGACCGCGTGCTCGCGCTGCTGGACATGCTCCGCGGCCACGGCGGCACAGCAGTGTACGTCAGCCACCGGATCGAAGAGGTCCGGCGCATCGCCGACAACGTTGCCGTGCTCCGCGACGGACAGCTCGTGGCCGACGAGCCCCTGGGCGAGCGCAGCGCCGCAGAAATCGTGTCCCTGGTCATCGGCCGCGAACTGGAAGCCCCGAACATACGTCCCGCTGAGGAACGTGAGGGAGCGGTGCTGCTGAGCACGCGCGGACTTACCGGCCCACGGCTGGCAGGTGTGGACCTGGATCTGCGGGCAGGTGAAGTCCTGGGCGTCACCGGACTGATCGGCTGCGGCCGAAGCGAACTGGTCAGGATCATCGCCGGCGCCCAGCAGCCCGTATCCGGCACGATGACCCTCGCAGGAAAGCCGTTCACGCCCAACTCGGCGGCCTCTGCGATCGCTTCGGGAGTGGCCTGCGTTCCACAGAACCGCCGCCGTGATGGGGTGGTACTGGATCTCGGCGTCGGCGAGAACCTCACGCTCGGACGGCTAAGCCGCCACCGGCGGGGGCCCGTCCTGGACCGGACCTCGGAGGGAACGGCGGCCGAGGACCTTTCCCGCCGTTTCCTCGTCAAGGCGTCTTCCCTCGCAGCACCGGTCCGGAGCCTCTCCGGCGGCAACCAGCAAAAGGTGGTTGTTGCCCGCGCAGCAAGCGGATCCCCCCTCGTGCTGCTGCTTGATGAACCGTCCCAAGGCGTGGATGCCCTGGCCAGACAGGAAATCAGCAGGCTGCTCAAGGAACTGGCCGACGCCGGCGTGGCCATCCTCGTTGCCAGCACCGACTACGACGACTTCGTCGGTCTTGCCGACCGGGTCGTGGTACTGGACCGGGGACACATTTCGGCCGAACTCTCCGGCACCGAAATCACCGAGGATGCGATTGCCCTCGCCTGCCAGACCGGCACCGCCGCCTAACCCGAGCCCCCTTCAGCCAATCCACCAAGGAGCCTCTCCTGTGAACCTCCGTTTCAACCCCGGGATCCTGATGAAGAACTACGGAATCGTAGTCTTCCTGGTCCTGATGATCGCCGTTTTCTCGCTCCTGATGCCGGATACCTTCGCCACTTCAGGCAACTTCCGCCAGATCCTCGCAGATCAGGCGGTGCCGGGCATCCTTGCCCTTGCCGTGATCCTGCCTCTGGCAGCCGGAGAGTTCGATCTCTCTGTTGGTGCGAACCTGGGCATCTGCACCATCACGGGCATCGTTCTGGCCGGAAATGGCGTGCCGCTGCCCCTGATTCTTCTCGCCACGCTGGCCCTCGGCATGCTGATCGGCGCGGTGAATGCCTTCATGACGATCGTCATCGGAGTGAATGCCTTCATCGCGACCCTTGGCATGGCTACGATCCTGGCCGGGCTGAACCTGCTACTGACCAACTCCACCCTGATCACCCACTCCTCCGACGCGTTCTCCGCCCTGACCGGAGTGCGCCTGCCCGGCGGCCTGCAGGTTGTCATCTTCTACTTCCTGGCGGCTGCCCTGGCCCTCTGGTTCTTCCTGGAACGGACTCCGTTCGGCCGCTATCTCCGAGCCACCGGGATGGGACGGGACGCAGCCGAGCTGTCCGGTGTCAGAACCAAGCGGTATCTCGCAGCTGCCTTCATTGGGGCGGGACTGCTCGGCGGGCTGGCCGGAACACTCCAAGCGTCACGTGCGGGAAACGCGACGCCGGACCTCGGACCGGAATTCCTGCTGCCCGCCTATGCCGCAGCGTTCCTGGGCGCCACCGCCATCCGGGCCGGGTACTTCAACGTCTGGGGCACGGTCGCCGGTGTGTACCTGCTGGCCGTCGGGGCAAACGGGCTGGTTATCCTCGGTGCCAAAACCTGGGTTACCAACATCTTCAATGGCGTAGCACTGCTGATCGCCGTTTCCGCCGCCACTCTGGTCCAGCGCCGCCGCAAACGGGTAGTCCGGACCATTCCGGCAGCGGACAATGAATCCATCCCGGCGGGCCCTCCGGCCGCAGAGTCGGGACGTTCCTCGTCTGCAAAAGCCTGAGGCCGGCATAGACCTTCGGCTGCGGTACTTCAGGACTGCCCGTCCTGCCTTTGTATTTACCCACCCCACCTGCATTTAGGAGCAGTCATGACCCTCCTCGCCACCTCCATCTGGCACGGCAAAATACACACCGATTCGTGGACTTCCGGTTCGGCCGGGCTCCTGGACATCACCGAACCTGCGACCGGGCACGTCCTCGGCTCCGTGGGTGCAGCAGACCGCGCCGATGCCCTTGCCGCTGCCAGCAGGGCCGCTGACGCCCAGCGCACCTGGGCCCAGGCAAAACCCGAAGAGCGGGCCGCGGTCCTGCGCCGGGCAGGGATGCTGTTTGAAGACCATGCCAAAGAGATCCAGGGCTGGATCGTTCGGGAGACCGGCGCCATCGAGGCCAAGGCCGGCCTGGAAACCCACATCGCCGCCAACGAGTGCTATGAGGCCGCGGCGCTGCCGGCCCACCCGGCAGGAGACGTGCTGACCAGCAACGAGGACCGCTGGTCCTTCGCACGGCGGCGGCCCGCCGGCGTCGTCTCCGTCATTTCGCCGTTCAACTTCCCGCTGATCCTCTCGATCCGTTCCGTGGCTCCGGCCCTGGCGCTGGGCAATGCCGTGCTGCTCAAGCCGGACCCCCGCACTACGGTCTCCGGCGGCGTAGCCATTATGCGGGTCTTTGAGGAAGCGGGGCTGCCTGCGGGCCTGCTGCAGCTGCTGCCCGGCGGAGCGGACGTAGGCCAGGCGCTCGTGGAGGCACCCGAAGTCCGTGTCATTTCCTTCACCGGCTCGACGGCGGCCGGGCGCAAGGTCGGAGAAACCGCCGGACGCCTGCTCAAGCGCGCGCACCTTGAACTGGGCGGGAACAACGCGCTCATTGTGCTCCCGGGCGCGGACCTTGACCTGGCGGCGTCGGCCGGCGCGTTTGGCTCGTTTATGCACCAGGGACAGATCTGCATGACCACGGGACGCCATCTGGTCCACGAGTCGCTGCTGGAAGACTATGTGGCGCGGCTCTCGGATAAAGCCCGCAGCCTCCCGGTCGGAGACCCCTGCACCGGCCAGGTTGCCCTGGGGCCCATCATCGACGAGCGGCAGCGGGACAATATTGACCGGCTGGTCCGGGAAGCGAAGGACGCCGGTGCACAGATCGCGGCCGGCGGCACATATGAGGGGCTTTTCTACTCCCCCACTGTCCTGACCGGACTCACCCCGGACAATCCGGCCTGGACCCAGGAGATCTTCGGCCCGGTGGCGCCCGTGCTTTCCTTCTCCACGGTGGAGGAAGCCATCGCGCTGACCAACGCTTCGGAGTATGCGCTGTCCGTGGGGATCCTCGGCGACGTGGGTCTGGCCATGGAAGTCGCCGACCGGGTGGTTTCAGGCAAGGTGCACATCAATGAGCAGACGGTCTCCGACGAGGCGAACTCGCCGTTCGGCGGAATGGGCGCCTCGGGCACCGGTTCACGGTTCGGCGGCTCCGCGGCGAACATCGATGCGTTCACGGAAATCCAGTGGCTGACCGTGAGGCCGCAGATCGCCCCGTACCCCTTCTAGGGATGCAGAAAGACCGGGTCCCCGGCAGGTTCTCCTGCCGGGGACCCGGTCTTTTGTGGCTGGTTAGCGCTGACGGACGGGGTGCCCGCTGATGATCGAGACTCGGTTGAACGCATTCATGGCCACCGTTGCCCAGCTGAGCACGGAGAACTGCTCGGGGCTGAGCTGCGCGCGGTATTTAGTGAAGACTTCTTCCCGGTCCTCACCGGCAGGCAGATGCGTCAGCGCTTCCGCCAGCCCCAGGGCTGCCCGTTCCGTTTCGTTGAACAGGTTCGTGTCCCGCCAGGCGGGCAGCACGGCCAGGCGCTGTTCACTCTCCCCGGCTTCGCGCGCCTGGCGGGTGTGGAGGTCCAGGCAGAAGGCGCAGCCGTTGAGCTGGGAGACCCGCAGGTTGACCAGTTCCATGACGATCCTGCCCAGCCCTGCCTCTTCGGCGGCGCTGCGGATGGCGGCGGCGGTGGCGGCGAGCGCCTGGTAGACGGGGCGGTGCTGCTTGTCGATGAAGACCTTCTCGCTCAACGTGCTGACTCCTCCTGGTTCTCTGCGGCGGGTTCGGGCCAGTCAACGATGCCCGAATACTCCGGATGTTTTTTCAGCCAGCGGGCAACGTAGGGGCAGTATGGCACCAGCCGCAGTCCGGCGCCGCGTACGTCTTCGACGGCAAACCGCACCAGCTCGGAGGCTACACCCTGCCCCTGGTAAGCGTCGGAAACCTGGGTGTGTGTGAAGGCCCGGCTGCCGGGCTGGTCCCGGTAGGCGGCGAACCCGGCGACTGTGCCGGCGCCGTCGTCGATCGCTTCGTAGCGGTGCTCCGCAGGGTTGTGCTGGATGTTCATCAAGGTGCCTTTCTCTGTCAGCTGCGCGGACGCAGCCTGGCGTTGGGCAGTACGGGTGCAGGCAACGGCGGAAGCGGATCATTCGGGACAGCCGTAAAGCGGGTTGCGGGCTCCATTCCGGGATGGGTTTCCGCGCCGATGTGCTGCTGCCAGTCGCGGCGGTACTGGACAACCTCATCATGGCTGCGGCCAATGAAGTTCCACCACATGACGATCGTTTCGCCCAGCGGTTCGCCGCCGATCAGCAGCGCCCGGACGGCGGCACCGGCCGGTGCGCTGATCCGCAGGGTATCGCTGCCGGGCGGCAGGTAGGCCAGTTCCCCCGGGTCGACGGCGGAGCCTTGAAAGTGCGGCGAGCCGGTGTCCGCGAGGAGCCCATACTCGAACCGGGGATCGGCGTCGAGCTCCAGCACGGTGCCCGGTTCCAGGAGCAGTTCCGCCCCGATGATCGGGGAGTGTGTGCGCACCGGGGAGACTGATCCGGCAAGCGCACCCAGAAAGACGCGGGCCTCCCAGCCGGAGCCGCGGACGGGCTCGGGTGCGTAGTGCTCGAAGCGCGGATCGGTATGGCGCGAGGCATCCGGCAGGGCGAGCCAGAGCTGGACGCCGTGCAGGACGCTGGCCTGCGGCGTGGAGACCTCGGAGTGGGCAATGCCGCGGCCTGCGGTCATAAGGTTGAGTTCGCCGGGAAGGACCACGGCGTGCGCTCCGGTGCTGTCCCGGTGCTCGATTTCGCCGGTGAAGAGCCAGCTGACGGTCTGCAGGCCGGTGTGCGGATGGGGTGGCACCACCATCCCTCCGGTGCTGGCGACGGCGTCGGGACCGTAATGGTCCACAAAGCACCAGGCGCCGATCAGGCTGCGGCGGCGCTGGGGAAGCGTGCGGCGGACCGGCATGGCCCGCGGGCCGCCCAGCGGAACGTCGCGGGGAGTCAGGATTTCGACGTCGGCGGCGGGCATACCGGCGCACTCGACTTCCAGCGGAGCGGTCTCGACGTTGCTCATACCTTCCCCAATCCATTCTGTTAGGCAGCTATTCCCCCGATGGTACATGCATATGCATCTAAATGGCAGGTGCCCGCTCCCGAGACAACAGAAACTGCCCGTTTGAGGGCTCATACGGGCAGTTTCTGTTATCTCGGGAGTGGGGAAGCCGCAGAACAGGCCGGACCTAACTCCGGGGCACCGCCGGCGCTAGGCTCATGCCATGGCAAAAGTCATCTATTACGTTGCTTCGTCATTGGATGGCTTCATCGCCACAGAGGACGACAGCCTGGACTGGCTGCTGGGATTCGGCTTCGCTTCCTTCCAGGACCACTATGACCAGTTCATGGCCGGAGTGGGGGCACTCATCATGGGTTCGCAGACCTACGAATGGATCCGCCGGGAACAGCCGGACACCTGGGACTACGGCGCCCTGCCCTGCCTGGTGCTGACGCGCCGGGAGCTGCAGGCGCCGCCGGATTCCGGCGTCCGGTTTGCCGCCGGTGAACCCGGACAGATCCTTGAACAGGCCCGGTCGCTTGCCGGGGATCGGAATGTCTGGGTGGTCGGCGGCGGCGACGTGGCAGCACAGTTCGCGGACGCCGGCCTGCTGGACGAGCTTTGGATCACCTACATGCCCGTTGCCCTCGGCACCGGGCGGCGGCTGCTCCCGGTCACAAGCCCCACCGCCCCGATGCATCTGATCGGCACCACTTCCTTTAACGGCGGTGCGGCGGAACTGCGTTTCGCCCGAGGCTGAGCACCGCCCGCGCCGAGGGCCGCAGGCGGTATGCGTGTCGCGCGCACGGTGATTCCCAATGCCCCGCGCCGGGGACGGTAAAGTTCACTCCAGCACCACGTCCCACATAGCACACGACCAAAGGCCGCCGTCCCATGACGACTGACGTTTCTGCCCGCAACAATGTCCGGATCCTCGGCAACAGTTCGGGCCCAGTGGTCATGTTTGGTCATGGCTTCGGCTGCGACCAGCAGATGTGGCGGCGGGTGGTGCCGTACTTCACGGCAGACTACAAGGTGGTTGTGTTCGACCACGTGGGTGCCGGCGGCTCTGACAAGGGCGCCTACTCGCCGTCGAAATACTCCAGCCTCGACGGATATGTGCAGGACCTCCTGGAAATCTGCGAAGACCTGGACCTGCGTGATGTCACCTTCGTCGGCCACAGCGTCAGCGCCATGATGGGTGTTGCTGCCGCAGCCGCAGCACCGGGACGGTTCGCGAACCTCGTCCTCCTGGCATCCTCCCCCAGCTACATGGATCGCCCGGAAGACGGATACACCGGCGGATTCAGCGCGGCGGACATCGATGAACTCCTGGTCTCACTCGATGCAAACTACCTCGTGTGGGCAGCGGCGATGGCACCCATGATCATGGGGAATCCGGACAGTCCCGAACTCCACAACGAGCTGGAGGGCAGCTTCTGCCGCCTGGATCCCGCCGTAGCGCGCGACTTTGCCAGCGTCTCGTTCCGCTCAGACGTCCGTGCCCAGCTGGAGGACGTCAAGATTCCGTCGCTGATCCTGCAGTGCTCGGACGATCTCCTGGCGCCGCCGCACATCGGCACCTACACGCAGGACAGGATTCCCAACTCAACTCTGGTCCAGCTGAAAGCCACCGGACATCTGCCGCACGTCAGCGCACCCGCAGAAACCGCGGATGCCATCCTTTCCTACCTGTCCCGGACCCCGGCGTGAGCGAAGGACCCGCGAAAGCAGGGCCGGCGCCGGCTGCCCTTGACCTGGATTACCAGGAGCTGTTCCACAGTTCCCCGTCGGGCTACCTGGTTACGCTCGAGGACGGGACGATCGCGGAGGCCAACGCGACCTTCGCGAACTGGATCGGCTGCCCCCGCGAAGACCTGATCGGAACCAGCCTCCTGTCCCTCCTTCCGGTAGGTGACCGGATTGTGTACTCAACGCACGCCCTGCCGCAGCTCGGCGTGGGACGGGCCTTCGCTGAGCTGGCCGTCGATTTCCTCAGCGCGGACGGAACCCGCCTCCCTGCCCTGATCTCAGCCAACCGGCAGCCTGCCGAAGGCTCCCGGCCGGCCATGGACCGGGTTGTGGTCTTCAACGCCCACGAACGCAGGCTCTATGAGCGCGAGCTGGTCACAGCGCTCCGCGCCGCGGAACAGGCTGAGGCAGCCCGGGCCAGTGCCGAAGCAGTAGTGCTGGAAAAGCAGCGGGCGCTGCAGGAGAAGGACCGCGTACTGCAGGAAAGCCTGGCTGAAAGCCGCCGCAAGGAGTCCCTCCTGCAGACAGTCCTCAACACCGTGGAGGTGGGTGTCTCCGTGGTTGATGAGGAAGGCAAAACCATCCTCACCAACTCCCGCCAGCGCTTCATCAACCGCAGGGCCCTGCCACCGGGGGCCACGGAGGCCAACGAGTGCGAACTGCTGATCTTTGGGCCTGACAGGGTCACGCCGCTTCCGCCGGAAATGCGCCCTGTTCGCCGCACCGTCCTGGGCCAGTCGTTCTCTGACCAGCTGGTGTTCTTCGGATCCGGTGAGCAGCAGCGTGCCTTCAGTGTGACCGCCCGTTCCGTGCAGCGGCAAGGCGGGTTCCAGGGTTCGGTGCTGGCCTTCAGCGACGTGACCGGCCTGGTGAACGCGGTTGCTGCCAAGGAAGACTTTGTGGCCAACGTTTCCCACGAACTGCGCACCCCGCTGACCTCCATTATGGGGTACCTCGATCTGGCGCTGGAGGACGAGGACCAGATCCCCGGCTACGTTGCCTCATCCCTGCGGGTCGCCCTGCGCAACTCGGAGAAACTGCTGGAACTGGTCTCGGACCTGCTGTCCGCCGCCGCCGGGCCCAGCAGCATTGAGCAGGTTCCGGCCGATCTCTCGGAGCTGCTCCGCAACGCGCTGACCTCGGTGGCGCCGCGGGCAGAAATCAACAAGGTCCAGCTCATATCTGATTTCCCGCCCGAACTGCCGGCCGTCCTGGATCCACAGCGAATCAGTCAGGTCGTGGACAATCTTCTGTCCAATGCGGTGAAGTACTCCCCCGACGGCGGCAAAGTTGCGGTGCGTGCCTGGAGCACCCCGGAGAACCTTGCCTTTGAGGTCTCAGACACCGGCATCGGTATGACCCAGGCCGAACAGGCTGAGGTATTCACCAAATTCTTCCGGTCAGGGACCAGCCGGAAGGCTGCCATCCCGGGAGTAGGACTGGGGCTGGTGATCAGCAAGAACATCGTGGAAGCCCACGGCGGATCCATCACCCTGCAGAGCGAGGCCGGGCAGGGAACCGTCTTTACGGTCCTGCTGCCGCTGCGGGTGAAGTGAACGGAAGGGTGCGGATTTTGTCCGGTTTTGGCGCATGTGAAAACATCGATGCGGAGCCCCCTTCCGTGGTTCCTGCGCCTGCGGCCGGACTGCAGGACAACACACCTCGGCCCGCTCAGGACCGGAAGTAGAACTGGTAGCGCATGGACGGCATCTCGACTGCCCGGAGGGTACTCCGGAGGCTCGGCTCCTTCTCGTTCGTGGGAACCGTGGCCTTCCTGGTGGATATCGGCCTGTTCAATCTTCTCGTCGCCACGGTCCTGGATGACAACCCCATCTCAGCGAAGATCGTCTCCGTCATTGTCGCTACGACCATTTCGTGGCTGGGCAGCAGGTATCTCACCTTCCGCCGCACCCGCGGACGCAGCGTACGGTCAGAGACCATCCTGTTCGCACTCACCAATCTAGTGGGGCTGGGGATTGCCACCGGCTGCCTGTTCGTTTCCCACTACGTTCTGGGCTTCACCAGCCAGTTCGCAGACAACATCTCCGGCAACGTCATCGGCATCCTCCTGGGGAACATCTTCCGGTACTTCGCCTACCGGTACGTCGTCTTCACCGAGCCGAAGGGCAGCACGGGCAGCCCCGCACGCGAAGACGCGGAACTGCCCCGCTAGCCTCACATTGCCGGCGGCTCCGGTGCGGCCGGCGGCTGGCTGGGCATGGATGCACCGGACGGCGACGACGGCGCCGAGCCCGGTTCAGAACTCAGCTCGGCCACCTCATACCGTGCCAGCCCTGCTGTCTCACCACCGTCGGCCACAAACTCGGCACCCGTGGAGAAGCTGGATTCATCGCTGGCCAGGAACAGCACCAGGTTCGCGATCTCTTCCGGCTCACCCATGCGGTGCAGCGCCACGTGGTCCTGCCCTCCTTCCAGCCCTTCCGTCATGGGCGTCCGCACCGCACCGGGGTGCACCGAGTTGACCCGGATTCCGTACGGGCCAAGGTCAATGGCAACAGATTTGGTCAGCCCCCGCACTCCGTATTTTGCGGCTGTGTATCCCGGCAGATCTTTGTACCCCTGCAGCCCGGCGGTGGAGGAAAGGTTGATGATCGAGGCTCCGGACGAGTGTTTCATCGGTTCCACCACTGCCTTGATCCCCAGGAAGACTCCGGTCAGGTTGATGGCGATGATCGTGTTCCACTGCTCCAGGGTGTAGTCCTCTATGCTGCCGAAGTTGGCGATTCCGGCGTTGTTCACCAGCACATCGACACCGCCGAACCTCTCCACGGCTTCGCGGACTGCCGCGTCCCAGTCTTCGGGGCTGGTCACATCCAGGTGAACGAATAATCCCTGCCCGCCCAGCGAATCCGCCAGGGCCCGGCCGTCGGCGTCGAGCACGTCACCGATCACCACCTGCGCGCCCTCGTCGGCGAGCCGGCGGACAACCGCGGCCCCTATCCCCCGCGCGCCTCCGCTGACCAAAACCGTCTTGCCTCTGACCCGTCCCATGGAACCTCCTCGGTGCCGGCCGCCGGAGCGGTGCCACCCCTGGTCAACGGCCGTCTCTGCACATCCAACTACCCGGCGGGTCAGAAGTCACGGTTTGGGACTAGAGGTGGCGGAGGTACCGCTCGGGTGAGGAAAGGAAGGAGCGCCAGCTGTCCACGAGTTCTAGGTCCTCCCAGGCCCGGCGCCGCAGCCCCCATGGTCCCAGCTCCATAATCTCCGCCCCGGGCAGCGCAGCCAGAAGCGGAGAGTGGGTGGACAGAATGACCTGCGACCGGCCGTCAGCTAACAGTCCCTTGAGCACTGAGAGAAGGCTCAGACAGCCGGAGAAGGACAGCGCGGACTCGGGCTCATCCAGCACCCACAGCCCGCGACCCCGGAACCGGTCCGCGGCCAGCTCCAAAAAAGACTCCCCGTGGGACATCTCGTGGAATGGGATATCAGGCAGGCCCGTCCTCGGGTTCTCCTCCAGGTAGGTGTAGAAGCTGTGCATGGTTTCGGCCCGCAGAAAGTACCCGCGCCGGGTGGCACCCGCGTTCCGGACCAGCCGCAGATGATCGGCGAGAACGGATTCCGTGGAGCGCGTACTGTGCCGCGCACCCGTTGAGCCGCCTTCGGCGGACAGTCCGTAGGCCAGGGCAACGGCCTCCACGAGCGTCGACTTCCCCGACCCGTTTTCGCCCACGAGAATGGTCGCGGGGCCCAGGTCCAGGCCGCGGTTCAGGAGGTGTGCCACTGCTGGGAGCTCTGCAGGCCAGGATCCACGGTCCAGCGCATGGGCCGGATCTTCCTCGAGCCGGCGGACCGGATACCTGTGCAGCGCCATGTGCCCCATTCTCGCAGCACCGTCAATGGCGCCGGCGACGGGAAGATCGCACAAAAAAGACTGTGCCCCGGCCTTTCGGGACGGAGCACAGTCTGGTGGAGATGGGGGGAATCGAACCCCCGTCCGACGCCGACGTGCCTGGACTTCTCCGGGCGCAGCCTGCACTGGATTTTCTTGGCCCCAGCCATCTGAGCAGGCAAGTGGCTGATCCGGGCCCAGCCGTTCAAAAAGTCCCGGACACCTGAACGGCAGCAGTGTCCGGCAGTGGCTTCCTAAACGACGCCAGGATCCGGAACGGAAGCGTTTCCGGTCTGACGGACTCACTCTGGCCTAGGCGGCGAGAGCGAAGTCAGTGCGCATAGGTTTGGCACTTATTGGTTTACAGGGGGCGTTAGCGAGATAACCCTGCATCCTCGGCCCGCTTCTCCAAACGCGGCAAACATCGTCGATACCGATCATCCCCATATTCAGTTACACAACCATTAACCCACCGGGTCCGCAGAACATTCCAGCCCCTACGCCAAGATTGTTCCTATGCAGATTCTGGACCGCAGCCTGACCGAGCTCACTGCCGAAGCACGCCGACTGGCAGCAGGACCCCGCCGCATCCTCGGCATCACCGGCCCGCCCGGTGCAGGAAAGTCAACGCTCGCCGCAGCGCTGGCGGCTGAGCTGGGACCGGAACTCGCCGTCGTGGTTCCAATGGACGGTTTCCACCTCGCCAACCGGGTGCTGGACGCAGCGGGCAGCAGAAACCGCAAAGGCGCTCCGGATACGTTCGACGACGCCGGATACGCGGCGCTGCTGCGCCGGCTGCGGGGGCAGACTGAGCCGGTGGTCTACGCCCCGGAGTTCCGCCGGGAGCTGGAAGAACCAGTGGGTTCGGCAGTGCCGGTCCGGAGGGAGGTGCCGCTGGTCATCACGGAGGGCAACTACCTGCTGCTGGACTCCGGAGCGTGGCCCCGGGCCCGGGAACAGGTCGACGCCGTGTGGTTCCTGGCGCTTGGGGATGCCGAACGCGTCCGGCGGCTTCAGGAGCGGCACACAGCTTTCGGCAAAAGCGCCGCCGATGCCAGGAAATGGGCGCGGGGAAGCGACCAGGCCAACGCCGACCTGGTGGCTGCACACGCTGCCCGTGCCGACGCCGTCGTGCGCCTGCGGACCTAGCCGACACGCGGATTACCGCGTATGTCTCCAGTGACAAGGCTGCTTTTGGATTTATGCCGCCGGAGGAGTTTTGTTGAGCCCATGTCCGTGAACTTCCTCCGCCGGGTGGCGCAGCTGCTGGCCGGTCTTTTCTTCTACGGTTTCTCCATTGGCATGATGATCCGTGCCGGGCTGGGAGTCTCACCGTGGGATGTCCTGGGGCAGGGCACCAGCCTGCAGACCGGCATCCCCTTCGGGTTCGTGACCAACCTGATCGGACTCGGCGTGCTGCTGTTGTGGATTCCGCTGCGGCAGAAACCCGGCCCCGGCACCGTGCTGAACGTGCTGCTGGTGGGGCCGAGCGCCGAAGTCGCCTTGGCCGTACTGGCCACGCCGGGGAACGTTGTAGACCAGATTGTGCTGTTCACCGCCGGGCTGGTCCTGCTCGCCGTGGCCACCGGCCTGTACATCGGTGCGAGGATGGGCCCCGGGCCCCGGGACGGACTGATGACCGGACTTCACGCCCGCTTCGGCTGGCCAATCTGGGCTGTGCGCACCGGCATCGAAGTGACGGTGCTGGCAGTGGGCTGGGCGCTGGGCGGCGCCGTCGGCCTGGGCACCGTGGCCTTCGCCCTGCTGATCGGACCCATGGTCAACCGCACCGTGCCGTTCTTCCACATTCCGGCGCGCGCTGCGTCCGCCTGACCCGGCGGCAGGGCCTGCCCAGCCATGGCCGTGCGCCCTACCCGAGCTTCTCCAGGGCGGTGCGCATGGTCCGCAGAGCTGCCGGGTCGATCCGGTCGAAGAACAGTTCCCTCATCTGCGCAATATGCTCGGGGAGGACCTGCTCCAGCAATGCGCTGCCTTCTTTGGTCAGGGTCATCCTGACCGCACGGTCGTCCTCCGGGTCAGCGGTCCGTTCCACCAGCCCCCGGGCTTCCAGCTGCTTCGCCTGGTAGGTCAGCCCGCCCTTGGACACCACAAGTGTCTGAGCCAGTTCACCCATGCCGATGCCTTCCGGCGCTGAGCCCAGCTGGGCGAGCACCGTGAACTGCACCTCGGTCAGCCCGTAGGGCCGCAGATGACCGGTGACGGACTTCTGCAGCAGGTCACCGGCCCGTCGAAAGGCGAAGTATGCGGCCAGCTCCTCAGCGGTGAGCGACGGGGCCAACGTGCCTCCTATTGTTTAAATTCAAAATAGGTACTAGGGTTCAAAACTGTTCAAGTTCAAACAATATCAGGCGTTGCGGCGCCGGACAGGAACGGCATCATGAACATCACCATTCTCGGCACAGGACACATGGCCCGCACCCTTGGCAGCGGATTCCTCAGGGCCGGCCACACGGTGGTTTTCGGCTCGCGGACCCCGGAGACAGCTGCGGACCTGCCGGCCCCGGCGCTTGGCCACGCCGAGGCGATCGGGCGAAGCCCGGTGATACTCAGCGCCCTGGCTGCGGCCCACTCGCTGGAAACGCTTACCGGTCTGCGCCGGGAGCTCGCCGGACGTGTGCTGATCGACATCGGCAACGCGGTAAATGGGCAGCTGGACCTCATCTATACCGATTCCAGCCTGGGGCAGCGTCTGCAGGAGTCGCTGCCGGAGACGAAAGTCGTCAAGACGCTGAACACGGTGGGCGGCCCCATCGGGGCGGACCCCACCGAGCTTCCGGCACCTACCAGCGTCTTCCTCTCCGGGGAGGACCAGGAAGCCAAAGAAATGGTCTCCGGCCTGCTCACGGACCTCGGCTGGGCACCGGAGCAGCAGATCGATCTGGGCGGCATCGACACCGCACGTGCAGTCGAGCACTACTTCCTGCTCTTCGCCGCCCTGATGGGCGCACTGCGCAGCCCGAGCTTCAACCTCGCCATCACCCGCTGACCCGGGCGGCGCCGCCTCCTCGGTCCTGCAACCCGCCACCCACCGCCGAGAGGCCAGTTAGGGCTCGTTTGGAGCCTGAAAAGAGCCGTAACTGGCCTCTCGCGGGCTGGCCGCTCTTGGAGACCTAGGCGGGAACGACAACGGCGAGCGGCAGGCTTCCGCACGGATGCACGGCAGCCAGCCGGCCGGCGTACTCGGGCCCGCGGAGATCCATCCGCGCCGGATCCGGCGTCTGGCGCCAGTCCCCCACCAGCAGCCGTCCGGCGGCCAGCTGGGGATCCGCGGAGACCACCACGCGGCCCACCCGGTTCACCAGTGACGCTTCGGGATGCACGGCGCGCAGGTCCGGAAGCAGCACTTCCTCCAGCGATTCAACGAACACATCGGCTCCGACCACGCCCACCACCGTGCCGCCCACGCGAACCGGCGAAGTCAGCGTCACCGTGTACTCATCGGTGCAGATGAAATCCACGTACGGTCCGGTCACATGGCTGGCACCGGTCTCCAGGGGAACGGTGAACCACTCCCGCCGGGAATAGGCCTCGCCCATGCTCTCCACGGATGAGAGCACAACCTGGACTTCCTTGCTCCGGCCCTGCCACCAGGCCATATGCCAGGGCGCGTCGGCCAGGGCTTCGTGCGCCGCCACAAAACCGCCCCCGGCCAGCGGATAGTCGGTGCGGCCCAGCAGTGTGGTGGTTAGCGGCTCGACGACGGCATCCACCTCGCGGCGCGAAGGGCGGGCATCCGGGCCGCTGAAGAGTTCCTCCAGCAGGGGTTTCCATTCCTCCAGAATCTCCAGCAGATCCTGGAAAAACCGGCCGAGGTCCGCCGGCTGCGCTGCCGGCGATGGGGGTGGACTGTCACTGCGGGAAATGCTCATGCTTTCCTCCTGGCGGGTGCGGGTGGTTTCTCCGCCGTAGTGAAGGCGGCGGAGGAGTGAAGACGGGTGTGTTCATCGATCAGCCAGGCCACGGAGGCCTGGACGTACTGGCGGACCAGTGAGCGTGCTCCGGACGTGTCAGCGTCGGCTACGGCACCGCAGATCCGCCGGCACAGCTGCACCATGGCGGAGTTGAAGGCGGGATCCGCGTGGGCCAGGCCCAGCAGGGATCCGTAGTCAGTGTGGAGCCTGACGTACTCACGTGTCAGCCGGGCTGACTGACTCAGCGCCGCGAGTTCGAGCAGGAAATCGCCGACGGCGCGGTTGCTGCCGCCCGCGGGAGCGTCCAGCAGATGTGCCAGCGCTTCCACGTCTTCGCGGTCGGCGGCCTCCGCTGCCAGCTCCGCGGCGGTGGCCGCGATTGCTGCATAGTGGATCGCCAGATCTCGCAGTTCAACCCTGCTCATGCCGGTGAGCCGGCGGCGCACCAGCACGGACCGGTCCCCGGACGGCAGCGTAATAAACGTGCCGCCTTCGCGTCCCCGCCGGGTTTCTACGAGTCCGCGGGAGCGCAGGCCGGCCAGCGCTTCACGCGCCGTTACCGTGGCCACCCCCATGGATGCGGCCAGTTCAACCTCCGTGGGCAGCCGGTCCCCGTCGGCGAGCGCCCCGGCCGAAATCCCCTGAACTATGCGTTCTTCGACCCGGCTGGCCTTTCCTGCGTCGCCAAGCGGCGCGAAGACGGCGGTGAGGAGGCGTTTCTGCGGAGCGGTGTTCTGGGGCATGTTCACGATCTTTCCAGCTTGGCGGGCCGGACTGCGCCAGCGTGCCGGGCCGCGCATCCGTAACAAGAAATTTACTTGAAGTGACCTGAATTACATATAACATCTGGTTTCATAGCTTTACTACCTGACGCGCTTCGGCGCTTCCAGCTGAAGTGAAAGGATCCACCGTGCGAGCCAGCACAGCACCTCTCTCCCCTGCCGCCGAGGACAAGGCGCCCTCGGGCAACGCCATCAGCCTCTCCTCCGTGACCAAAAGCTTCGGCGACTTCACCGCGGTCAAGGACCTGGACCTGGACATCCGCTCCGGCGAATTCTTCTCCCTGCTGGGCCCTTCGGGTTCCGGCAAGACCACGGTGCTGCGCATGGTTGCCGGCTTCGAGCCGGTTACCAGCGGCACCATCAAGCTGCACGGCACCGACGTCACCGGCAAGGCCCCGTTTGAGCGCAACGTCAACACGGTCTTCCAGGACTACGCCCTCTTCCCCCACCTGACAGTCGCGCAGAACGTGGGCTACGGCCTGAAGCTGCGCAAGACCCCCAAGGCTGAGCGTGAGCGCCGGGTTGCCGAAGCCCTGGAAATGGTCCGCCTGCCGCAGGTGGCAGGCCGGCTGCCTTCCCAGCTCTCCGGCGGCCAGCGCCAGCGCATCGCCCTGGCCCGGGCCCTGATCCTGCGCCCCCAGGTGCTGCTGCTGGACGAACCGCTCGGCGCCCTGGACAAGCAGCTGCGCGAACAGATGCAGATTGAGCTCAAACAGATCCAGCGCGAAGTCGGCATCACCTTCATCTTTGTCACCCATGACCAGGAAGAGGCACTCACGCTCTCGGACCGGATTGCCGTGTTCAACGACGGCGGCATTGAACAGGTGGGAACCCCGGAAGACCTCTACGAGCGGCCGGCAACCCGCTTTGTGGCCACCTTCCTGGGCAGCACCAACCTGGTGGAGGGCGACCTCGCCCGCCAGCTCACCGGCGCGGACGGTCTGGTCAGCATCCGGCCCGAACGCATCCACCTTGCCGCACCGGGATCTCCGGCACCCGATGGCTTCTCCGCCGTGCCGGCCACCATCGAGGAAATCGTGTACACCGGCCCCACAACACGCTATGTCGCTGCTACGGCCGCCGGGGACCGGCTCATCGTCCAGGAGCAGAACGACTCCCGAGCCACCGCCGCCTCCCGGGGCGACGCCGTCGAGCTCCAGTGGCCCTCACGTTTCAACTTCCGCGTTTCCTAATCCTCCAGCTTCACTTTCCCAGCCGCTCACCGGCCCTGCTCCACCCGCTCCGCACCCACTATGAAAGGTTCTCCCATGAAGATCACCAAGGCACTGCCGCTGGCAGCGCTCACCTCGCTCTCGCTGGTCCTGGCCGGCTGCGGCGGGGACGCATCCACTGACTCAGGCACCACCGGCATCCAGGTTCCGGACCTGCCCATGGCCAGCGAAATCGGCGAAAGCGAAGGCCAGGTCAACATCATTGCCTGGGCCGGCTTCGTGGAAGACGGTTCCACCAATCCCGACGCCGACTGGGTGTCCGCGTTCGAGGAAGAGACCAAGTGCGAGGTGAACCGCAAGGTCGGCGCCACCTCGGATGAAATGGTCCAGCTGATGCGCAGCGGCGAATACGATCTGGTCTCCGCCTCCGGTGACGCGTCCCTGCGCCTGATCGCCGGCGGCGACGTGGCCCCGATCAACACCGAGCTGATCCCCAACTTCGGCAACCTCGTGGAAGGCCTCAAGGGCCAGGTCTATGACACGCTGAACGGCAAGAGCTACGGCGTACCGATCGGCCGCGGCGCCAACGTCCTGATGTACAACACGGACCACGTCGCCGAGGCCCCGGACTCCTGGGCTCCGCTGTGGGAAGAGGACACCGAGTACGCCGGCAAGACCATGGCCTACGATTCCCCGATTTATATTGCCGACGCCGCCGTCTACCTGATGGCCACGCAGCCGGACCTGGGCATCACCAACCCGTACGCGCTCGACGAAGAGCAGCTCGCTGCCGCCGTCGAACTGCTCAAGACCCAGAACGGGCTGGTGGGCGAGTACTGGAACGACGCGCTGAAGGCTGTCAGCTCCATCTCCTCCGGCACCGCTCACATGGGCACCGGCTGGCAGGTCATTGTGAACCTGGCCCAGGGCGACGGCGGCAAGGTCGAATCCGTGCTGCCCAAGGAAGGTGCCACCGGCTGGTCCGACACCTGGATGATCGCCGCTGAGGCGAAGAACCCGAACTGCGCCTACAAGTGGATGGACTACGCCTCCTCCGCCGAGGTCAACGCCCAGATCTCGCAGAACTTCGGCATGGCCCCGGCCAACGCCCTGGCCTGCGAAGGTTCCGAGGCCAACGCAGCCCACTGCGAGACCTTCCACGCCACTGACGAGGAGTACTACAAGCAGGTCTGGATGTGGACCACCCCGGTTGAGCAGTGTGTGGACGGCCGCACGGACGTGACCTGCACCAACTACCAGGACTGGACCAAGGCCTGGACTGAGATCAAGGGCTAGCTTCACCGGCTCCACCCAATACTGCCGGTGGGCGGCGGATTAGCCCGCCGCCCACCGGCTTCCAAACCCGGCCGCGCTCAGCGGCCAGTCATCCCACAGGCCCGGCCCAAGAGGAGAATCGGCGGAATCCCGCCGGAAAGCGCCATGGCAGTAATCCAAGAAACCCCGCCCCCGCCCGCAGCCGCGGTGGAGCCCCGGAACAGCTGGGGCGACCGCATTTCACGAATGCTCTACGCCCGGACCAAAGCCCGCCTGACAGGCCTGCTCCTGCTGCCCCTCGGCTGGCTCGGCGTGCTCTACATCGGGTCCCTGATCCTGCTGTTCATCACCGCGTTCTGGACCACGGACAGCTTCACCTCCAAGGTCATTCCGGCGTTCACGCTGGAGAACTTCATCGAGATCATCACGGTCCCGGCCTACCAGCAGACCGCCCTGCGGACCATCGGAATCGCTCTGGCCGTCACCGTGCTGTGCGCTGCGCTGGCGCTGCCGCTGGGGCTCTACATGGCAAAGGTCGCCTCCCCGAAGATGCGTGCCGCCCTGGCCATCGGCATCACGCTGCCGCTCTGGGCCGGCTACCTGGTGAAGGTCTTCTCCTGGCGCATCACCTTCTCCTCCGGCGGACCGCTGGACTGGCTGCTGGCGCCGCTGGGGATGACCGGCCCGGGCTACGGCACCGCCGCGCTGATCATCACGCTGGCCTACCTCTGGTTCCCTTACATGGCGGTGCCGGTCTACAACGCGTTCCGGCAGATTCCCGACAGCCTCTTCGATGCCTCCTCTGACCTGGGCGCCAAGGCCTGGTCCACGGTCTGGACCGTGGCCGTGCCGCTGCTGAAGCCGGCTTTCGTGGCGGGGTCCATTTTCACGTTCTCGCTGAGCCTGGGCGACTACATCGCCGCCCAGTTCGTCGGCGGCAAGACCCAGGTGATCGGCACCGTCATCGCCTCGAACATCAACCTCAACCCACCGCTCGCCGCAGCCTTCGGCACTGTGCCGATCATCGTCGTCGTGCTTTACCTGTTCCTGGCCCGCAAGTCCGGCGCCCTGAAGCAACTGTAGGAGAGACCCATGAGGCTATCGGCTTCCGCCAAAATCACCCTCCGGGTCTTCGCAGGCCTGGTGATGGCCGCGATCTACCTGCCGCTGCTGCTGGTAATCGCCAACTCGTTCAACGCCACTACCTCCGGTGCCTTTCCGATCAAGGAGTTCACCACCCGCTGGTGGGTGGCAGCCTGGCACAACGAAGGTGTCCGCGAGGCACTGTGGACCTCGCTCAAGGTGGCTTCCGTCGCTACCGTGATCGCCCTGCTGCTGGGTTCCATGGTGGCCTTCGCACTGTCCCGCTACGACTTCTTCGGCAAGAACACCATCAACCTTCTGGTGGTGCTGCCCATCGCCCTGCCCGGCATCGTCACCGGCGTCGCCCTGAACAACACGTTCAAGACCGTGCTGGAGCCGCTGGGAATCGGGCTGGGACTCTTCTCCGTGATCGTCGGCCACGCGACGTTCTGCATCGTGATGGTGTTCAACAACGTGCAGGCCCGGCTGGGCCGGATGAACCGCGGGCTCGAGGAAGCGGCCATGGACATGGGCGCCAACGTGGTCAAGACGTTCTTCGGCGTCACGTTCCCCGGCTTCCGCTCGGCGTTCGTTGCCGGCGGGCTGCTCGCCTTTGCACTGAGCTTCGATGAAGTGGTGGTCACCACCTTCACCGCCCCGCCGGGCACCGAAACGCTGCCGATCTGGATCTTCAACAACATGGCCCGGCCCAACCAGGCGCCGGTGGTCAATGTGATCGCCGCCGTCCTGATCGTGGCCTCCATGATCCCGGTCTACCTTTCCCAGCGGCTCACCGGGGATGACAAGAAGTAGGCGCTAGCGGGTGGCGGCGCACTCCGGGAGCAGCTCCGCCATCCGCTCATCGCTCAGCCGGGACAGTGCGGTGAGCAGGGTAGTGATCCGCTCGCGCTCCGCCTTGGTGAACCGGCTGGAGTCCAGGATGTCGCTCACCCACAGCCCGTCCATGGCCAGCCGGATAACGACGCCGATGATTCCGGCCGGCTCCCGCGGGCTCAGGTTTGCCGCATCCAGGCGGCGGTTCAGGTACAGCAGCGACTCTGCCAGGTTGGGCCGGCTGATGGCTGTTTCCAGGAGTGCGGCCTGGTCCATGGAGCTGTTGGCACGGACGTCGGAGAAGGCCTTGATGTAGGCCCGTTCCTGGGCTCCCACCGGATCCGGGTCCGCATCGGCCAGGTCTCCCAGCCGGTGAACCAGCTGCACGATCATGTCCTCGACGTCCTGCTCAATCTCGGTAATGGACGCTCCAGCGGCGAACATTGCGCTCTCTTTTCTTTTTCCTGCTGCTTGTGTCTTCCGGCGGGGAATCCGCCGGGATGAACCGGCTAGTCTAGCCCGTTTCCCGGAGTTTCTCAGCTTGGCGGCTGTTCCGGGATAGGGTGTGCGCATGCCAGTAGAGGTCCGACCCGCCACGGTGTTCGAAGATACCGCCGCCGTCCTGGGGCCCAAGCACCCCGATTCCAATGCCTGCTGGTGCCTGAGCTACCGTCTGCTGTCCTCAAAGGAGAACCAGGAACTGCAGCGAACCGCACGGGGAGAGAAGATGCGGGGACTGCTGGGCGAAGAGCCGCCTCCCGGCGTCCTGGCGTACGACGACGGCGTCCCGGCCGGGTGGGCGGCGATCCATCCGCGGGCGGATACCTCGTTTGCGAAGACCCGGAAGATACCCACCCT
The DNA here is from genome assembly GCF_053619115.1 of Arthrobacter sp. NPDC055585. Classification (NCBI taxonomy): domain Bacteria; kingdom Bacillati; phylum Actinomycetota; class Actinomycetes; order Micrococcales; family Micrococcaceae; genus Arthrobacter; species Arthrobacter sp. NPDC055585. Next base: position 171,120 of record NZ_JBSHIT010000009.1, read on the forward strand.
CGATGACCTGCCGGTGTGGTCGCTGTGGTGTGTCCGGGTCCGTCCCGGCCACCGGGGCAAGGGAATCTCCCATGCTTTGGTTTCCGGCGCCGTCGGCTTCGCGCGCACACACGGCGCACCCGCCGTCGAGGCTTACCCGGTGGATAACCAGGGCGAGAAAGTGGACCTGACCATGGCGTACGTCGGCACCCGCAGCCTCTTCGAAGCCGCGGGCTTCACCAAGGCTGCGGATACCGGGTCTGTGCTCAACGGGTTTCCGCGGGTTCTGATGCGGCTGGCCCTGTAGATTTCGCTGCCGGGTGGCATTTTTTCTGCCGGCTGGAACCGGCAGCAAAAAATAGAACCGGCCGATTCATCGCACGCTGCCCGCGGCGTAGACTCGCAGGCACCGCCGGCGAGAGGAAACCCCGTGACCGATCCGCATGAACCCGCCTGGTGGACCCGCGCCGTCGTCTATCAGATCTATCCGCGCAGCTTCGCGGACGGAACCGGGAACGGGATCGGTGACCTCAAAGGCATCCTCGCGCACCTGGACTATCTGCAGGATTTGGGGGTCGACGTCGTCTGGCTCTCCCCCGTGCATGAGTCGCCGCAGCGGGACAACGGCTATGACATTTCGAACTACCGGCGCATCGACCGGCTGTTCGGCACCGAAGAGGACTTCGACGAACTGCTCGGCCAGATGCACCTCCGGGGCATGAAACTCGTGATGGATCTGGTGGTCAACCACACCTCCAGCGAGCACCCCGTTTTCAAGGAGGCCCGGAAGTCACGGGACAATCCGTACCGGGACTACTTCTGGTGGCGCGACGCGCGGCCCGGCTTTGAACCGGGGGAACCAGGTGCGGAGCCAAACAACTGGGGTTCGCACTTCGGCGGACCGGCCTGGACGTATGAACCGGAGACCGGCCAGTACTACCTGCATCTGTTCACCCCGCACCAGCCGGACCTGAACTGGGAGAACCCCAAAGTCCGGCATGACGTCTACGAAACGATGCGCTGGTGGCTGGACCGCGGCGTGGACGGCTTCCGTATGGACGTCATCAACTTCATCTCCAAGGACCTTGCGCTGCCGGATGGACTGGTGGGACCGGGCAGCGTCTGGGGCGACGGGTCTCCGCATTTCACCAACGGGCCGCGGATTCACGAGTTCCTCCAGGAAATGCGCCGCGAGGTCTTTTCGGGGCGTGACGGCGACATCCTCACCGTGGGCGAGACCCCCGGCGCCACGGTGGACCAGGCCCTGCTGTACACTGACCCCTACCGGGCCGAGCTGGACATGGTATTCCAGTTTGAGCATGTGAGCCTGGACCAGGCCGGCGGGCGGAAGTGGGATTACCGGCCCCTGAGTCTCCCGGACCTGAAAACGTCCTGGAACCGCTGGCAGCGCGGCCTTGCAGACCGCGGCTGGAACAGCCTCTACCTCAGCAACCACGACCAGCCCCGGCACCTCTCCCGCTTCGGGGACGACGGCGCGTTCCGCTACGAATCAGCCACCCTGTGGGCCACCCTGCTGCACCTGCAGCGCGGCACCCCGTACGTGTACCAGGGGGAGGAAATCGGCATGACCAACGCCGGCTTCACCTCGATTGACCAGTACCGGGACGTTGAATCGCTGAACTTCTACGCTGAATCCACTGCCCAGGGCACACCACCGGAGGAGGCACTCGAGGCCCTGCGTGCCATGAGCCGGGACAATCCCCGCACCCCGATGCAGTGGACCGACGGACTAAATGCCGGGTTCTCTGAGGGCCGGCCATGGATCGATGTCAATCCGAACCACAAACAGATCAACACCGAAGCCGACCGCGCTGCGGAGAAATCCGTCTTCCGGTACTACCAGGAACTGATCCGGCTGCGGCACACCCATGAGGTGGTGGCCCTCGGTGACTTCCACCTGGAGGTACCCGAACACCCGCAGCTGTTCGCCTACCGGCGCAGCCTCGGGCAGACGGTCTGGCTGATCCTCGCCAACGCATCCGGGGAAGTCCTGGAGGTTCCGCTGGGGCTCGCCGCGGACGGGCCGCTGATTCTTGGCAACTATGCCGGGGCATCGGACGCCGGAGAACTGCGCCCCTGGGAGGCCCGGGTGGTGGATGTTTCGGCAACGCAGAGCTGGGTTGGCTAGGCTCGAACAACAGCCACAGTGAAAGGAAGCTGCATGCCGAACCCAACTGTTCCCACCGTCACGCTGCGCAACGGACTCGAGCTGCCCGCAATTGGAATGGGCACCTGGCCCATGGACGACGCCCAGGCGGCCGACGCCGTCACCACCGCGGTGGAGGAGGGTTACCGGCTGTTCGACACGGCAGAGAACTACGGCAACGAAGCCGGCGTGGGTGAAGGCATCCGGCGCAGCGGAATCGCCCGCAGCGAGGTGGTCATCACCAGCAAGTTCAACAAGCGCTGGCACAGCCGCGACGGTGTCCGCCGCGCCTTCGCCGCGTCGGCGGAAAAACTGGGCACCGAGTACATCGATCTGCTGCTGGTCCACTGGCCCAACCCGGACCAGGACCAGTACGTGGAGGCCGTCCTGGGCCTGGCCGACCTGCTGGAAGAAGGCCTGATCCGCGGGATCGGTGTCTCCAACTTCAAGCCGGCCCACCTGCAGCGGCTGGCTGAAGCCGGAGTCATTCCGGACCTGAACCAGATCCAGGTGGATCCCCGGCACATCCGTGAAGCGTCCAGCCAGGCAAACAACAGGCTCGGCATCGTCACCGAGTCGTGGAGCCCGCTCGGACGGGACGGCGGATTGCTGGAGGACACCGTAGTCACCGCCCTGGCCGCGAAGTACGGCAAAACCCCCGGACAGATTGTGCTGCGCTGGCACGTCCAGCAGGGCCTGGTTCCCATTCCGAAGGCCTCCTCCCGGAAGCACCTGGCGGAAAATCTTGCGATCTTCGATTTCGCTCTGGAAGAAGCGGAGATTGCGGACCTTTCCGGGCTGGACACCGGAGAGGCCGGCATTCTGGACTCAGACAGCTTCGGCCACTGATCCCGCCGCCCGCCGCCGCACTTTCCGGCGGCGGGCGGATAGGTTAGCGTCGGGTCATGTCTCGCAGCCCCCTCATCCGTGCCCTGACCGCCCGCGCTCCCCGGACCGGCCGCCCGCGCCGGGCCGCCGCCGTCGTGCTGGGTCTGTTCCTGGCATTCGCCGGAACCAGCCACCTCACCTTTGCCCGGGACGAGTTCCAGGCCCAGGTACCCAATTGGGTTCCGCTGGACAAGGACCTGGTTGTGCTGCTGTCCGGCGTCGCGGAGATCGGACTGGGCTCCGCCCTGGCCCTGCTGCCCAGCCGACGCGTCCCCGTGGGCCTGGCGGCGGCTGCTTTCTTTATCGCGATCTTTCCGGGCAACATCTCCCAGTACGTCACACAGACGGACGGCTTTGGCCTGGATACCGATCAGAAGCGGTTCATCCGCCTGTTTTTCCAGCCGCTGCTGGTGATCTGGGCCCTGTGGTCCACCGGTGCCTGGCAGGCACTGAACGCCGCAGTCCGGCGCCGGAACGCGAACAGCTAGGCAGGGACAACCCCGAGCAGGGTGAGCGGGAGCTCTCGGAACAGTGCGTTCTCCCGGCGGAAGACGAAATGCCCGCCGGTCTCCCGGCACTCCGCCTCGCTGACCCGGATTTCGTATAGTCCGTACCCACGGCGGGCGAGCTGCGCCAGGTCTTCGGGACTGAACCAGGACTGCAGCTGGGCCACCTCGCTGCAGGCACTGAACCATCCGCCGGCCAACCCCGGATCGAACGGCATCGGCAGGTCACGGCATTGTCCGTGGTCGAGCGTTTTTACGTACTCGGTGAACCTTCCATCGCCGTCGTACCAGAGTCCGGCCATACTCTGCTGATTCTCGATCCGGAACAGCGTCCGCTGCGGTTCGCCCGCGCTTTTCGTCTTCATATATCCCCCAGTGAGCAAACTAGATTCTGCCGGCACGCCCTGGATCCGCCGGTCAGTGCAGGAGCTTAGCCCAGTTGGAACAGGGAAGTTTGACACACGCCACAGAGGCTCGTGGGCAACACCACGGAATCCAATGCCGTATTTGTGAGCCGCGTTATGCAAGCAGGCTTCGAAGTTTCCTAACCTTTTTAAGTGGGCAGAGAGCGGCTGGAACTGCTGGCCGCCCTGCAACCCATGACCAAGGAAAGGAGGACCCATGTTCCAGACTCGGTCCACTCGTGGAACCACTAACCGGACGACAGCCCTCCTCGCGGGCATCGCCATCGCGTCCGCCCTCGTGGCAGGCGGCGTCTCCGCAGCAGAGATGAGCCTTGATACGGCTCCCAGCCTGGGCGCAGCCAACCAAACGGCCCCCGCGGCGTAAGCCCCGAAAGACTTGCCGCCGGGCAGCCCAAGACGGCTTCCGGCAGGCCTTGAAATGTGAGGCCCGCAGTTAGACCATCGGGGCATGGCCCTGAAGTTAAGCCCCGCCTGGTTTGAGCTGCTTCCGCAGCTGCGGTACGAACCCACGCCCAAGCGGGTCCGGGCGCAAATAGGCAACAGCATGGCCCTCGATACAACGAGGGCCATGCTTGTTTATGAGCCCGGCCGGGTTACGCCGATCTTCGCTGTGCCGCCGGAAGACCTGGCGGCGGAGCTCGTGCCCGCGGCTCCTGCTGCCGGCCGCCCGGATCCCGCCCCGGTGATGGATCCCCGCTTCCCTTTCACCGTCCACACCACACCCGGCACCGAATACGACGTCGTCATAGGCTCTACCACTCTCTCCGGTGCCGCTTTCCGTCCGGATGACCCGGACCTGCGCGGCCACGTCCTGCTGGACTTCAATACCTTCGACGGGTGGTTCGAAGAGGACGAACCGATAAAGGGACATCCCCGGGATCCGTTCCACCGTGTTGATGTCCGGGAATCCTCCAGAACCTCGCGGGTGGAACTGAACGGGCAGGTCCTCGCAGAGACCAGCCATCCGCTGTTCGTCTACGAAACCCTGGTGCCGGTCCGGACCTACTATCCGCGCGAAGACGTGGACTGGAGTATTCTGCGACGCAGTCCTGCCGAGACTATCTGCCCCTACAAGGGCACCGCCGCGTACTGGTCCGTGGACGGCGAACCCGAGGCCGGCGATCTCGCCTGGTCCTACGAGTCCACCCTGCCCGACTCGGTCCAGCTGCAGGATTTGGTCTCCTTCTACGACGAACGGACGGATGTTTACGTCGACGGGGAAAAACGCGACGTCGCCTCGCTCTACCGGTTTTGAATCCTGCCGCAGGCCAGGCCGCCCGCGGTACGGGCAAAAATACGTGCGGACCTGTTGGGACTGCGGATGCGGTGGAAGAATCGCCAGCACGGCAGGGCACAGCGGTACCGAAGCAGGAGCTGAGAGACATGGCTGATTCCAAGAGCGCCGGACCTGACTACGGCAACGTCCCCGTCATCGCTTCCGGCATCATCGCCGGATTTGTGGCGGTAACGACGGCGGTGGTCTCCACCGGTGGCGCCGAGAACGAACTGCGCTGGGAGCTGGGGCTGGCGGCCGGGTGCATCACGTTCATCGTGTGCCTGCTGACCTTCCTGCTGATGATCATTGCGGGTAAACCCAACCCGGACTCGATGGGACACGGTTCCGGCGTCAACCGCCGGTTCGGCGCGGTTCCGGGCTCCGAGGACAAAGACCCCGAGGAACCCGGAAAAGACTAATAGGTTTGGGCGGGCGGTTGTCGCGCCGCCCAAAACGTTTTTTTGCCGGTTAGCGGGAGTTTACGGCATGTAGCTCCTGCAGCCGCGGGGCCGGA